>JBGPBV010000137.1:0-17851 GCA_041481445.1 Vicinamibacteria bacterium
CCCTGGCAAGCCCGAGGACCAGAAGGGCGATCGCTCCGAGCAGAAGCCGCGTGCTCCTTCGCATACCTGATGACTCCAAGCGCCAAGCCCCCAAATCTTCCAAAGCAGACTCCAAGAGCGGCCCTCGGCTTGACCGCTCGTGCTCCGCCGGTGACAATCAGGATCTTCCTTCCCCACAGGAGTCCACGCTGAAGAATCCCCTGCCCGCGCTCGTCCTCTCCCTGGTGTCCGCTTCCGCCGCTCAGGCCCAGCTCGCCGCCGGCCCAGAGTTTCACGTCAACACCTATACGACCGATGGCCAGTACTCCCCGGCCGTGGCGTCCGACGGGAGCGGCAACTTCGTCGTCGTCTGGACGAGCCAGGCCGGGCAGGACGGGGACCTGACCGGTGTCTTCGGCCAGCGCTACAACGCGGCGGGCGTGCCGCAGGGCCCGGAGTTCCGGGTCAACACCTACACCACGCAGCAGCAGTTGGCTCCCGCCATTGCTTCCGACGCCAACGGCAACTTCGTGGTGGCATGGGCGAGCTACCAGGATCCCGACGCCGCGTACTTCACATTGGGGATCTATGCCCAGCGATTCGATGCGCAAGGCGCTCCCCTGGGTGGCGAGTTCCGCGTCAACACCTATACCAGCCACAACCAGCACACGGTGGCGGTGGGGATGGATGCGAGCGGCAATTTCGTCGTCACCTGGGAGAGCGATTTCCAGGCCGACCAGATCGACCTCTTCGGCCAGCGCTTCGACGCGGCGGGAGTCCCGCAAGGAAGCGAATTCCAGGTCAACACCTACACGACGGGATTCCAGCAGGTCCCCTCCGTCGCGGTCGTCCCCGCCGGGAACTTCCTCGTCGTCTGGCAGAGCGAGTCCCAGGACGGGAGCCAGGGCGGGATCTTCGGCCGGTGCTTCACCGCGGCCGGGGTCCCCCAGGGCGCGGAGTTCCGTGTGAACTCCACTACGGCGGGCAACCAGCTCTCCGGCGCAGCGGCCGCGGGCGGGAATGGCAAGTTCGTCGTCGTCTGGGGGAGCCCGGACGGTGATGCCTATGGGATCTTCGGCCAACGGCTCGACAGCGGGTGCGCGCCGGAAGGACCCGAGTTCCCGATCAACACCTACACCACGTTCCAGCAGCTCCATGCCCGGGTGGCTGCCGACGGCGCCGGCAACTTCACTGTCGCCTGGGACAGCTTCCCCCAGGAGATCTACGGCTACGGCGTATTCGCCCGCCGGTTCGCGGCGTCGGGCCTGGCCGTGACCTCCGAGTTCCACGTCAATTCCTACACGTTGGGCAATCAGAAGTTCCCCGCCGTCGCCGTCGACCCCGACGGCGACTTCATCGTCGTCTGGGCGGGCGACGGGCAGAACGACACCCTCGGCGGCGTGTTCGGCCAGCGCTACGGGGACCTCATCTTCGAGGACGGCTTCGACTCCGACAGCCTCGTCCATTGGTCGTCGTCCTCCACCGACGGCGGCGACCTGCGGACCAGCGCCGCATCCGCCATGGCCGGCACCAGCCGGGGGTTGCGGGCCCGCGTCAACGACACGAATCCCCTTTTCGTCGAGGACGACACGCCAAACGCGGAGAACCGGTACCGCGTCCGGTTCTACTTCGACACCAACGCCTTCGACCCCGGCGAGGCCAGCGGCCATTTCCGTACGCGCCTGTTCTTCGCCCAGGGATCGGGCTTCCGCCTGGTCACGATCGTGCTCAAGCGGCAGGGCGGCGCCTACTCCGTGGAGGCGCGCGTGCGCAGCAACAGCGGGGCCCGCATCGACACCGGCTTCAAGCCCATCACCGACGGACCCCATTTCCTGGAGTTCGACTGGCAGCGGGCCACGGCGCCCGCCGCGCTCGACGGCGCGCTGGAGCTCTGGATCGACGACGTGTCGGTGGCCACCCTGGCCGGGATCGACAACGACGCCTTCGGTGTCGACCAGGGCCGGCTGGGCGCGCTGAGCGTGAAGGTCGGGGCGGCGGGCACGCTGTTCTTCGACCAGTTCGAGTCGCGGCGCCTGGCCCACATCGGCCCGGAGTGAACGTCCTACTTCCGGTTCAGCTCCAGCACCACCGCCTGGTAGGGCGCGAGCTCGACCTGCGTCGCCTGCACCGGTGACGCCTCCAGGTTGTTGAGCAGCACCTTCCCGGCCGCCTGCCCCGCGGGTATCGCGGTGCGCCCGCCTGACGCGCTGAAGCTCAAGGCGACCATCAGGCGGCGCCCGTCCAGGCTCCGCGTGTACGCGAAGACGTCCGGGTTGTCGCGGTCGAGCAGCTGGTAGGCTCCGTACACTAGGACCGGCTCGGACTTGCGCAGTCTCACCAGGCGCCGGAAGTAGCTCAGCACGGAATCCGGGAGCTTCTCCTCCGCCTCGACGTTGACGCGCACGGAGTCCGGGTTCACGCGGATCCAGGGCGCCGCCGTGCTGAAGCCCGCGTTGGCGCCGGCCGTCCACTGCATCGGCGTGCGCCCGTTGTCGCGGCTCACCTCGGCCTGGGCGGCCAGGAAGCCCGCCAGGTCGCCGCCCTCCCGTGCGAGCCGCTTGTAGTAGTTGATGGTCTGGAGGTCGCGGTAGTCGCCGATCTCGCGGAAGCGGATGTTCGCCATCCCGAGCTCGTCGCCGTAGTAGACGTAGGGGGTGGCGCGCATGGTCAGCAGCAGCGTGAGCAGCATCCTTGCCGACGCCACGCGATATGGCGGCGTGTCGTTCCCGTAGCGGCTCAGCATGCGGCTCTGGTCGTGGTTGCCCAGGTAGACCGTGCCCCAGCCCTTGTTCTCGAACACCCGGTCCCAGCGCGTGAAGACGTCCTTCAGGTCGGGGAGCCTGCGGTTGCCGGGGTCGGGGTACATGAAGTCGCCCTTCCGGCGTCCCCAGTCGGCCACCTCGAAGTGGAAGAACGTCTGCAGCTCCTTGCGGTCCTCGTCCACGAAGTCGAGCGCGTTTTCGATCGCCACGCCCGCCCCCTCGCCGACCGTCATCACGTCGTACTTGCTCAAGACCTCGCGGTTCATCTCCTGCAGGTACTCGTGGAGGTGGGGCCCCTTGGCGTAGTACGCCACGTAGTTGCCGCCGTAGCTCGCGGGCAGCGGCGGGAAGCCCGTGTCCTTGGAGATGAACGGGATCACGTCCATGCGGAAGCCGTCCACGCCCTTGTCGAACCAGAACTTCATCAGGTCGTAGACCTCGCGCCGCAGCTTCGGGTTCTCCCAGTTGAGGTCGGGCTGCTTGCGGCTGAAGTAGTGGAGGTAGTAGGCGTTGGTGGCCGCGTCGTAGCGCCAGGCGTTGGCCTCCTCGTCGAAGAAGCTCCAGCGCTTCGCGGGCACGCCCCGCTCGGCCGGCCACCAGTGGTAGTAGTCGCGGTAGGGGTTGTCGCGGCTGGCGCGGCTCTGCTTGAACCACGCGTGCTCGTCGCTGCTGTGGTTCACGACCAGGTCCATCACCAGCTTGATCCCGCGCTGGTGCATGCCGGCCAGCATGGCGTCGAAGTCGGCCATCGACCCCATCTGCCGCATGATCGAGCGGTAGTCGCTGATGTCGTAGCCGTTGTCGTCGTTCGGCGACTCGTAGATCGGATTCAGCCAGACGACGTCGACCCCCAGGCTCTTCACGTAGTCGAGCCGGGAGATGATGCCCTTCAGATCGCCAACGCCGTCGCCGTCGCGGTCCTGGAAGCTGCGCGGGTAGATCTGGTAGACGACGGCCTCCTTCCACCAGGCCTTCCGGGGGCCATTGGCGCCAGGCACCTGCGGGGCAGAAGCGGCCGAGCACGTGAGGACGGCGAGGGCCAGGGAACCGAACACGAGCCGTCGGGTCATCTCGGGCCTCCGGGTTGGCCGCCGCCGTCGGGTCGACTCGCCGCTCTCTGGCGGGGCGGCCCAATCCTGCCACGGTCGGCGGGCCGAGCGCGAGATTCAAGGTGGCCGCCCGCGTATCCCACGCGAGCTCGTCGATACTGTACGCGAGGAGACGGGAGGTCGGGTGAGACCGTGGCGGTGTGCGGCGTTGCTTCTCTCGACGTCGGTCGTCGCGAGTGCGGCGGATGTCGCGGGCATCAAGCTGGACGAGCGCACGAAGCTCGGCGCGTCCGAGCTGGTCCTGAACGGCGCCGGGTTGCGCAAGAGGCTGCTCTTCAAGGTGTACGTCGCGGGCCTCTACCTCCCTGCGAAGAGGAGGTCGCCGGCGGAGGTGTTCGCGCTCGCCGGTCCCAAGCGGGCCAGCATCACGTTGATGAGGAGCCTCCCGGCGCAGGACCTCGTCGACGCGTTGAAGGATGGCATCTTCGACAACAGCTCGCCGGAGGAGCGGCAAGTGCTGACGGAACGCGTCGACGGGCTGGCCGCGAATCTGCTGTCACTTCGACAAGGCAACAAGGGCGACGTCATTACCGTCGACTGGCTGCCCGATGTGGGAACGGTCGTGACCCTGAACGGCGAGGTGAGAGGCCAGTCAATCCCTGGCTATGACCTCTACCGCGGGTTGCTGAGGGTCTGGCTGGGGAACCGTCCGGCCAGCGCCGGCCTCAAGAGGGCTCTGCTCGGCGACAAGGACTGAGGCGCCGCCCCGACATCCCAGGGCCCCCGCGCCGACGATCGAAATGGGGCCTCGGCGGCCGGGAGTCCGATCAGGGGCAGACCGTGCCCACGACCTTGCCGGTGCCCTCCTCGTCGTGGCCGTGGGCGTCGTAGTGCTTGACCTTGACCACCACGATGGCGACGGTGTTGCCGATGATGTCTTCGTGGTGGTGGTGGAGCTCCTTGATCGAGCTCGAGACCAGCACCCCCATGTACTTCGGCACCGTGGCCGGCTCGTCGTCGTCGTCGTGGTCCGCTCCGTGGTGTCCGTGCCCGTCGTCCGGGCCGAGCTCGGCGCCGCCCCACCAATGGTGATGGTCGTCGTGGTCGAAGATCTTCCAGGTGGTGCCGCACGCGGGGGGCGTGCCGGGATGGGGGACGAACCCCTCGAAGTCCTCCGGCGCCTTGCCGCCGCTCAGGATGTTCTTCTTCCGCCAGTGCTCGTCGAAGAAGGTGACGTCGTTGCCCGGCACGTTGTTCACATCACCGATCACGAACGCGCCCCGCTTCGGGAACGCGTAGAGGAGGATGGTCACGGAGGCGGAGCCCACGCCGCCGTCGTCGTCGGTGACGGTGACGACGATCGTCTCGTTGCCGCCGGCCGTGTACGTGTGCGTGCCGCTGCACGTCCCGGAGCCCGCCGCCTCCGCCACGGTGCCCGCGGTCGTGGTCGTGTCGCCCCAGTTGATCGAGCAGGTGTGGGTGTCGCCGGTGCCGGGGTCCGTGAACGGCGCGGTCAGGTGCACGGGGACGGACTGGAGGTGCGCGCCCGCCGTCGGGCTGGTGATGGAGACCGAGGGGGCGACGTTGGCGACCTTGAGCGCGAACAAGGCCTGATCCTTGCGGCCCCCGGCGTCGGTGGCGGTGACGTAGACGAGCTGGTTGTTGGCGGGCCCGTCCGTGGTGGTGTAGTTCCAGGTCCAGTTCCCGCCGCCGCCGTCGGTGACGGTGCCGACCGACGCCGAATACGTCACGGCATCGCCGTCCGGGTCGTGCGAGGTCCCGCTCATGGTCGCGGCGTCACCCTCGTTCACCGCCACCGAGGTCGCGGCCGCGTTGACGTAGGGCCGCTCGTTTCCATCCGGCGCCACCACGTCGAACTCCGAGATCATCCCCAGCGTCGCGTGGAAGAAGATGTGGCAGTGGAAGACCCAGCGGCCCAGGCCGCCTCCGGGCGTCACCCCGTCCATGAGGGGCCGGTCCTCGAGCTTCACGCGGAACTTGAGCTTGTACTTGGCGGGGACGTCCACGTTGTCCTTGAACTCGTGGTAGGGCCAGATGTAGGGGGGCTTCGTGCCGTCCCCGTCCCCGGGATCGCTGTCGGTCAGGCTGATGGGCTGGATGGAGAAGCCGTGGAGATGGAACGGATGGTGCGCGGCGCTGATGTTCGTGACGGTCAGCTCGAGCCGATCGCCGAGCTTGGCGTAGCGCGCGGAGCCGCCGTGCGGGACCGCCGTGTAGTCCCCCGGGAAGTCGTGGGAGCCGAATATGCCGTCGATGTTCGGCCCGTTGCGGAGCTGGATGTCCTGCGCCGACATCCCTGTCTTGGCCGGGGTGAAGGTGCTGGGGTCGAGGAGGGTGCCGGTGGGAGCGCCGATGACGGGCACGAGATCCCCGGTCATCGCGCGCAGGGCCGCGCCGGCCGCGATCGCGTAGGGAGTGCCCGCGGTGCCGACGACCCTGAAGTGGGCCACGGGGACGGTCGGGATGTTCGAGTACCCCATCCCCGTGCGCTGCATGTCCTCCGTCCAGAGGGTGAGGACGCCGGTGGCGGCGGCGGGGATGGCGGCCACGACGTCGGAGCGGTCGCCCGGGTCGAGCTGGATCTCTCCGGAATCGATCTTCGTGTTGTACCCCGCGATGATGCCGCCCTCGGTGACGGCGTTGTCGAGCAGCCCGCCCTGGCCCCCGATCTTGACCAGGGGGATCTGCGTGCCCGCGTCGTCGGTGAGGCGGAGGCGGAAGAAGCGGATGGTGGCGGTGTTGCCGAGCCGGAGGCGCAGCCCTTGCCCGGCCTGGACGTCGTAGGTCTCCGCCCCTGCGTCGAGCGCCCCCGGGGCGGCGGGGGTTCCCGCCCGGCCGCCGACGTTCTTGCCGTTGGTGAGCACGGTCTGCCCTTCGTTCTCGCGCCCGCCGGTGTTCTGCTGGATGTTGGGGATGTCGCCGGCGGCGAACGCGCCCCGCGCCATGCCGTCCTCGTCCACGGCGCTCGTCTCGCACAGGCTCACCGGCGGCGTCCCCTGGTCGGGCAACGGCCCGCCGCCGATCCACGGCGCCGAGGCGGGATAGGTGCGCGCGTCGTTGCCGCCGGGGGTCTTGCACACGGTGACGTCGCTGAGAGCCAGGGTCAGGGTCTGGGCCGCGGACGGAATGACGCCGGCGGCCTGGAGGGCGGCCTCGTTCGGGTCGGTGACGACGATGGGCCCATAGAGGCCCTTGAAGACCTGGTTCGTCGACGAGTGATGATGGGGGTGGTACCAGAAGATCCCCGGGCGCGTGACGCGGAACTTGTAGAGGAACCTGGCCCCCGGCGCGACCTGGTTCTGCGTGAGCGGCGTGCCGTCGCTGGCATTGGCGAGCTCGATGCCGTGCCAGTGGATGCCGGTCGGCCGGTCGAGGTTGTTCTTGAAGTGGACGATGACGGTATCGCCGACCTTGAGGTTGAACGCCGGTCCCGGGAGCTGCCCGTTGAACGTCTGCACGTTGGCCATCACGCCGTTGCCGACGTCGACCGTCGCCTCGTCGGCCACGATCGTCGTCTCCACGATGTTGGGATCGGGGTTGGTGTCGACGATGAGGGGGACGCTGTACGGATCTCCGCCGGACGTGGCCCGCGCCGGCCTGGTCAAGCGGACGGCGACGAAGACGAGGAGCGCGGCCACGATCGCCGCCGCTGCCCCCGTGAGGTAGCGGTGTCGCAGCCAAAGACGGAGAGCCATCTCAACCTCCTGTGCGGAACGGTCAGGCCTTTGGTGGGGAACCCGCGTCTCGGGGAAGAACCCGCGCCGAAATCCTGCCGCTTGCGACTCCGTTCAGGAGTGGTGGCGGCAAAGGGATACGCCTTCCGCCGGGGCAAGTCAAGTGCGCCACCTCACTCCGGATCAGGGGGCGGGGATGTCGATCTCCACGGCGGCGCGCAGGCGCGTCCCGTCGATCGTGTGGGCGATCGCCGCGATCGTGTTACGGCCCGGCCGCAGCTCGACCGAGGCCACGAACCGGTCGGGCGCCAGCCGTCGCACGGGCTGCGCGCGCACGGGTCCGCCCCCGGCGGCGGCGGTGACCACGATCTGCTCGATCGCCCGGTCGTCCCCCACGGCGTCGAAGCAGGTGACGTAGAGCTGGCTGGGGCCGGCCCGCTCGGGATCGAGAGAGAACCGCAGGTATCCCTCGTTCCTCACCTCGACCGTGTACTGCGGCGCGCGACCGGGCACGCGCTCCACGGACACGAGCGGCGGCGGGGTCCTGGTCTCGAGCTCGAGGGGGACCTCGACGGAGTCGCGCTCCCGCTCGACCGCGACCGTCACGCGCCAGCGGCCGTCGAAGGCCAGGTTGGCCCCTGAGGCCTCCCAGGAGCCGCCCGGCCCCGGCTCCAGCGGGAGCACGGTCGGCACGACGCCGGGATCGTCGAGCGCGGTGAACCGCAGGGACAGGCGCCGGGCCGGCACCGGGACTCCCGAGTCGTAGTCCACGGCTCGGACGACGAAGCGATTGGGGCCCGGCTGGTCGGAGGCCGCGGTCAGCCGCGCGCGCACCGTGGTCCCGAAATCGGCCCCGGCGACCTCGAGCGGGGTCGCCGCGGTGAACCCCGAAGCCGGCGGGGGCAGGGCGCCGAGCAGGGCGGCGGCGCCGAGGGCGGCCGCGGCCAGGGCGAGCTCGCCCGCCCCGGCACGGCGCAACGGACCGAGGCTGGCCGCCGCCGCCGGCACGCTTCGCCAGCGGTTGAGCGCGCCCAGGGCGGCGATGGCGGCGAAGAGCGCGGCCTTGGCCATCACCGTGCGGCCGTATCCGGTCGCGATCAGCGACCGCCACGACGAGATCCCGTCGAAGGTCCGCCAGGCGCCGGTGAGAGCCACCGCGAGCAGGCCGGCGGCCGCGATCCGCGAGAAGCGCCGCACCCGCTGCGCCTTCTCGGCCGAAGGCGCGCCGGTGAGGCCGGCCAGCAAGGCGGCCAGGCCGCCGATCCAGATGCCGGCCGCCGCGAAGTGCACCCATTGGGCGCCGACGGCGACGGCGACGAGCCGGCCTCCGGCCGCGGCGTGACCGGCGGCGGAGTGCACGGCCATCGCGCCGAGCGTGGCCAGGCCGGCCGCCGCCATCGCGCGACGACGCCTTGGCGAGTCCCCCGACGGCGCGGCGAGAAGTGCGCCCCCCGCCACGAGGATCGCGGCCGCGCGGCCGAGGAGCGCCCGGCCCACGGCGGTGTGGAGCAGCGCGGCATAGGACGCGCCGGCGTTGCGCCTCTGCGCGGCGGCGAGAAGGACGAGGCCCGCCACGCCGAGAGCCCATCCGGCGGCGCCCAGAGCGCGGTCGCGCGCCCCGTCCCCGCCGAATCGTCCGGCGGCGGCGGCGGCGGACCCGAGCAGGAGCACGAGCCCGAGGGCGAGGACCCCGCGGGCGAGCACCTCGAGCTCGAGGGCCGACGGGTCGGGGGGCGCCGAGGCCCAGGCCACGCCGGTGGGCTTCATGCGCACGCCGAAGGCGAACGCTCCCGCGGTGGCGTGACCGTCGATGGCGGAGATCGTCCGCCAGCTCACCGTGTAGACGCCCCGGTCCAGGGGCCGGACGTGTACGGCCAAAGCGAGGGGCGCGCCGGCCACGGCCTCCGGCTGGCCGATCTGGTACGTGCTGCCCCGGGTGTCGAGGACGCGGATCTCGGACAGCGACGGCTCCGGCCTCTCCCAGAACGTGAGCTGCACGACCCTGGGCGTGTCGCCGAGGGTGGAACCGGCGGCGGGGTTGGCAAATCGAAGACCCGCGTGCGCCCAGGCCTCGTGGGGGCCGAGCCCGGCCAGGATCGCCGCGAGCACGAACACGGCGCGCCGGCGAGACACCTCAGGCGCCCTGCTTGCCCCTTCGAGCACGCAGGGCGATGACGAGGGCCAGCGCCGCCGCGGCCAGCGCGATCGCCACCATGGCGCCCCGTTGTGCGCTCGTCGCCGCGTCCAGCGCGCGGTCGGTACGGGGGATCGCGCGGCGCACGCTCTCCGCGAGCTCTCCGACCGACGGGTCCCTGGCCGGGAACTGCAGCTCCGAGGCGTCGATCACGCAGTCGAACGTCCGTTCGGAGCAGGTCGACCGCGCCTCGATCGTCTGGCCCTTGATCGTCCCCGTGACGTGGAAGGTGTAGGTACCGGGCCGCGTGGGCACGATCCCGGCTCGAAAGCGGCCCGCCTTCTGGCCCGAGGGCAGCAGGGGCCGCACCATCCGCTCGTCGCCGAAGGAGACCTCCACGCTCAGGGAGCCGCCGCCGAGGTCCACGACCGGCTGGCCGGCGCCGTCGGCGACGTCCACCTCGATCGAGTTCCGGTAGCCGCTGTAGGCGGGTTCTTCACCCCAGCCGATGGTGAGGCGGTAGTCCTTCACGCTGTGCGTCTCGTGAGCAGGCGCGGCCGGCGGCAGCGCCAGCAGCAGAACCGTCACACCTGTCGCGAGGCGGCGGCGGCCGTGGCTGGAACAGGGCACGCGATCCCTCCATGTGACTCGAGCGGCGAAACAGCGTCCGACCGACCTACTCGAACCTGGCCCGCAGCACCGTCTCCGGCTCCACGCTCGCCGCATCCGCCTCCGGCGTCGCCTCGTGCCGGGAAGGCGCGCCCGTGGGAGCACCCGCCGCTGGATCCGGTCCTGCCTGCGGTGGGGAGGAAGGCCCCGCCGTCTCTCCCCGCGGCAGACGGCGCAGTGTGCGGTACAGCCGGCGCAGCCCGTGCGACGAGAAGAACCGCTCCCGCAGCCGCCACGTCAGGGTCTCCTCCCGTGCCTTGAGGACGGCTCGCAAGTCCCGCAGCTCCGTCGTCCGCTCGTGTTCCCTGGAGAGCCGGTCATGCTCGGCGGCGTCGCGGGCCCGCGATTCATCGGCGGCCTTGAGAAGGGCCTCCAGCTCGCGCACGCGTGCGGCGAGGGAGTCCCGCTCCTGCCAGAGATGGCCGGTCTTGACGTCGGGACCGAGCCACCGGAGGTACCGTGCGGCCGCCCTCAGCTCGTCTTCCGCCGGCGGCATGGCGGCGCCGAGGACGTGCTCGTAGACCTGCTCGATGCGGTCCACCGCCTGCTCGCGGCCGGCTTGGGAGCGGACCCGCTCGGAGACCCGCGCCGCGTCCTCGGCATCGTAGCGAGCGATCTCCGAGGCCACGGCCTCGATCTCGATGCTCCGGTGGAGGGAGCGCACGCCGAAGTTCAGGCGCCGCAGGGCTTCGAAGTTCTCCGACGTGACGAGCCCGGCCAGGCCGTAGACACAGTCGCAGGCCACGACCGCCGCCCCCACCGCCATGGCCTCGAGCGCGGCGCGGCCCCTGGCGAACACCAGGTCGTACGACGGCAGCGTCTCCTCCGGTCGGTCCAGCACGTGCCCGGAGGCCTCGCCCACGACGTCGACGGCGATGCCCCTGCCCCGGCAGGCCTCTCGAATCACGGGCAATTGCGTCGCTTCGGCCGCGGTGTTGCCGAAGACGAGGGCGCGCCGAGGCTCGACGGGCAGTCTTCCACGCGGGCGGAAGCGTGAAAGGTCCACGAAGTTCAGGATGACGTCCACGCGCGCGGGCGGGATCCCCCATTCGGAGACCAGGCGGTCGCGGCACGTGTCGTCGACGGCGACGTAACGGAGGACGCGCGGGAAGAGCGGCGGAGCCTCCTCCCAGGGCAGGAAGCCGTGGCAGAAGTAGGCGGCCGGGACTCCGGGGAAGTGCAGGAGCGCCATCATCGTCTCGAGGTGGTGCTGGCCGTGGATGATGTCGGGCGGCTCGGCCAGGTTCGCGAGATCACTCACCACGGGCACGGTCGCGCGGCGCAGGTCCTCGGCGACCGCGCCCAGACGGGTGCTGAAGGCCACGGGGCGGTGGCCGCGATGGAGCAGCGCCGTGGCCACGTCGCGGACGTAGAGCTCGGAGCCGGCGCGCTCGGCCAGGCTGTTGTTGGTGAGGAGGACCCTCATGGCGAGAAGACGACCCAGCCGTCGTCGCCGACCTGCCAGCCCAGGCTTCGCTCGTGCTTCTTGATCCTGGCCAGCAGCCGGCGGGTCGCGTTGTTCTTCCCGGTGCCGACCCTCGCCCTGGTGATGCCGGGCAACTGCGCGCCGTAGGCCAGGTAGTCCAGGATCATCACCACCGAGTGACCGTCTCCCTCGAGCGCCTGGTCGACGGCGGTGGAGAAGCCGTGCAGGGCGTTCCGGTGGCGCTGGAAGAAGACGTGCCCGACGATGGCCTCTCCCCGGCGGTAGACGATGCCGTCGTAGCCGAGCGCGAAGAGGGCGCGCACGAGGGTGGAGCCGGGCAGCCAACGCAACCACCGCGTCCTGGCTTCGAAGTTGCCGCCCGCCTCCGCATGGCGGATCCAGTACAACAGATAGCTGCGCACGGCCTCCCGCGCGGCGGGGGGCTCTCGCTCGAGTTGGGCGCGGACGAGCGAGGGCGTGGGCACCTTGCCCGACAGCTCGGCGGCGTCCTGCCCCAGGACGCGTCGCGCCAGCCACCGCAAGCTCGCCATGTCGGCGAGGGCGGTCCCGCCGTCCGAGTCGGCGATGACCGGCCGGGGCAAGGGGACCAGCCGGCCGCCGGCCGAATCCGCCGGCCCCTCCGTCACGCCGCCGCCTCGATCGCGGCCAGCACCGGCCACACGTGCTCACGAAAACGGATCACCTCGTGGTACCGGCCCTCGCCGACCCGGATCTGCCCGGAACGCTCGTAGGCCGGCTTCTCCATCTCGAAGCGCGCGATCATCGCTCGCGTCGCCGCCGGCCGCAGGCACTCCACGGCATAGGCCTGCCGGCCGAAACGCTCGACGGCGGCCTGGACCTCCGCGCGAAGCTCCAGGTACGCGAGCGCGGCTTCGAGTTTTCGCTCCAAGGCCGCTTCGTCCAGGCAGAGCCGCAAGAGGCCGGCGGGCAACGGCTCCGGGCACGCGTCGGGAGGACGGTCCAGGACGAAATCGTAGTTCCGGACCAGGCGTCCCGTCTGCCGCTGCACCATGGCCACCGCCCCGTCGATGACGAAGCGACAGACGTCATGGACCGGGTTGAAGCCCTCGAGCGCATCTCCGGCCACACAGTCCACGTCCGCCGCCGCCAGCGCGCCCGCCAGCTCCTTCGCCAGCCCCACGAACACGTCCGCCCGTCCCTCCAGGAGCAGCCGATAGACTTCCTTGTCCGCATAGCGGCCGTAGAGGGGCCCCGCCGCCGCGCCCGTCTTGTCGATCAGGCGGCCAGTGGACGCCATCCGAGATCTCGCGTTGCCGCCGGACCCGTCCGTGAGACAGAAGTAGATCGGGTGGTGGCGTTCCATCCAGTGATAGACCATGAGCTCGTGGCCAGGATGGGCAACGATGACGGCGGCCTTGCCCAAGATCGCCCTCCCGTCGGGCAACTCATCCGCGTTCGGTCTTCGAGCCGGCCGATCTTAGACCATTTGCCGTCATTCCCAGCGCAGCGACTCGATGGGGTCGAGGCGCGAGGCCTTGACCGCCGGGTAGGCGCCGAAGAAGACACCGACCCCCATCGAGACGAGCAGGCCGACCAGCGGCGACCAGAGCGGGATGGCCGTGGGCAGCGCGGGCACGGCCGCCTTCACGGTGACCGAGATGAGCAGCCCCAGGATCACTCCGACCACGCCCCCGATGCTGCTGAGGGTGGCCGCCTCCACGAGGAACTGGCCGACCACGTCGCGCCGGCGGGCGCCGCAGGCGCGCCGCACGCCGATCTCGCGCGTCCTCTGCGTGACCGAGACCAGCATGATGTTCATGACCCCGACCCCGCCGATGACGAGGGAGATGAGGGCCACGAAGACCATGGCCCCGGTGATGCCGCCCGTGATGGCCCGGAACTGCGAGATGAGCTGGTCGGGCGTGACGACCGCGAAGTCGTTGGGCTCGTTGAAGGGCACGCGGCGCCGCGCCCGCAGGGCGGCCACCGCCCTCTCGATCACCACCGGCATGTCCTCCGTCCGCCTGGGCACGATGTTGATCTCCACGCCGTCCCTTTGCGCGCGCAAGGCGAACTGCCGCTCGAATCCCGCGTAGGGCACGACCACCTTGTTGTCGGGCGAGAAGCCGAACTGGGCCCCCTTCTTCTCCAGGACGCCGATGACGCGGTAGCGCAGGCCCTCGACCGTGATGTCCTTCCCGATGGGATCCTGGTTGGGGAAGAGGGCCTCCTGCACTTCCCCCCCCAGCACCGCGACCAGCGCGTGGTGCTGCACCTCCGTGGGCGTGAAGCAGCGCCCGCGGCCCATGCTCTGCGCGGTCGTGGTGGGATAGAACTCGTCGCTCCCCACGATGTAGGGGCCGTTGGCCTCGAGGTTCCCGTTCTTGATGTGGAGGAGGCCCTCGGTATAGGCGTACAGCAGCCCCACCGTGGCGTCCGGGAGCACCTCGCGCAGCGCCACCGCGTCCTCGATGGTCAGGTTCCTCCGGCGTCTCTCCTCGTCGCTCTTCGGCCCGCCGGGGCCGAAGCGGTCCTCGTACTTGCGGATCTCGATGCGGTTGGCGCCGAAGGTCTGGAGGTTGCCGATGATGTTGTTGTTGAAGCCGGTGACGATGGCCACCATCGCCATCACCGTGGTCACACCCACCACGATCCCCAGGACGGTGAGGATGGAGCGCAGCTTGTGCTCGACGATGGAGCTGGCGGCGAAGCGGACGTTGCCCGCGAAGCCGCGCACGAACGGGACCCAGGCCCTCATCGCGCGTCCTCACTCATACCGCAGCGCCTCCACCGGGGTGAGCCTGGCCGCGGCGGCCGCGGGGGCCAGGCCGGCCACGAGGCCGGTGACCGCCGCCGTCACGAGGCCGATGAGGATGAAGCCCGGCTTCACCTGCGCGGGGAAGATCTGGCTCACGGCCAGGGCCACCAGCGCCCCCGCCAGCACGCCGCCCGCGCCGCCGAGCGTGGCCAGGAGCGACGACTCCATCAGGAACTGCCGCTTGATGTCGCGCTTCTTCGCCCCCAGGGCCATGCGCAGCCCGATCTCCGCCGTGCGCTCCACCACCGAGACGAACATGATGTTGGCGACCACGATGCCTCCGACCACCAGGGAGAGGCCCGAGATGAGCATCATGACCGCGAAGGCGGCCGCGGAGATCGAGCGCCACAACGACTGGATGGCTTCCGCGCCGACCACGCCGAATGGATCCTCGGCCCGGAACGGCGTCCGCCGGAGGGAGCGCAGCAGCGTCCGGACCTCCCCCTCCGTCTCCTCCAGGCCCTTCATGCCGCGGACCGGACGCACCATGATCGCGATCCCGTCGTCCGAGGTCATCACCTTCTGGAGGAACGAGAGGGGCACGAACATCACGTTGTCGCGGTTCTGTCCCAGCACGTTGCCGAGCTTGGACTGGAGCCCGATGACGCGAAGCGGATAGCCGTGGACGTAGACCGTGCGGCCGATGGGATCGAGGTTCGGGAAGAGCTGGTCCTTGATGTCGTGGCCGATGATGGCCACCGCCGCCGCGTGCTCGTCTTCCAGGGGCGTGAAGAAGCGGCCCGCCTCGAGGTCCACGTTGAGCATGGTGAGGACGTTGGCGGTGTAGCCGGTCATGGTCACGTTCGAGAGCTTCCGGGGGCCGAGGTGCACGTTCGCGAACTGCTGGCCCTGCGCGCCCACGGCGGCGCAGGACCGGCACTCCGCGTTCACGATCTGCAGGTCGCGCATGGTCACCGGCTTGCGCCTGGTGGCCATGATGAACTCCTGCCGGCTGCGGAGGATGCCGTACTTGGTGAAGACGATGACGTCGGGGTTGAGGTTGACGACCGTCTTCAGGACGTAGTCGTTGAGGCCGCTGATGACGGAGAGGACGGAGACCACGGTCATCACGCCGATGATCACCCCCAGGAGGGTGAGCCCCGACCGCAGCTTGTTCAGGCGCAGCGCCTGGAGGGCGACGGCGAACAGCTCGGAGAAGCCCATGGCTGCTTCCGCCGGAGGTCAGGACGTCCCCGCGCCCTGCCCTTCGGCGGCCTTCTTCTCCTTCTCCGACATCTTCTTCACGCGGTCGCCGTCCTTGATCTCGCGCAGCGCCTTGAAGGGACCGGTGACGATCTCCTCGCCCGCCGGGACCCCGGAGACCACCTCGACCATCAGCTCTCCCGTGATCCCGGTCTTGATGGACGCGAAGACCGCCTTGCCGTCGCGCAGCGCGTAGACCCCCTGCTCCGTCTTCAGCTTCCCGGCCTCGTTCTTCTCGCCCCTGGGCGAGTCGCGCACGATCACCGCGGCCAGGGGCACCGCCGCCACCTTCTCCTTGACGCCGGTGATGATGTCGGCGGTGACGGAGAAGCCGGGCCGGATGCTGGGCGGCGGCGCCTGGACCTTCACCTTGACCTTGAAGTTGATGGCGTCGGAGGTGGTGGTCAGGCCCTGGAGGTCCGGGTCGTCCTTCAGGATCGGCGAGTTCCCCACCTCCGTGACCAGGCCGTCGAACGTCCGCCCGGGATAGGCGTCGATGTTGAGCAGCGCCTTCTGCCCGACCTGCACCGTCGGGGTGTCCGTCTCGTCCACCATCAGCACCGCCTCCACCGTCGACATGTCGGAGACGGTGAGGAGCTGGGTGCCGGGGTTGTTCATGGTGCCGATGACCGTGACCTCGCCCGCCTTCACCCGCAGCGTGGTCACGACCCCGTCGATGGGCGCGCGCACGGTGGTCTTCGAGAGGGTGTCGCGGTTGGCGCTGAGGCCGGCGCGCATCTGGTCCACGCGGTTCTGCGCGGCCTCGAAGGCGGAGCGCGCGGTCTCCAGGCCCGACTGGGCCCGCTGGAAGTCGGCCTCGGACGTGATCCGCGCGTCGTAGTTCCGCCGCGCCCGGTCGAAATCGCGCTCGGCCTGGGCCATGTTCTCCTTGGCGGAGTCGCGGTCGTTCAGGCTGGCCTTGAGGGCCGCGCTGGAGCCGGCCTCCTCCGCCGCCGCGCGGTTACGGTCGATCTGGAGGAGGAAGTCACCCTTGCTGACCTTGTCGCCCTCGCGCAGGACCAGGTTCACGACCTGGCCCTGCACGAGCGCCGACATCTCGACCTTGTTCTCGGCCTGGATCTTGCCGTTGGCGGTGACCTTGGAGACGATGTCCTGCGTCGCCACCCGGGCGGTGAGGACGGGCGTGGCCTTGTTCCGGTTGCGCGCGATGGCCGCCCCCGCGCCCAGCACGAGCACGGCGGCTACGATGATCCAGATGAGGCGCTTGCGACGAGTCAAGGCGCGCCAAGCTACACCGCGGCCGCACCAGGGTCAACGCGTCTCGCGGCGGATGAGCGCGCTGCCCACCGGGGGGCGAGGATGGTCAGTCCCCGGCGCGCCAGCCCTGGAGCATCAGCATGTAGTTGGCGCGCTCGTAGACCCGCGGGTCGGGGCACGACGCGAGGTTCATGCTGCCCTGCATCTGCCGCAGCGACTCGTACTCGTGCTTCTCGAGCCACTCCGCGAGCTCCTGACGCAGGGTGGCGAGATAGGCCGGCCCGCGTTGCAGGAGCGCGGAGACGATCTGTACGGCGTGGGCGCCGGTCATGACGGACTGGATCACGTCGACCACGGTGTGCACGCCCCCGCTGACCGCCAGCGATGCCTTCACCCTTCCGGAGATGATGGCCAGCCAGCGGAGGCGGAGGGGCAGCTCCGAGGAGTGGGAGAGGTACACGGCGCGGCGCACCTGCAGCTCCTCGATGTCGATGTCGGGCTGGTAGAACCGGTTGAAGAGGACGAGGCCGTCCACTCCCGCCTCGTCGAGCCGCCTCGTGAAGTGGCCCAGGGCCGTGTAGAAAGGCGAGAGCTTCACCGCGAGCGGTACCCTCACCGCCCCCCGCACCGCGCGCACCATCTCGATCGTCCGCTCCTCGATCGAGTCCCCGCTCTCGTCCGGGTCCGTCGCGAGCTGGTAGACGTTCAGCTCCAGCGCGTCGGCCCCCGCTTCCTGCATGAGCCTGGCGTAGTCGAGCCATCCCCCGAGGGTGTAGCCGTTCAGGGAGGCGATCACCGGCACCGCGACCGCGGCCTTGATCTTCCGGAGCTGCTCCAGGTACTCGTGGGGTCCCAGGGCGAAGGCGTCGGAAGAAGGGAAATACGAGAGCGCCTCCGCGAAGGACTGCTCGTGCGA
>JBGPBV010000138.1:0-17788 GCA_041481445.1 Vicinamibacteria bacterium
CGCTGGGCGGAGTCGAAGGGCAGGAAGAACATGCCCAGCCCCACGTCGCGCTGGGCGATGGCCCGGGTGTGCTCGGGGAAGCGGTCGAGCAGCAGCGGCCAGGGGATGTCGAGGAGGAGGCCGGCGCCGTGGCCGGCCGCTCCGCGGTGGTCGAACTGCTGGCACAGGCCGAGGGCCATGCCCACGACCTTGCGCTCGGCCACGCCCTTGCGGGAGGCCAGGAAGCCGATCCCGCAAGCGGCAACTTCCGGCCGGGTCCGGCGGACGGGGGTGGGGGGAGCTTGGCTCATCGCGATCCGACAGGATAGCCAAGCCAAGCGTAGAAGAGGATTAGAATCTTCTTCTAGACGTCATGCGCTGGGCGCATGGCCTTGGCCGGGGCCGCCGGCCGCGCCTCCACCAGCACGTTCATGACCACGACCTGGACCGGCTCCCCGCGCTGGTTCAGGGTGGTGGCCCGGCACTTCACGAACCCGTGCCCGGGGCGACGGCGCGACGAGCGCACCTCCAGCACCTCGGTCTCGACCTCGAGCTCGTCGCCGGGCCGGACCGCGCGCGGCCACTTCAGCTCGTCCGCCCAGCCTCCGATGATCCCGCCCGCGGGGCGGAACTCGCCTTCGACGAGCAGGCGCATGGTCAGGGCGGCGGTGTGCCAGCCGCTGGCGGCCAGCCCCTCGAAGTAGGACGCACGCGCCACCTCCTCGTCGAGGTGGAACGGCTGCGGGTCGTAGGCGGCGGCGAAGGCCTTGATGGCGGCGGCGTCCACGCGGAGCTTCCCCGACCGGTAGGTCTGGCCGACGGCGAAATCTTCCAGGTACAGGCGCCCGCCGTCGGGTCTCATCCTGGATCCGGATCGTAGACCAAGTTGCCCAGGGCGCGTGGCTCGAGCGACGCAGGCGCGTCCTCCGAAGAGGACGCGCCGGTGCGGGGCAGCCGTGGCAAGTGCGCCTGCCTCAATGCGTTGGCGGCTCCCTGTTTCTGGCATCCTTCCTGCTACCTGGCGCGCTCAGAAGGCGCCGGCGTGGACGCGCCGGAGCGAGGAGAGGCACATGTCACGAGCGGCGGCGGCGATGTTGACCCTCGGCCTGGTGGCGTTGTCGCCGGCCGCGGGGTGGGCAGGCGGGCTCGAGGTGAGGCTGGGCGCGTTCTTCCCGCGCGCCGAGAGCGACCTCTTCCTCGACGACAACCAGCTCTACACGCCCGATTCACGCCGGCACGAGTGCACGGCGTCGGCGTGTCCGGGGGTGCAGAAGAGCGATTGGATCGGCTTCTACGGCGGGGCGGAGTACAGCTTCAACGTGGCCGAGCACGTCGAGCTGGGCTTCAGCGTCGACGTCTACGACCGCACCCAGGACACGTTCTACCGCAACGACGTGCGCGACGACGGCACCGACATCCGGCAGACCCTGAAGCTGACCCTCGTGCCCGTGGGTGCCTCGCTGCGCCTGGTGCCCATGGACCGGTTCGCGCCCGTGCAGCCGTACCTGACCGTCGGCGCGGACGCGATCTTCTACGACTACAAGGAATACGGCGATTTCATCGACTTCTACCAGGACAGCCGGCCCATCTCGTACGACTCGTTCGAGTCGGACGGGATCGCCTTCGGCGGGCATGCCGCGGTCGGCCTCCGGATCCCGCTCGGGCACGACTTCGCGCTCACCGCGGAAGGTCGCTACCAGTTCGCGGGGAAGAAGCGGATGGACGACGACTTCAACCTCAACCAGCTCGACCTCAACGGCGCCAGCGCGACGATCGGAGTCCGGCTCCGGTTCTGATCGCCGGTCCAGGGGGGCGCCGGCGGCGAGGTCCGCGGCGTCCCCTTGCGCATTTCGCGCTACTCGCCGGGGCGCTCGTCTAGAATACTTCCGTACACCCTGGCATGGAGCCGCCCCGATGGACGCGACCGCCGTCCCCGCCGAGGCCGTTCGGAAGGTCCTCGTGCGCCTGGACGCGGTCGAGCAGCTCTACGACCGGAAGATCCGCATCCTGGGTCCCCTCGACCTCGAGGTGCACGAGGGCGAGTTCCTTTCCCTGGTGGGCCCCTCCGGCTGCGGCAAGAGCACGCTGCTGCGCATCGTGGCCGGCGTGCTGCGGCCCACGCGCGGGCGCGTCTTCCTGGGCGACCGCCTCCTGCTGGGCGTGAACCGGAGCGCGGCCCTGGTCTTCCAGAGCTTCGCCCTCTTCCCCTGGCTCACCGTCGTCGACAACGTCGCCCTCGGGCTGGAGGCGCGGGGCCTGGGCGTGCACGAGCGGCTCAAGAAGGCGGAGAAGTACATCGACCTCGTCGGCCTGTCCGGCTACGAGCGCGCCTATCCCAAGGAGCTCTCGCGCGGGATGAAGCAGCTGGTGGGGCTGGCGCGCGCGCTGGCGGTGGAGCCGGAGCTGCTGTGCATGGACGAGCCGTTCTCCGCCCTCGACGTCCTCACCGCGCGGACGATGCGCGACCTGGTCCTCGACCTCTGGGCCTCGCCCGAGGTGATGACCAAGAGCATCCTGCTCGTCACCCACAGCATCGAGGAGGCGGTCGCCATGTCGGATCGCGTGGTGGTCCTGAAGGCGAACCCCGGGCGCGTCGCCGACACCGTCGACCTGGGCGCCGTCCCGCGCCCGCGCCGCCCGGAGGCGCCCGCCGTGCGCGAGGTCGTGAACCGCATGTACACGCTCCTGGCCTGAGATGAGCCCGCGCGCCCACGACTGGCAGCCGCTGCCGCACGCGCCGATCGCGACCGTCTTCGGCCTGCTCGAGCACCTGCGCGACACCGCGGGCGGGCGCGAGGACCTCTACAAGCTCGGGGGCCCGCTCGGCTACGAGCTCGACGACCTCCTGCCCGTCACGGAGGCGGCCAAGCAGCTCGGCCTGGTCAAGATCGCCTCCGGCGACATCGAGCTGACCAGCGAGGGGCGCGCGCTGGCGGCGGCGGAGCCCCCCGAGCGCAAGGAGCGCCTCCGGCGCCGGCTGCTGGAGCTGCCGCTCCTCCATCGGATCGTCGACGCCCTGCGCGCGGCGGATGGCGGCCGCGTCCCCAAGCAGGGCTTCCTGGAGGTCCTCGAGGAGCACTTCTCGCCCTCCGAGGCCGGGCGGCAGCTCGACACCGCCCTGGACTGGGCGCGCTACGGCGAGATCTTCGACCACGACCCCGATAGCGAGGAGTTCGTCCTCGCCGGCTGAGGCCCTGGCCCACCCATGCACAAGTTCGTCCTCTGGGTACAGACGGTGCTCGTGCCCCTCCTGGGCGCGCCCGGGATGTTCGTGATCGCGTTCCTCGACTCGTCCTTCCTGAGCTTCCCCGAGATCAACGACATCCTCCTCATCACCTCCTCGCACATCCACCCCGGGCGCGCCTGGCTCTACGCCACGATGACCACGCTGGGCTCGGTGGTGGGATGCATGGTGATGTGGGAAGTGGGCCGCCGCGGGGGCGAGGCGGTGCTGGCGCGGCGTTTCGGCCGCGGCCGCTTCGTGAGGGCGGAAAACGCGCTCCGCCGCTGGGGCGTCCTCACCGTGGCCATCCCCGCCCTCTTCCCGCCGCCCATGCCGTTCAAGATCTTCGTGGTGGCGGCGGGAGTCGTCGGCCTTCCCGCCCGGCGGCTGGCCGTGACCCTGCTCCTCGCCCGCGGCCTGCGCTACGCCTTCTGGGCGGCCATGGGCGTGTACTACGGCGACGAGGCCCTGGCCTGGCTGGAGCGCTTCGACGGCTGGTTCGCCCTGAACTGGGTCTCCGTCGTGATGGCCCTGGGGCTGGCCGTGGTGGCCGTCCTCGTCGCCTACTGGGCGCGCGGCCTGTGGGCCCGGCGGGCTCGTCCGGACGCCGGGCAGGCCTGAGGGCGAGGTCTGCTATCATCGTGACGCGGGGGAGGGGTTCTAGAGGCATGAAGCTCACGAGGCTCGGCGCCTTCACGATCGCGGTCCTGGGGGCGTCGACCCTGGCCGGCGGCTTCTTCGGCAACCGGGTGCTGGCCGGAAACAGCCGCCTCTCCGATCACCTCCGCCTCTACACCTCGATCCTCAGCGCGGTCGAGGAGAACTACCCGGACGACGTCAAGAGCGACCGGCTCGTCTCCTCGTCGATCCGCGAGATGCTGCGCACCCTCGACCCGCACTCGAACTTCCTGGAGCCCAAGGAGTACAACACCCTCCAGGAGCGCCAGAAGGGCTCGTACTACGGCCTCGGCATCACCGTGCAGTCGGTGGACGGCAACATCACCGTGGTCGCTCCCTTCGAGGGCACGCCCGCCCATCGCCTGGGCATCCGCGCCGGCGACGTCATCAGCAAGATCGAGAACGAGGACGCGCGCGGGATGTCGATCGACGACGCGGTGAAGCGCCTGCGCGGCCCGAAGGGCACGCCCGTGCACATCACGATCGTCCGCCAGGGCTACGAGACCCCGCTCGAGTTCACGGTGCTGCGCGACGAGATCCCGCTGCACTCCGTCCCCTACTTCTTCATGGCCTCGAAGAAGACGGGCTACATCCGCCTGACCGACTTCAACGAGACGACGGCCTGCCGGCCGGGCGACCCGAGCGACTGCGAGAAGGAGCTGGAGAAGGCCCTCCGGACCCTGACCAAGGAGGGGGCCACCTCCATCATCCTGGACATCCGTGACAACCCGGGCGGCCTGCTCGACCAGGCCTTCGCGGTCTCGAACCTGTTCCTGAAGAAGGGACAGATGGTGGTCTTCACGAGGGGCCGCAGCAAGCGGGACGAGACGAGCTACGTGACCGAGGAGGAGAGCCGCTTCGCCAACCTGCCCCTGGTCGTGCTGACCTCGAAGCACAGCGCGAGCGCGTCCGAGATCGTGGCCGGCGCGATCCAGGACCACGACCGCGGGCTGATGGTGGGGGAGACCACGTTCGGCAAGGGCCTGGTCCAGACCATCATGCCCCTGCGCAACGTGCGCGGGTACGCCCTGGCCCTGACCACCGCGCGCTACTACACGCCCTCCGGCCGCTCGATCCAGCGCGACTACGGGTCCACCGCCTTCGAGGACTACGTGGCGCCCAAGGACCGCAAGACCTGCGACGAGGCGCGCACGGGCGAGGCCAAGCTGACCGACGCCGGGCGCAAGGTCTACGGCGGCGACGGCATCACGCCCGACTTCTGCGTGGAGCTGGAGGCGCCCAACAAGGTCGTGTCCTACCTGATCGCGAAGTCGGCCTTCGGCGGGTTCGCTCGCGGCTTCTCGGCGGCGGAGAACACGGGCGGGGCGGCGGACATCGCCGGCGCCGGCAAGCGCTCCGAGGTCAGCGCGGCCAAGGTGCGGCTGATCGGGCGCGACTTCCAGGTGGACGAGCGCACCCTGGCCGACTTCCGGGCCTACCTCGACAAGCGCAAGCTGCGCTACACGCCGGAGGAGCTGACCGCCAACCGCGAGGCCATCTCCCACCAGATCACCGAGCAGGTCCTGCTGCAGGTGTTCGGCGAGGGCGAGGCGCGCCGCCGGTCCATGGCCTGGGACCCCCAGGTCAAGAAGGCGCTGGAGCTGGTCCCGAAGTCGGACCTGCTCTTGAAGGACCCGCAGCGGTTCATCGCCGAGCGGGTGGCGGAGAGCCGGGCGACGGCGCCAACCGGCCCGGCACAGTAGGCAACGGAACTCGGCTCGGCTGGCCGCTGCAGAGCCTCGGCCAGCCGAGCCGAGGACATGTGCTATTCTCGCCGGGCTTTCTCCAGCCGGGAGGCCAAATCCATGTTCACGCGCATAGGCCGCTTCTTCCGGGCCGTCTTCAACGCCATCCTCGGCGAGGCGGAGAGCCAGGTGCCCGTCGCCATGCTCGAGGAGTCGACCCGGGAGATGCTCGACAACCTCCGCTCCCTCCGGGAGGCGACGGCCACCACCATCGCGTACGAGACCAAGGCCAAGCGCGAGCAGGACGCGCAGAACGGACGCATCAAGAACCTCGAGCGGCAGGCGGAAGAGGCCCTCAAGCAGGGCAACGAGAAGCTGGCCCGCCGCGCCCTGCAGCTCCAGGTGGAGGCGCGCGCCACCGCCGAGCGCGCCGTGGCCACCTTCAAGGCCTCCCACGCGCGGGCCGAGAACGCCCGGACCAAGCTGAAGATCGAGGAGGAGCGGGTCCAGGGCAAGATCCGGCAGTTGGGCGAGCTCAAGGCCATCAACTCCATGAACGAAGCCCAGCGCCGGATGCAGTCCATCACCGACGAGTACAACATCGACGGCGCGATGAACGTCTTCGACAAGACCGCCGGCACCATCCAGGAGCAGGCGGACAAGCTCTCGGCGATGGACACGATCGCCGTCTCCGAGGGCGAGGACCTGGACCGGCAGCTGTCCGCCATCAGCCAGAAGACCGAAGTCGACTCCGCCCTGGAGGCGCTCAAGGCGCGGCTGGGGGAGGGCGGGACGGCCGCGCCTTCGGGGCCCGCCAAGCAGAAGGAGAAGGTCTCCTCGGCGTTCGAGGAGCAGAAGTAGCCTCTTCCTTGCCGTTCCGGGCCGAGACGCCGCGGCTGGCCCTGCGGGAGATGGCCGCGGACGACCTCGACTTCGTGGCCACCATGCTCGCCCACCCGGAAGTCAACCGGTACTACGAGAGGACCTTCACGCGCGCGGACGCGCAGGCCTGGCTGGAGCGCCAGCGGGCCCGGTACGGGCGCGACGGCCATGGGCTCTGGCTGGTGACCCTGCGCGCGGACGGGACGCCCATCGGACAGGTCGGGCTCGTGATGCAGGAAGTCGAGGGCGGGCCGCGCCCCGAGATCGGCTGGCTGCTCCATCGGCCCTTCTGGGGCCATGGCTACGCGACGGAGGCGGCGAGCGCGACGCGCGACCTCGCCTTCTCGCGCTGGCGCTACCCGGAGGTCATCTCGCTCATCCGGCCGGTGAACGAGCCTTCGCAGCGGGTGGCGACGCGGATCGGGATGGCGCCCACCCGGCGCGTCCAGTTCCACGGCTTCGAGCACATTGTGTTCGCGGTCACGGCCCCTCCCTCCGCCGCCTGACCCCCGCGAGGGGAAGGCCGCCTCGAGTGCTATCATTGCGCTTTTGTGCCCGGCGCGGAGGGCCGCGCAGGGTGCGAGAGGTCCATGCCCGAAGCGATCCTCGCGCGCGGCGTTCGCGTCCACAACCTCAAGGGGATCGACGTCTCCATCCCGACCCGGCAGCTGGTCGTGGTCACCGGGGTCTCCGGCTCGGGCAAGAGCAGCCTCGCCTTCGACACCCTCTACGCCGAGGGCCATCGCCGCTACGTCGAGAGCCTCTCCGCCTACGCCCGGCAGTTCCTGGAGCGCATGGAGAAGCCGGCCGTCGACGGGATCGACGGGATCTGCCCGGCGGTGGCCATCCGGCAGCGCACGCCCTCGCGCAACCCGCGCTCCACCGTGGCCACCTCCACCGAGATCCACGACCACCTGCGCGTCCTGTTCGCGCGCGCGGGACGGACGGTCTGCCCGACCTGTGGGAGCGAGGTCACGAAGGACACCGCGGAGACGGTGACCCACCGCCTGCTCGGCCTCCCGGAGGACTCGCGCGTGCTGGTCGCGTTCCCGGTCTCCGCGGGGGGCATCCCGCGCGCGGACCTCTTCGAGCGGCTGCTCAAGCGCGGCTTCCGCCGCCTGCTGGCGGAGGAGCAGGTCATCGACCTCGAGGGTCTGGATCCCGCGATGGCTCCCGCCGGCGACGAGATGCTGGTGCTGGTGGACCGCCTGGCCGCGAAGGAGGACACCCGCTCCCGTCTCGTGGACTCGCTGGAGACCGCGTTCGGCGAGGGCGGGGGACGCGCGGTGGTGCGCGTCCTGGGCGGCCCCGAGCTGCGCTTCTCCGAGGGCTTCGACTGCGCGCGCTGCGGCCGCGGCTTCGAGGAGCCCCAGCCGCGCCTCTTCAGCTTCAACAACCCCTACGGGGCCTGCCCGATCTGTCACGGCTTCGGCAACCTGATCGAGGTCGACCAGGACCTCGTCATCCCGGACAAGGAGCGCACGCTGCGCAAGGGCGCGGTCGAGCCCTGGAACAAGCCGCACTACAAGACGGCCCAGGCGGAGCTGCGGCGGTTCGCCCGGCGGCGCGGGGTGTCTCTCGACACCCCCTGGAAGGACCTGCCCGAGGAGCACCGCCGCCTCGTCCTCGAGGGCGACGAGGAGTTCCAGGGCGTGGTCGGGTTCTTCCGCTGGCTCGAGACCAAGAAGTACAAGGTCCAGGTGCGGGTCTTCCTGAGCCGGTACCGCGGGTACCAGGTCTGCCCGGCCTGCCGCGGCACCCGCCTGCGGCCGGAGGCGCTGGGGGTGCGGGTGGGAGGGCGGGGCATCGACGAGGTCTGCGCGCTCTCCGTCCGCGAGGCCCTCGTCTTCGTGGAGACGATCCCGCTCGAGGAGACGGACCGCGCGGTGGCGGCCAAGGTCCTCTACGAGCTCCAGCGGCGCCTGCAGTACCTCACGGACGTGGGCCTCGACTACCTGACCCTGGACCGCCCGTTCGCCTCCCTCTCCGGCGGGGAGGCGCAGCGGATCGCGCTGGCCACCGCGCTGGGCACCGGCCTGGTGGGCACGCTCTACGTCCTCGACGAGCCCTCCATCGGCCTGCACCCGCGGGACACCAACCGCCTGATCGACGTCCTCAAGGCCCTCCGCGACCAGGGCAACACGGTGGTGGTGGTGGAGCACGACCGCGCGATCATCAAGGTCGCCGACCACGTCATCGATCTGGGGCCGGGGGCGGGCGAGCAGGGCGGCCGCGTGGTCTTCGCGGGCTCGTTCCCGGAGCTGATGCGCGACGGGCGCAGCCTCACCGGCAAGTACCTGCGCGGCGAGCTGCAGATACCGGTGCCCAGCAAGCGGCGGCGCGGGAACGGCCTCGCCTTGAGCCTGCGGGGCGCGCGCGCCCACAACCTCAAGGGCATCGACGTCAAGATCCCGCTGGGCGCCCTCACCTGCGTGACCGGCGTCTCCGGCTCCGGCAAGTCCACCCTCGTCACCGACGTGATCTGCGCGGCGCTGCTCCATCGCCAGGGGCGCTGGGACCGGCCGGTGGGCGCGCACGACGCCCTCGAGGGCGCGTCCTACGTGGACGAGATCGTGGTGGTCGACCAGTCGCCCATCGGGCGCACGCCGCGCTCGAACCCCGTGACCTACTTGAAGGCCTTCGACGGCATCCGTGAGCTGTTCGCGGCCACGCGCGACGCCCGGGCCCGCGGCCTCACCGCCAGCCACTTCTCCTTCAACGTGCCCGGCGGCCGCTGCGAGACCTGCGCCGGGGACGGGCAGGTGCGCGTGGACATGCAGTTCCTGGCCGACGTGTCGCTCGTGTGCGAGACCTGCGGGGGCCGGCGGTACCGCCCGCCCGTGCTGGAGGTGCGCTACCGCGGCCGCTCGATCAACCAGGTGCTGGACATGACCGTGCACGAGGCGGTGCACTTCTTCTCCGGCCAGCCCGCGGTGGTGCGCCGCCTGAAGCTGTTCGAGGAGATCGGCCTGGGCTACCTGCGCCTCGGCCAGTCCGCGACCACGCTCTCCGGCGGCGAGGCGCAGCGCATAAAGCTGGCCGCCCATCTCGCGCGCAAGGCCGGGCAGCGCGTGCTCTACGTCCTCGACGAGCCGACGACGGGCCTGCACCTGGGCGACATCAACGAGCTGCTCGGCTGCTTCCACCGTCTCCTGGAGGCAGGGGCGACCCTGCTCGTGGTCGAGCACAACATGGACGTGGTCAAGCAGGCGGACTGGATCGTCGACCTGGGCCCGGAGGGCGGCGCGGACGGCGGCCACCTGGTCTTCCAGGGCACGCCGGAGGCGCTGGCCGCCTCTCCCGGCGCCAGCCTCACCGCCCGCTACCTCCGCGGCGCCCTGGCCGCGCCCGTGCGGCAAGTGCTCGCCGAGGTCTGAAAAGGCCGGCGGCTCGCTCGGCAAGTCTCTGATATCATCGGGCGTTCTCTGCGGCGCGCGGAATCCGGGCCGGGCCGCACCGCGCGCGGAGATGGGGAGGGGGATGGATGATCCAGCGGACCGGGCTGGCGGCGCTTGTCTTCGTGCTGCTGGCCGGCGTGTCTGGCGCGGCTTCCCGTCCCTCCTTCGACGACCTCGTCGCCAACCTGAAGAGTCCCAATGCCAGCACGCGCCGCGAGGCGGCGGGCGAGCTGGGACGCAGCCGCCGCCGGGAGGCGGTCACGCCCCTGGCCGCCCTCGTGCGCGACCCGGACGCCAAGGTCCGCCTGGAGGTCGTGCGCGCGCTGCGCGAGCTGCGTGACCTCTCCGCGGTGCCCGCGATGGTGACCTCGCTCTCGGACGGCGAGGCGCAGATCCGGGAGGAGGCGATCGGCTCGCTGGTCGAGATGTACGCGGACCGCGACCGCGGCAATCCGGTGGGGCGGTTCCTCGAGCTGTTCTCGGACGAGTACGACCGCTCGTCCATCCCTCCCTACACCCCCGTCGACCCCGCGGTGATCCGCGCGCTGGCGAACGAGCTGCGGGACGAGGAGAAGGACATCCGGGAGGAGGCGGCCTTCGCGATCGGCATCCTCAACGGGACGGAGGTCGTGCCCGCGCTCACCGAGGCCCTCAAGGACCCGGAGCCCTCGGTGCGCGGGGCCGCCGCCACCGCGATCGGCAAGATCGGCACCGCCGAGGACGGCCGGACGCTGGTGCCGCTGCTCTCCGACGAGTCGGCGGCGGTGCGGAACCGGGTCATGCAGGCCATCGGCGTGCTGCACGTCAAGGAGGCGGGTCCGGCCCTGCGGCAGCTCTACGAGGCCAATCGCCGCAAGGAAGGTGGGATCCGCATCCTGGCCGCGCTCAGCCGGATCGGCGACCCCGCCCAGGTGGACCTGTTCCAGGAGCTGGTGCAGGACCCCGATCCCGAGCGCAAGCGGCTGGCCATCGAAGGCCTCGGGCGCATCTCGGACGCCTCGCGCCTGGCCGCCTTCAAGAAGGACTACCAGCGCGAGAAGAACGACGAGCTGCGCCTGGCCTACAGCTTCGCCCTCACCCTGCTCGGGGACCGCGCCTTCCTCGACACGATCGTGCTCAGCCTGCCCTCGCGCACGGTGGGGACGCGCAGCCGGAGCTACCTCCTGGAGATGGGGCCGACGATACTGCCCGAGCTGTACCCGTACCTCAACGATCCGGAGGCGGAGATCCGGGCCGCGCTGTGCGACATCATCGCGAGCTTCGGCGATGCGGACGCGATCCCGCGGCTCACGCCGCTGATCAACGATCCCAGCCAGACCGTGGCCGACAAGGCCAACCGCGCGGTGGAGCGGTTGCGGCGGGCGGGAGGAGCGAAAGCCTCGCGCTGAGGACGGCCGGCGCGGGCGGAGGAGGATCCTCGTGAGTGGTCGCCGGTGGGTCGTGGCCGCCCTGTCCGTCGGGGTCGCCGTGGCCTTCGCCGCCTGCCGTCACCTGCCGGGAGCCAGCGGGGGCGACAGCGGCCTCTCCAGCACCGTCCGGGAGGGCAAGTCGCTCCTGGAATCGGGACAGCTCGACGCCGCCCTCGCCGAGTTGCAGAAGTCGCCCGACGACCCCGATTCCCTCTACTACCAGGGGCGGGTCTGGGCGAAGAAGGCCGAATCGGCCCCCCTTCCCACTCCGCCGCCCGCGCCGTCGCCGCTTCCGCGCGGATGGCAGCCGCCGCCGACGCCCGAGTTCAAGATGGAGGAGGTCCGGGCGGCCCAGCTCTACGAGAAGGCGATCGCGGCGCGACCCGACGCGGCCGCTCCCCACCTCGCGCTCGCCCAGCTCCTCGCCCCCCATGCCGCGCACCAATACGACCTCGCGGACGAGGCGGCGCGGCACAAGAAGCCGGCCCCTCCGCCGGCCGAGCTTCCCGTCGACACGAGCGTGGACCGCGTCATCCGCGCCTACCAGTTCGCGATGCAGGCCGATCCGGCCGATGCCACCGCGGTGGACGAGCTCATCCGGTTCGGCCGCCGCGTCGGCCGCCTGGACGCCTCGGAGGCGGGCTTCAAGGAGATGATCCGCCGCAAGAAGGAGAAGGAGACCGCGGAGCCGCTGACCCGGTACGGCGACTTCCTCGCCGACGAGAAGAAGGAGCCGCTGGCCGCGATCGAGCAGTACCGGCAGGCCCTCATCTGGGTGCCCGACGACGACAAGACGCGGAGCAAGATCGCCGGGATCTACCTCAAGATGGCGGCGGAGGCGTTCGCCCAGCAGCAGTACGCGGTGACGGAGGACCACCTCAAGGACGCCTCGCGGTACATCACCGACCGTACGTCGTCCCAGGCCCAGACCCTGCAGGAGTTCCAGGCCCGGCTCCACAGCATCCGGCGGTAGGCGGTCGCGAAAGACCTCAGAACGGGGTGCGGCCCTGCCCGTTCTGGTCGACGTAGACGAGCCCCGATTCGTAGGGGTTGCCCGGCGAGTAGAACTGGGTGATCGACTCGCCGCCCACCTTGAGCCGATCGGCGGTGATCCCTTCCGTCGGCCCGCCCACGATGTGCGGATCGTAGATGCGCACGAGGTACGGGTCGCCGCGCGGAGGGAAGTTGACGGGCACGGTGGTGGCGGTGCCGCGCCAGACGTAGCGCCCGGGCTCCTTCTTCAGGAAGAACTCGCCGCCCGGCTGCATCCAGCTCCCGAAGAACACGACGTTGTCGTCGCAGCGGGGCGATCCCGCCACGCATTCCACCACTTGCGTGTATTCGACGGTGACGGAGACGGTGCCCGGCGGGTTGACCAGCGCGGCCTCCTCGGGCCCGGCCGTGCGCTTGAAGGCGTTGCAGGAGAGGGTGCCCAGAAGGGCGGCGGCCAGGAGAGCCACCCGGGCCGCGGATACGCGTGAGGCCGGCTGGGGCCGATTGCGGGCCATCACTCCCACCCTCCAGAACGCGATGATAGCATGCGGGCATGTTGGAGCCGGCCCTCCCGGCGACCCTGGTCATCGACGACGATGACGCCGTCCGCGAGACCTGTGTCGAGCTCCTCGAGGCGCGCGGGCACAAGACCCTGGCCGCGGCCTCCGTCCGCGAAGGGCTGCGCCTGTTCTCCGAGCACCGGCCGGCGGCGGTGCTCCTGGACCTGCGGCTTCCCGACGGCACCGGCATCGACGTGCTCCGCGAGTTCCAACGCCAGGCCCCCGGCACCCCCGTCGTCGTGATCTCGGGCCACGGCAGCGTGGCGGAGGCGGTGGAGGCCATGAAGGTGGGCGCCACCGATTTCCTCGAGAAGCCGGTCTCGCGCGATCGCCTGTTCCAGATCCTCGACCGCATCCTGCACCCGCCCCTTCCCGGCGGGGAGACCGACCTCGAGAAGGTGGCGGACGGGTCGCGCTACGGGATGGTGGGCCGGTCGGAGGCCATGCGCCGCATCTACCAGCTCATCGAGATGGCGGCGCCCACGAAGTGCCGCGTGTTCATCGCGGGGGAGAGCGGAACGGGCAAGGAGCTGATCGCGGGGGCGATCCACGCGCTGTCCCCGCGCCGGGAGCGGCCGTTCATCGAGCTCAACTGCGCGGCCATCCCCAGCGAGCTCATCGAGAGCGAGATGTTCGGGCACGTGAAGGGCTCCTTCACGGGCGCCGTCTCCGACCGCAAGGGCAAGTTCGAGGCCGCCACCGGGGGCACCCTCTTCCTCGACGAGATCGGCGACATGAGCCTGATGACCCAGGCCAAGCTCCTGCGCGTGCTCCAGGAGGGCGTGGTGACCCCGGTGGGCAGCGCCGAGCCGCGGCCGGTGGACGTGCGCATCGTGTCCGCCACCAGCAAGAACCTGCCGGAGGAGATCGTCCGCGGGGCGTTCCGCGAGGACCTCTTCCATCGCATCAACGTGCTCACCGTGGCCGTGCCGCCCCTGCGCGCCCGGCGCGAGGACATCCCCGAGCTGGCCGAGCACTTCCTGCGCCTGGCCAGCGTGGAGAACGGCGTCAAGCCCAAGCGGCTCTCGCCGCGCGCCGTCGACCTCCTCGTCCAGATGCCGTGGCAGGGCAACGTGCGGGAGCTCAGGAACCTCATGGAGCGCCTGGTGGTGCTGGTGGCCAAGGACGTCGTCGGCCAGCAGGAGGTCATGGACGTCCTCCAGATGCCGGGGGTGCGGGGAGACGAGGCGGGGCCGCTTCCGCTGCGCCAGGCCCGGGCGCGCTTCGAGCGCCAATACATCCTGTACCGGCTGACCGCCAACCGCGGCAACCTCGGCAACACCGCGCGAGAGCTGGGCATCGAGCGCACGAACCTGTACCGGAAGATGAAGCAGCTCGGGATCCAGGCACCCTCCCGGTCCCGCTGAACCCGCCCTGCACGGCGGCTTATCCAGCCGATAGCGTTGCGGATCGGATAACAGGTCGTTGCGTTTATGCACCATCGGGCTCCTTGCGGCCGGGGGGCCATTGACCCCAAGTCCATACGTTTCAGTCGGTAGGCCTATTCCGCCTCCCCTGGCACACCCCCTGCTTAGTGCTGATCCGACGAGGGATCGCATCACCGGATCCGTACTGGGTGAGTCGAGGCCTTCTGCTGGTGAACGCCGCGGTTTGGAGGGAGCCGCGACGTAAGCCGTGGGAACGATCGGTCGTGCGACCGATCGGGGACTCGACGCCAGAGCGCGGAGCGGCGATTGCGATCCCTTTTCCATTTCCCCTTCCAGTTTCCCTGACCCACCTGGGGTCCGCGTACTCGGCCATCTTCCCCCCCGGATTAGAATGGACCTTTTCGCCCGAACGGGCGGGAGGTCACCCCTGAGCGCGCGCAAGGCGTTCGTCACCGGGATCACGGGCCAGGACGGCAGCTACCTGGCCGAGCTGCTCCTCGAAAAGGGTTACGAGGTGCACGGGCTGGTCCGCCGCAGCAGCTCGTTCAACACCTGGCGCATCGACCACGTGCGCGACCACCTGGTCCTGCACTACGGCGACCTCGTCGACCAGAACAGCCTGATGCGGACGCTGGAGAAGGTCGGCCCGGACGAGGTCTACAACCTGGCCGCGCAGAGCCACGTCAAGGTCTCCTTCGAGATGCCGGAGTACACCGCCAGCGTGACCGCGCTCGGAGTGCTGCGCCTCCTCGACGCCGTGCGCGAGCTCGAGCTCAAGCCGCGCGTCTACCAGGCGGGCAGCTCCGAGATGTACGGCCTGGTCCAGGAGACCCCCCAGACCGAGAGGACGCCGTTCCATCCGCGCTCGCCCTACGGGACGGCCAAGGTGTTCGGGCACTGGATGGCCGTGAACTACCGCGAGGGCTACGGGATGCACGCCTCCAACGGCATCCTCTTCAACCACGAGAGCCCGCGGCGGGGCGAGAACTTCGTGACCCGCAAGATCACGATGGCGGTGGCGGCGATCAAGCACGGGCGCGAGCGCGAGCTGCACCTCGGCAACCTGGAGGCCAAGCGCGACTGGGGTTACGCCCGGGACTACGTGGACGCCATGTGGCGGATGCTGCAGCAGGAGCAGCCCGACGACTACGTGGTGGCGACGGGGGAGACGCACTCCGTGCGGGAGTTCCTCGAGGAGGCCTTCTCCCACGTCGGCCTCCACTGGCAGGACCACGTGAAGGTCGATCCGAAGTACTTCCGTCCCGCGGAAGTGGACGTGCTGCTCGGCGATCCCGGCAAGGCGCGCACGAAGCTGGGCTGGACGCCCAGCGTGACCTTCCGTGACCTCGTCCGCCTGATGGTGGATGCGGACATGGAGAACGGCGGACGACCTCAGCGCCCGCGCAGCTGAGGCTCCACATGGGACGGTACCCCGCACTGGTCTCTCTGCTGGCCGGCGTGTGTCACGCCGTGGCCCTCCATGCCGCCGAGCCGTCCTCTCCGCGTGCCCGCGACCTCGGCGTTCCCTTCCCCTTCGGCGGCACGGGAGCCTGGAACGCGATCACGGACGTGCCCGGAGTCGCCGTGGGGCAGGTGACGCTGATCGAGGGCGACTCCGTGCGCACGGGGCTCACCGCGATCCTGCCCCGCGGCCGCGGCGAGGAGGCCACGCGTCCCTGTTTCGGGGCCGTGTTCTCCCTCAACGGCAACGGAGAGATGACCGGCACCGCCTGGGTGCGCGAGTCGGGGCTGGTCGAAGGGCCCGTCGTGCTGACCAACACGAACTCGGTGGGCGTGGTGCGGGATGCCGTCATCCGCTACGCGGCGCGGCGGTGGCCGCCCCCGCCGGGCGGAGACTGGACGTTCTGGTCGCTGCCGATCGTGGCCGAGACCTGGGACGGACCCCTCAACGACATCTACGATCCGCACGTCCGGCCGGCACGTGGCGAGCGCGCTGGACACCGCGGCCTCGGGACCGGTCGCGGAAGGCAACGTCGGCGGCGGCACCGGCATGGTCTGCTACGGGTTCAAGGGCGGGATCGGCACCGCCTCCCGCGTGCTGGCGAAGCCGGACGGCGGCTACACCGTCGGCGTCCTCGTGCAGGCCAACCACGGCCGCCGGCATCAGCTCCTGGTCGCGGGGATCCCGGTGGGGGAGGAGATGCGCGAGGGGGCCCCGACCGGCGGCGAGATGGGATCGATCCTCATCGTGGTGGCGACGGACGCACCGCTGCTGCCGCACCAGCTCGAGCGGCTGGCCCGGCGCGCCGCGCTCGGCCTCGGCCGCACGGGCAGCGTGGCCGGCAACGGGTCGGGCGACCTGTTCCTCGCCTTCTCGACCGCGAACCCGCGCGCGGGCGAGAGCGAGGGCACGGTACCCCTGACGATGCTCCCGAACGACCGCATGGACCCGCTGTTCGAGGCCGTCGTGGGCGCCACCGAGGAGGCGATCGTCAACGCGCTGGTGGCGGCGCGGACCATGACCGGCTTCCGCGGGTACACCGTGCCCGCGCTGCCGCACGATCGGCTGCGGGAGATCCTGGGACGCCACGGGCGGCTGCGCCCGCCGGCTCGGTAGCCGGTCCTCCCGGTCAGGGCCTCGAGGCCAGGACGAGCCCGAGGGCGACGACGGCAGGAAGGGCCTGGACGATCAGGATGCGCCGGGAGACGGTGAGGGCCCCGAACGCCCCGGCCACGATCACGCAGACGAGGAAGAAGACCTTGATCGAGACCGTGAACGGCGGAGCGGCCAGGAGGCCCCAGGCCAGGCCGGCGGCCAGGAAGCCGTTGTAGAGCCCCTGGTTCGCGGCGAGGGAAGCGGAAGCCCGCGCCCGGTCTTCGGTCTGTCGGAACGTGCGGAGCCCCAGCGGCTTCGTCCACAGGAACATCTCGAGCACGAGGAACCACACGTGCTCGAGAGCGACCACGATCACCAATGCGTCGGCCAGCGCCCTCACGAAGTCCCTCCTTCCTGCTCGGCGCCGATCGTCTCATGGGGGGATCGGGGTCGCGAATCGGGCGGGGACGCCGCCGCTTGACCGCCGTGGGCCGGGGGCGTAGCGTGACATCGCACGGCAGGCCTCCCTTCGTTTCGTCGCCATCGCAGTGCTGGGGGATCCGATGAGACGATGGCGAGCCGTTGCGTGTCTGGTCGCGGTCGCGGTGCCGCCTTCGGCGGCGCAAGCCCAGGGGACGCTCGGCACGGCCTTCACCTACCAGGGCCGTATGACCAATGCCGGTACCCCCGCCAGCGGCAGCTACGACCTCCTTTTCATCCTCTTCGACGCCGATGCGGGCGGCTCGCAGGTCGGCCCCAACGTCACGAAGCCCGGCGTTGCCGTCACGAGCGGGCTGTTCACGGTGAGCCTGGACTTCGGCGCCGCATTTACCGGCGGCAAGCGCTGGCTGGAGATCGCCGTGCGCCCGGGCGGCAGCACCGGCGACTACACGATCCTCTCGCCCCGCCAGGAGCTGACGCCCAGCCCCAACGCCCTGTTCAGCGCCGTCACCGGCGATACCACCGTGCAGCGAAGATCGGTGCCCCCCACCTGCCCGGCCGGGCAATACCTCCAGTCCCTGGCCCCCGACGGCAC
>JBGPBV010000139.1:0-17764 GCA_041481445.1 Vicinamibacteria bacterium
CGCTGCCAGCCCGGACGTCCTCGCGCTTGAAAGGTGGCCGCTCCGGCGCGGCCGCGCTGGAGCGGATGGGAGCGGTCCCGCCGTCGCGGCGTCTTTCACGAGAAGGGTTGCGGCAGAGGCCCGGGCTCGAAGAAACCTGGGCCGGGCTCTCGATTCGTGGCTGCGATCAGTGCTGGCTCTTCTCGAAACTCGATTCGGACCCTCGGACGGCGGAAAACGAGCCCTTCGGGACTCGCTTGCGAGCGATTCCCAGCGAGGCGAGGCGCTTGTAGACCGTAGTTCGTGTCACCTGTAGCTCTCGCGCGACCCGGGCGACATTCCACTCGTGACGGTCCAACAGGAGACAGAGCTTCCGCCGCTCGATCTCCTGCGCCGACGCGTGCCCCAGGTAACTGTCGATGGAGACGGTCGCTGAGGCCGGTGATTTCGAGTGGGCGGCTCGGATGACCGCCTCGCCGATCAGGGGTGAGAGCTCGGCGACGCTGTCCATATCGACGTGGCCGGCACCGAGATAGACGAGAGCGATCAAGCGGTCACCGCGGAGGACGGGTAGGAGGGAGCGGTCGTCGGACCGGGACAGGCGTCCTTGACGGAGCGCACCCTGGCTCCGACTCCAGGACGGAGACGTCCAGTCGAGCGCGTCCTGGTCGATCGAGTGGCCGACGACCAGTCGGACGCCGCCATCGACCGCGAAGATCGCCCCCGTGCGCGCGCCGTTGGCGTGCAGCAGGAACTCGAGCAGAGCGTAGGCAGTTTGTCGTGGATCCGAGGCCACCATTAACTGGACGATGGCCTCGGCGGAGGGGACCTTCATGCGTGCGTGATCAGGTGAATCACCATGGCGGGGGATCCCATCCGGCGCCCTCGGTGTGACAGGGACGCACTGTGACGCTTTCCGGCACTGACATAGGGGTCGGGGCGGGTGCAGTAAAGTAGACCGCCATGACGAACCTGAGGCGGACCTCGGTCATCGCGGTGGTCGCACTCTGGGCCGGCTGCGGCGGATCTGGGTCCACGAACGCACCGACCCCGCCTCCCGTCGACAGCGGCACCTGCGCGATGGCGGAGTCGGCGGTCGCGAACGAGGGCTGGGTCCACGTCGCGGAGGGCACGGCCATCACGTACCAGCACAACCCGCCGGCGTCCGGCCCGCATTACCCGGTCTGGGCGCGTTACCAGGCTTACACGACCGCGGTGGCCCGGCCGTACTGGGTCCACAACCTCGAGCACGGCGCGATCGTGCTGCTCTACCGGCCCGACGCGTCGCCCGCGGTCGTCTCCAGCCTCAGCGACACGTTCCGCGCGCTGCCCAACGACCCCGAATGCGGCCATCCGCGCGCGCTGCTCACGCCCGACCCGGAGCTCGCGCGCGCCGTCACCGTGGTCGCCGCCAATTTCGTGCTGGAAGGCGATTGCGTGAGCCCCAACGCCGTCCTGACCTTCGCGACGGCCCATCGCAACCACGCGCCGGAGGACATCTGCGACTCCGGCACGCGCCCCTGACGGGCTGACCGCGCCGAGCCCGCGCGGACGGGCGTTATCATTGCATCGGGAACTCCGATGCCCGCGGCCGCGTCGACTTCACGACGTCCACGCCCGCTGCTGTCCATCGACGTCGGCCTCCTCGTCTTCGTGGGCGTGCTCGTCATCATCGTCCTGCTCGGGCGGTCGCACCTGCGTCCCTTCGACGCGCCCGAGCTGGATCCGAGCCCGGCCCTCATTCCTCTCTACCTGCTCCGGTCGCTCGCGCGCCTGGTGGTCGCGTACTTCTTCGCGGTCACGCTGGCCCTGGCCCTCGGCCGGCTGGCCGCGCGCTCGCCGTTCGCGCGACGGCTGATCCTTCCCACTCTCGACGTCCTTCAGTCGGTCCCGATCCTCGGCTTCTTCCCGGCCGCGGTCGCCGTCTTCATCGGGATCTTCCGCGGGTCCGCGCTCGGCGTGGAGGCGGCGGCGGTGTTCCTCGTCTTCACGTCGATGTTCTGGAACCTCGCCTTCAGCGTGTACGAGACGCTGATCACGCTCCCGGAGGACCTCGCGCTGGCCGGCGAGCAGTTCGGGTTGCGCGGCCCCCTCTTCTGGACGCGGCTCATCCTGCCCGCGGTGGCGCCGAACCTGCTCTACAACTCGATCCTGTCCTGGTCGAACGGGTGGTACTTCCTGATGGCGAGCGAGATCATCGCCGCCGGGCCCGCCCGCTACACGCTCCCGGGCCTGGGCAGCTACCTCGCCCAGGCGATCGAGGAGGGGCGGACGGACCGGATGCTCCTCGCCCTGCTCGTCCTGATCGTCGTCGTCGTCGGCATGCATCTCCTCGTCTGGAGCCCGCTCTCGACCTGGGCCGAGCGCTTCCAGATGGACGAGACGGGCAACCATCCGCGGGTTCCGCGAATGGCACGCCTGCTGGCCCGCAGCCGTCTCGTGCACTGGCTGGCGCGGGGTGTCATGACCCCGCTCGCCCAGTGGACCTTCCGGGTCTGGAGCCGCCTCCTGGACGTGCCGCGCGCCGTGTCCGCCATGCTCGCGATCCTGACCGCGCTCGGGTTCGCCGCCGGCGTCACCTACGCGGGATGGCGCGCCGCGCAGTTCGCGTTCGAGCGCCCGCTGGGCCCGCTCGCCCGCGAGATCCCTTGGACGCTGTTCCTGAGCTTCCTCCGCGTGACCGTGGGGGTGGGATTGGCCGTCGTGCTGTCGGTCCCGCTCGCCTACGCGGCCTTCCGAGGCACCCGGATCCGCCAGGCCGTGCTCTCGCTCCTCCAGATCCTGGGCAGCATCCCGGCCACGGCCTTCTTCCCCCTGATCGCCGTGCTCATGCTGCGCCTCCGCCTCGGGATGAACTCGGCGTCCATCCTGCTCATCCTGACCGGCACCTTCTTCTACGTGGCCTTCAACGTCCTCTCCGGCGCCGCCGCCATACCGAAGGAGCTCAACGAGGCCGCGGACGCCCTCGGCCTGAGGCGGCGCGACTACCTCCGGCGCGTGTTCGTGCCCGCCGTCCTCCCGAGCCTGGTCACCGGATGCGTGACCGCCTGGGGCGGCGGATGGAACGCGATCATCTTCTCCGAATACGTGGTCTCGGGCGGGCGGCACTACGAGGTGCCGGGGATCGGGGCCACCCTCGACCGCGCGACCTACGAGACCGGTGACCTCCAGGTCGTGACCCTGAGCCTGGTCTCGATGGTGGCCCTGGTCATCCTGGTGAATCGCGTCTTCTGGGATCCCGTCTACCAGCACGTCGCCAAGCGCTACAAGCTCGAGGCCTAGAGGTACTTCTCCAGCCGGAAGCGGCCCTTGGGCGCGACCACGGGGGCCCAGAGGTCGCCCTTCTCGCGCAGCCGGGCGGGGACGTTACGCAGCGTGAACTGCTCGATCGTGACGCCCTCGTCGATCTCGTCCCAGGTGACGGGCGTGGAGACGGCGGCCTGGGGGTGCGGGCGCACCGAGTAGATCGAAGCCAGCGTGTGGCCCCACGCGTTCTGGTTGTAGTCCACGAGGACCCGCCCCTCCGGCCGGTGCGAGATCCGGTACTCCGCGGTCACGAGCGCGGGGTCGACCGACTCCAGGCCGACCGCGAACCGCTTGGCGAAGCCCCACACGTCCTTCTGGGTCGGCCCGCGCACGATCGGCACGTAGACGTGGATGCCGCGCGAGCCCGTGGTCTTGGCGTAGCACGGCATCCCCAGCCCCTCGAGGCCGCGGCGCACCATCCGCGCCGTCTCCAGCACGCGCTCGAAGGGCACCGGAGCCCGGCCCTTCACGGGGTCGAGGTCGAAGTGGACGTAGTCCGGCCGGTCCACGTCGTCGTAGCGCGCGTACCACTGGTTGAGGTCGATGCAGCCGAGGTTGACGACCCAGAGCAGGGCGGGCAGGTCCTGGATCATGGGGAAGTCGATGACGTTGCCCGACTCGTGCTCGATCGAGCACAGCTCGATCCAGTCGGGCCGGGGAGAGGGCGCGCGCTTCATGAAGAAGAACTCGCCCGCCGCCCCGTGCGGGTAGCGCTTCATCACCATCGCGCGGTCGCGGACGTGGGGCAAGAGGTACGGAGCGACGTCCGCGTAGTACTGGATGAGGTCGCCCTTGGTGATGCCGAGCTCCGGCCAGAAGAGCTTGCGCAGGTTCGTGAGCCGGACGGAACGGTCGCCCAGGCGGACCTCGACGGTGTCGGTGTCGCGCGGCAGCGCGACGGGCGGGATCGCGCCGCGCGCCGGTCCCTTCTTCGCGCCGCCGCGGGCCGGGTGGTGCCGGGCGGGATGGTGATTGCGCGTGGGCCGCGTGGGCCGGGCCGGCATCAGGACGCCGCTCGCCGGGGCCGCCGGCGGGGCTGCAGGCGGGGAGGCCGGGCGCCGTGGCGCACGGAGGTGGCCACCGGCGCGTAGTCGAGCTCGCGCCCGTCGTCCGTGCATCGCAGCAGGAGGCCCCCGCGGCTCATGTCGCCCCGCCCCACGAACGCGGACGGGAACAGCAGCCGCTCGCCGAAGACGTCGAGGAGGACGTCCACGTACTTGCCGCTGGCGATGCTCCCGAGCAGCACGACCTCGCAATCGGGCCCGGCGGCGTCGTCGACCAGCCGCGCGTCGCGCACCAGCGGCTGCCGGTATCGTGCCTCGCCGGCGTCGATGGGGACGGCGGCCCAGCGGCGCAGGCGATCGAGGGTGACCGGGGACTCCGGCGAGACCAGCCCTTCGCCCGCGGTCATGACCACGACTCCGGGCACGTCGGCCGGGGGCCGGGCGAACGCCCGCGCGTAGCCGAGCTTGCCGCGGAAGTAGAGGCCGCTCAGGAACGAGAACACGTCGCCCAGGGGAGCGCCCTCCGGCGTCCGCAGGGCCCGCGCGACCGGGAAGTCCGCGTTCGGGTTGAACACCAGGCGCGCGCGCAGGCCGGACGACGAGGCCGGGGAGAGGAAGAAGATCCGGGGCCGCGCCCGGCTCACGGACGCACCGCCGCGCGGAACTCCTCCACCCCTTGGGTGTTGAGGACGTCCTCCCGGCAGAGCCATCCGCGGCGCGCCATGTCCACGCCAAAGCGCACGTTCCGGAGCGCGTTCACGGAATGGGCGTCGGTGGAGACGACGAAGCGGATCCCGCGCTTGCGGGCCTCCCGGACCCAGCGCGGCTCCATGTCCAGCCGGTGCGGGTCCCCGTTGATCTCGACGGCCGCGCGCGACTCGGCCACGGCGTCGAGCACCTTCTCCATGTGCACCTGGAACGGCGGCCGGGTCAGGACGTAGCGGCCCAGGGCGTGACCCCAGATCTTGAACTGCGGCCGGCGCAGGGCGCTCACGATGCGGCGCGTCATCTGGTCCGCGTCCATCTTGTGGCGGTTGTGCACGCTGGCCACGATGACGTCGAGCTTCTCGAGGACGGCATCCGGGTAGTCGAGGGACCCGTCGGCGAGGATGTCCGATTCGGTGCCGCGCAGCAATCGGACCTTCACCTTCTCCTGGGCCTGCGCGATCTCGTCCCACTGGCGCTCCAGGCGGTCGAGGGAGAGCCCGTTCGCGTAGTGCGCCGTGGGCGAGTGGTCGGTGATGGTCAGGTACTCCATCCCCAGCGCGTCCGCGGCGCGCGCCATCTCCTCGACGCTGTCCTTCCCGTCCGAGTAGTGGGTGTGGCAGTGCACGAGGCCGCGCACGTCCTCGACCCGGACGAGGCGCTCGGGCAGCTCGCCACGCAGGGCGGCTTCGACCTCGCCCTGGTCCTCGCGCAGCTCGGGCTCGAGGAAGGGGAGGCGGAGGTCACGATAGATGTCCGCCTCCTCCGGCGCCTCCACCGTCCGGCCCGCGCGGACGACGCCCGTCTCGTCGAACCCGAGTCCCAGGGCCCCGGCGAGGGCGGACAGCTTGGCCAGGTGCTCGCTCGAGCCGGTGAGACGATGCCAGACGACGGCGAACTGCGCGCCGGTGGCCGTGTGCACCTCGACGTCGAGACCGTCGGGAAGGCGCAGGCGGACGCGTCCGGCCTCCCGCTCGACGACGGCGGCCGCGGCCGGATGGCGCTCCGCGTGGTCGAGCGCTTCGTCGGGCGCCTCCGTGGCCACCACGGCCACCAGATGGTCCACGGTCTCGCGCCGGCGCCGGAGGTCGCCCGCGATCTCCGCGCGACCCACCGCCGCGGAGGCGCGCAGGTGCGCGAGGAGCGCGTCGCCCTCGCGCGTGGCCTCGTGGAGGAGGGTCTGGGTGCGGCGGGTCCGGAGCCCCTCGATGTCCGCCAGGATCTTCTGCTCGGTCTTCTCGCCGAATCCCTTGATCCCCCGGACCCGTCCCGCGCGCGCGGCCGCCTCGAGGTCGGCCAGGCTGCCGATGCCGAGCGCGTCGTGGAGGGCGGCGATCTTGGGCCGGCTCAGCACCCGGCTCAGCTCGACGAGGCCGGCGGGCAGCCGCTCGCGCAGCTTCTCGAGCGAAGAGGTGCGGCCGGTGAGGAACAGCTCCGAGATCGTGGCCGCCAGCGCGTCGCCGATGCCGGGCACGGAGGTCAGCCGCCCCTCGCGCACGAGGACCCCGAGGTCCTCGGCCATGCCCTCGAGGGAACGGGCCCCGCGCTCGTAGGCCCGGACCTTGAACGGATTCGCGCCGTCGACCTCCATCAGGGCGGCGATCTCCCTGAGCGCGCGCGCCACCCCAAAACGATCGAGCATGGTGTGAAGGGAGGTCAGTGCGGCGAGCCCTCGCCGCTCGGGGACGGCAGCGGCGGCAGGCCCATCTTCGAGGCCTCGCGGTCCACGGTCTGGATGAAATCGTTCAGGCGCGGCAGCTTCTTGCCGTTGATGAAGAGGGTGGGCGTGCCCTGCACCTGCGCCTGCACGCCCTCGGCGATCTCCGCCCCCAGCCTCTGCCGCGTCGCGGGGTTGTTCACGCAGGACTCGAGGGCGCCGGCGTCGAGCCCCGCCTCGCGGGCCATGCTCACGACGTCGGAGACCTGCGGGTTGGTGGGGGGCGCGGAGAACACGCGGTCGTGGTAGGCCCAGAACTTGCCCTGGTCGTTCGCGCAGATCGCGCCCAGGGCCACGTTGCAGGCGCCGGTGTGGACGGCCTGCTTGAGCGACGTGTTGCACGTGTTGTCGAGCGGGTAGTTCTTGAAGTAGACGACCACGCGGTTGCCGGACTGCGGGATGTAGCCGGCGAAGGCGCCCGCGATCTGCCGGCAGTACGGGCACAGGAAGTCCGAGAACTCGACCACGCGGATCGGCGCCTCCGCCGGGCCCTTGAAGGGCACGCCCTTGAGGTTGAACGCCCGGACCGGACCCTGGTCGAAGTCCTTCCGTGCCTTCTGGGTCAGGTACTCGTCGAGCTTGGCCGGATCGTCGAGGATGTCCTGCAGCCGGCGGGCCTGCTCCTGGGCGGCCCGCGCCTCCTCCTGGTAGCGCTGGGCCTCCGAGCCCGCGGGGGCGGTCCCGCTCGCCGGCGGCGCGGGCGCGCCCCCGAGCGGCGCCGCCGACGAGGGCGCGGGCAGGCCGAGGATCGCCGTGGACTGCAGGCGCTCGCGGTAGCGAAGGGCCACGCTGCCGGCGAGGACGGCGGTGACGATGGCCAGGGTGGCCATCACCCATCCGGCGAAGGCGGAGCGGCCGGCAGGGTCCCCGAGACCCTCGCGGACGACGGCCAGGCGCCGCTGGATCGGCCGCACCAGCACCAGGGCGAGCGCGTTCACCGCGTAGGTGAGGAGGCACAGCCGGCAGAAGGCCTTGATCGCGAAGAGCTGGATGCCGAGGAGGACGGCGTCGACGGCGAGGGCGGCCACGAGGGCCACGAAGGCCAGCAGTGCCGCCGCCGTGCGCGCCTCCCCTCCGGCGCCGGTGACGAGCAGGAGCAGCACGGCCAGCGAGGCCGAGAAGGCCAGGCCGATGGCGGCGATGGGGATCCCGCGCACCTCGGCATACCGGCTCTGGGCGACCGTCTCGCATCCGCTCTGCGCGCCCTCGCCACAGACCTGGCCCACCGCGCTCACCGCCGCCCCCACGTGGTGGTGCTGCAGGAGGAGGAGGCCCGAGACCGCGGTGTTGACCAGCATCAAGAGGGCGCAGGCGGCGATCCGCCACCGCGGCACCACCGGCGAGCCGGCGGCCACGTCCCCCGTCGGCCCGTTCGCGACGTCCCGGCGCCAGAACCGAAGCATTCCCGAATCTAATCAGCGCGCCGCCGCCCGTGCAAGCGCGGGAGCGCGGCAAGATGTCCGCGGCTCCGCCCCGAAGAATGAGCGGGGCATTAGAATTCCGGTCTGGACACGGCGTCCAAGGGCATGGATTCGACGACAGCGCGGGTGCCGCACGTCGTGATCGTCGGCGGGGGATTCGCGGGGCTCTCGGCCGCGCGCGCCCTCCGCCGCGCGCCCGTCGCGGTGACGCTGGTCGACCGTCACAACCACCACGTCTTCCAGCCGCTCCTGTACCAGGTCGCCACCGCCGGCCTGTCCTCGCCCGACATCGCGGCGCCGCTGCGCCAGATCCTGCGCCGCCAGGGCAACGCCACCGTGATCCTGGCCGAGGCCATCGGTGTCGACCTCCCCGCCCGCCGCCTCCTCCTCCTCGACGGGCAGATCGCGTACGACTACCTCATCCTCGCCGCCGGTGCGACCCACTCGTACTTCGGCCACGAGGAGTGGAGCCGTCACGCTCCCGGCCTCAAGACCCTGCGGGACGCCGTGGACATCCGGCGGCGCGTGCTGCTGGCCTTCGAGGAGGCGGAGCGCGAGACGGACCCCGCGCGGCAAGACAAGTGGCTGACGTTCGTCGTCGTGGGGGCGGGACCGACGGGCGTGGAGATGGCGGGGGCGCTGGCCGAGATCGCCCGCCACACGCTGAGCGGCGAGTTCCGGCGGATCGATCCGAGCCGCGCCCAGGTGATCCTCGTGGAGGGAACGGACCGCGTCCTGCCGCCGTATCCGCCCGACCTCTCCGCGAAGGCGCAGCGCCAGCTCGAGCACCTCGGAGTCCGCGTGGTCCTCAAGACGACGGTCACCGGCGTCGATGCCACCGGCGTCCAGCTCGGAGCGGAAAGGATCGCGGCGCGGACCGTCGTGTGGGCGGCCGGCGTGGCGGCCTCGCCCCTGGGACGCAGCCTCGGCGTGCCCGTCGACCGCGCGGGCCGGGTCAAGGTCAGCCCTGACCTGGCCGTCCCCGGTCACCCGGAAGTGCTCGTGACCGGCGACCTCGTCTCGCTCGAGCAGGACGGCCGGCCCGTGCCGGGCGTGGCCCCCGCCGCCAACCAGATGGGCCTCCACGCCGCCCGCAACATCCTTCGCGCCCTCGGCGGCCGGCCCTACACGCCGTTCCGCTACGTCGACAAGGGCTCGCTCGCGACCATCGGCCGGCGCGCGGGCGTGGCCCACATCGGGCGCATCAAGCTCTCGGGAGCCCTGGCCTGGATGGCCTGGCTCGGGATCCACATCTTCTTCCTGATCGGCTTCCGCAACCGGATCGTCGTGATGTTCGACTGGGCGCTCGCGTACGTGACCTACCAGCGCCATGCCCGGCTGCTCTTCGGCCCGCCTCCGCCCCTGCGCTCGGCGGAAGCGGAGGGATCGCGGGCCGACGGCCTCACCCACTCGCCACATTGACAGGGAGAAATCCAAGATGCGCTTCAGAGTGCTCGTCGTCGCCGCCGCGGCCACCTTCGCCGCGCCCTGGGCCGCGGTCCGCGCCGGGGCCCAGAGCCCCGCGCCACCCACCGCCGGCCACGACGCGACCGATGCGGCAAAGCCGCGGCAGGTCCCCGGCTTCGATCCCGCGGCCATGGACCGCTCCGTCCAGCCCTGCGACGACTTCTACCAGTTCGCGTGCGGAGCCTGGGTCAAGAGCAACCCGGTCCCGGCCGACCGTGGCCGCTACGGCCGGTTCGACGAGCTGCAGGAGCGCAACCAGGCCACCCTGCGCGACATCCTGGACGGCGTCTCCAAGCCCGACTCCAAGCGCACCGCGGTCGACCAGGAGATCGGCGACTACTACGCGACCTGCATGGACGAGGCGGCCATCGAGGGCAAGGGAGCGGCCGCGCTCAAGCCGCGGCTCGACCGCATCGCCGCCATCAAGACGAAGGCGGAGATGGCGGCGGAGCTGGCCCGCCTCCACAACTCGGGGGTCCAGGGGCTCTTCCGGTTCGGGGCGACGCCCGACTTCAAGAACGCCAAGGTCAACATCGCGGCCGTGGACCAGGGCGGGCTCTCCCTGCCCGACCGCGACTACTACCTCAAGGACGAAGCGCGCTTCGCCGACGTCCGCAAGGCCTTCCCGGCGCACGTGCAGAAGATGATGGAGCTCTCGGGGGACTCGCCGGAGACGGCGGCCAGGGAGGCCCAGACCGTGCTCGCCATCGAGACGGACCTGGCCAAGGTCGCCCTCGAGCGCGTGAAGCGCCGCGACCCCGCCAACCTGTACCACAAGATGACGCGCCCGGAGCTGGCCGCGCTCGCCCCCGGCATCGACTGGAACGCCTACTTCACGGCGGCGGGCGCGCCCGCCTTCGACGACATCAACGTGACCTGGCCCGACTTCTTCAAGGGCGCGAACGAGGCGGTGGGCCAGCGCGGCCTCGAGGAGTGGAAGGCCTACCTGCGCTGGCACGCCGTGCACGCCGCCGCCGACCTCCTGCCCGCCGCGTTCGTGAACGAGGACTTCAACTTCTACGGCAAGACCCTCACCGGGGCCAAGGAGCTGCGGCCGCGCTGGAAGCGCTGCGTCGACCTCACGGACGACCAGCTGGGCGAGGCCCTCGGACAGCGCTACGTCGAGAAGACCTTCGGGGCGGAGGGCAAGGAGCGGACGGCGAAGATGGTGGCCGCCCTCGAGGACGCCCTCAAGCGGGACATCCAGACCCTTCCCTGGATGACGGAGACGACCAAGAAGCAGGCCCTGGCCAAGCTGGCCGCCATCGCCAACAAGATCGGCTACCCGGAGAGATGGCGCGACTACTCGTCGGTGCGCGTCGTGCGCGGCGACCTTCTCGGCAACGCCGAGCGCACGAACGCGTTCGAGCAGGCGCGCGACCTCGCCAAGATCGGCAAGCCGGTGGACCCCAGCGAGTGGGGCATGACGCCGCCGACCGTGAACGCCTACTACAGCCCCCTGCAGAACAACATCAACTTCCCGGCGGGCATCCTCCAGCCTCCCTTCTTCGAGAGGGCGATGGACGACGCCGTGAACTTCGGCGGGATCGGCGCCGTCATCGGCCACGAGCTGACCCACGGCTTCGACGACCAGGGACGCAAGTTCGCGCCCAGCGGCGACCTGGCCGACTGGTGGACGGAGGAGGACGGCAAGGAGTTCGAGAAGCGCGCCTCCTGCATCGCGGACGAGTACACGGCGTTCACCGTGGCCGGCGACGTGCACCTGAACGGGCGCCTCACCCTGGGCGAGAACACCGCCGACAACGGCGGCCTGCGCATCGCCCACATGGCCCTCGAGGACACGATCAAGGGCCAGAGCGTCCCCCTGCGGGACGGCTTCACGCCCGAGCAGCGGCTGTTCCTCGGCTGGGGCCAGATCTGGTGCCAGAACGAGAGGGAGGAGAGCGCGAAGCTGCGCGCGCAGACCGATCCGCACTCCCCCGGCCGCTACCGCGTCAACGGCGTGGTGTCCAACATGCCCGAGTTCCAGCAGGCGTTCCGCTGCGCGAAGGGGGCGCCGATGGTCCGCGAGAACGCCTGTCGCGTATGGTAGGGATCTGATGGCGCTGGCTCGCTCGCGCCGGAACCGGATGATCGCCGGGGTGTGCGGCGGGCTGGCGGCGTGGCTCGGCTGGGACCCGACGCTGGTACGGATCCTCTACGTCGTGGTCTCCGTCATGTCCGCCGCCTTCCCGGGCATCCTCGTGTACCTCGTCCTCTGGGTCATCATGCCGCCGGCGAGGGACTGACGCCGGGAGGGACACTGACGCTGCCACCGTCGGCCAGCCGCGAGACCGGTCTCTTCGGCGAGCAGGACCTCCACCTGTTCAACGAAGGCACGCACACGCGGGTCTACCGCCAGCTCGGATCGCACCTGGCGAGCCTCGACGGCAAGGGCGGCGTGGAGTTCGCGGTCTGGGCCCCCAACGCGCGCAGCGTGTCCGTCATCGGCGAGTTCAACGGCTGGAGGAAGGACGCGTTCTTCCTGCAGCCGCTGGCCGGCTCCGGGATCTGGCACGGCTTCGGGCCGGGGCTGGGTCAGGGGACGGTCTACAAGTACCACCTGCGGTCGCGCCTCGAGGGATTCGAGGTGGACAAGGCCGACCCCTACGCGTTCCACCAGGAGACGCCCCCGCGCACCGGCTCGATCGTCTGGGACCTGGCCTACGAGTGGTCGGACGAGGAGTGGATGGGCGACCGCGGGCGGCGCAACGCGCTCGGCAGCCCCGTCAGCATCTACGAGGTCCACCTCGGCTCCTGGCGCCGCGTGCCCGAGGAGGGGAACCGCTCCCTGACCTACCGCGAAGCCGCGCCGCAGCTCGCCGACTACGTGGAGCGGATGGGCTTCACGCACGTCGAGTTCCTTCCCCTGACGGAGCACCCGTTCTACGGATCGTGGGGATACCAGACCACCGGCTACTTCGCCCCCACCAGCCGCTACGGCACGCCCCAGGACCTGATGTTCCTCGTCGACACCCTCCACCAGCGCGGCATCGGGGTGATCCTCGACTGGGTGCCGTCGCACTTCCCGACCGACGAGCACGGCCTGGCCTACTTCGACGGCACGCACCTCTACGAGCACGCCGACCGGAGGCAGGGCCACCAGCCCGATTGGGACAGCTTCGTCTTCAACTACGGCCGCCACGAGGTGAAGAGCTTCCTCACCTCGAGCGCGCTCTACTGGCTCGACGCCTACCACGCGGACGGCCTGCGGGTGGATGCGGTCGCCTCCATGCTCTACCTCGACTACTCGCGCAAGGAGGGCGAGTGGGTGCCCAACCCCCACGGCGGGCGCGAGAACCTGGAGGCGGTGGAGTTCCTGCGCCAGCTCAACCAGCACGTCTACCGCGAGTGCCCGGACGTGCAGACCATCGCCGAGGAGTCCACGAACTGGCCGATGGTGTCGCGCCCGCTCTACCTGGGCGGCCTGGGCTTCGGGCTGAAGTGGGACATGGGCTGGATGCACGACGTCCTGGACTTCCTGGCCGAGGACCCCATCCATCGGAAGTACCACCACGACAAGCTCACGTTCCGCGGGATGTACGCCTTCAACGAGAACTACGTCCTGCCCCTCTCGCACGACGAGGTCGTGCACGGCAAGCGCTCGCTCCTCGACAAGATGGCGGGCGAGGGCCGCGACCGGTTCGCGAACCTGCGCCTGCTCCTGGCCTCGCAGTTCGCGCAGCCGGGGAAGAAGCTCCTGTTCATGGGGGACGAGCTCGCCCAGGGCCTCGAATGGGACCACGACAAGAGCCTCGACTGGCACCTCCTCGGCATCGACCTCCACGCCGGCGTGCAGGCGTGGGTGGAGGACCTCAACCGGCTCTACCGAGAGAGCCCCGCCCTCCATGCCCTCGACTGCTCGCCGGCCGGGTTCCAGTGGGTGGACTGCCACGACCGGGAGAACAGCGTCCTGAGCTTCCTGCGGCGAGGGGGCGCGGACGGAGGCGCGGTCCTCGTCGTCCTGAACTTCACGCCCGTCGCGCGCGAGGGCTACCGGGTCGGCGTTCCTCGCGGCGGCTTCTGGCGCGAGGCGCTCAACAGCGACGCCTGTCGCTATGGGGGCGGCGATCGTGGAAACCTGGGAGGCGTGGAGGCCGCGGCCGCCCCCATGCATGGCCGCCCGTACTCGGTCAGCCTCACCCTTCCTCCTCTCGGCGCGCTCTTCTTCACGAGCCCGCCACCGGCGTGAGGTCCTCGGACTCGCCCAGGCATGCCTCGAGGCCGCCCTTCACCCGGAATTCCAGAGACGACGCGGAACACGGCGTGCTCAGGACGGCGGCGCGTACGTGATGCGGTAGACCGCGCCCGATTTCTCGTCGGACACGAGCAGTGACCCGTCGGGCAGCTCGAGGACGTCCGCCGGCCGGCCCCAGGCCTCCTCGCCCTGCAGCCACCCCTCGACAAACGGGCGGTAGGAGACGGCCTGGCCGTCCTTCACTCTCACCAGCGAGACGCGGTACCCGACCTTGTGGCTGCGGTTCCAGGAGCCGTGCTCGGCGATGAAGATGGAGCCGCGGTACTCCGGCGGGAACATCGCGCCCCGGTAGAAGCGCATCCCGATGGCGGCCACGTGGGGGCCGAGCGTGATGGCGGGCGGCTCGAAGGAGCGGCAGTCGCGTCCCTTGGCGTACACGGGGTCGGGGATGGTGCCGCCGTGGCAGGACGGGAATCCGAAGTGGCGGCCGGGCACCGGCGCGCGGTCGAGCTCGTCCGGCGGCTGGTCGTCGCCGAGGAGGTCGCGCCCGTTGTCCGTGAACCAGAGGACGCCGGTCCCCGGCTCCCAGTCGAAGCCGACCGTGTTCCGCACGCCGCGCGCCATCGTGTCCACGGGAGTGCCGTCGGGACGGAAGCGGAGGATGGACGCGAACCGCGGATCGGAGGACTCGCAGACGTTGCAGGGCGCGCCCACCGGCACGTAGAGGAGGTCGTCCGGACCGAACGCGATGAACTTCCACCCGTGATGGTGCTCCGTGGGAAGGCCCTGGATCACGGTGACGGGCGCGGGCGGGTCCTGGAGCCGGTCCTCGATCCCGTCGTAGCGCTGGACCCGGCTCACCTCCGCCACGTAGAGCGCGCCCTGGCGGAAGGCGACGCCGTTGGGCATGTCGAGCCCCTTCGCGATGGTCGCGACCTGCTCGGCCACACCGTCGTGGTCGCGGTCCACGGCCGCGTAGACCGAGCCCTGTTGCGTGCCGACGAACACGGTGCCCTTGGTGCCGAGGGTCAGTGAGCGCGCCCCGGGCACCGCGGAGGAGAAGACCGTGACGCGGAAGCCGGCGGGTACGGTCAGGCGATCGACGGTGGGCGCTCCGCGGCCGGCCCCGGCGGCCCGGCAGGCCGCGCCGAGGACGAGGGCCGCGATCGCCGCCGCGACGCGTCCCGTCCGCGGGTGAGAGGCCATGGCCGGTTCGAGATTAGCACGCGGGGCCGGGCGAGATAGGATCGGGAGGTGGCCGAGCACAAGGTCGTGTACCGTCGCGGGAAGAAGGGCGAGTGGGTGGCCTCGGTCCAGGGTGTCCGCCGCTGCCAGGGACGCGGCCGGACGCTGCGCCAGGCCCGCAAGGAGCTCCGCATCGCGCTGGCCCGGGTCGTGGACGACCCGTACCGGATCGACTTCATCGAGGACGTCCGCCTGCCCCCTCCGGCACGGCGCCTGATCCTCCAGCACTGGGCGGCACGGAGGCGGCTGCAGAAGGAGCAGGCGCGCGCGGACGCGGCGGCCCGCACGGCGCTGCAAGCCCTGCTCGACGTCGAGATCGGCGCCAAGGACGCGGCCGACCTCCTCGGCCTCCCGCCCCTGAAGCTGCAGAAGCTGCGCGCGGGAGGGCGTCGGGTCCCCGCGCGCGGCGCGGATGCCTGAGCTGCCCGAGGTCGAGAGCCAGCGCCAAAGGCTCCAGCGCTGGCTGAAGGGCCGCCGCCTCTCCGCCGTCCACGCGCTCGAGGACAGGCTCGTCTACGCGGGACGGAGCGCGCGCTCCGTCGCCCTCGCGCTGCGCGGCCGCCGCGTCGATGCGGTGCGGCGGCGCGGCAAGCACCTCTGGCTCGAGCTCGACCGGCGGCCCTGGCCGGCGTTCCACTTCGGCATGACCGGGTGGTTCTCGTACTACCGCCGGGAGTCCGAGCGGCCGCGCTTCTGGAAGATCGAGCTGGTGACGGGCGACGGCCGGCGAGTCGCATACACGGATCCGCGGCGCTTCGGGCGGATCCGGTTGCAGGACGATCCCCCGCGCGAGCCGCCGATCGCGCTCCTCGGCTTCGATCCATTCGAAGGGCTGCCGCCCGCGCGCGACCTCGCCGCCCACCTCGCGCGGCGCAAGGCGCCCCTCAAGGCCGTCCTGCTCGACCAGGCGCTGTTCGCGGGGGTCGGGAACTGGGTGGCGGACGAGGTGCTGTACCAGGCGGGCCTCAGCCCGCGCCGGCCGGCTTCCTCGCTGACCGCGGCCGAGGTGCGCCGGCTGCGCGAGCGCCTGCACGGCGTGATCGCGCGCGCGGTTTCGGTGGGCGCGGACAGCGACCGTTTCCCCCGGACCTGGCTCTTCCACACGCGGTGGGGGCGGCGCGTCGGCGCCGTGACCGCCCGCGACGAGCCGATCGTGCACGAGACGATCGGGGGCCGGACGACGGCCTGGGTCCCGACGCGGCAGCGTTAGAACTTGAGAGTCAGGCCGCCGGCCGCCCGCCAGTAGTGGAAGCCCCCCAGATCCAACGGGAGGTTGTTGTCGTTCGAGCTCAGGTTGCGGAAGTAGCGGACGTCGCCGCGCAGGCCGAGGGTACCGCCGAGCCCGACCATCAGCCCCGCCCCCGCGTTCATGCCGAAGTCGTTGCGGCTGACGTCGAAGAACTCGCCGACACCGGTCACCCGGAATTTCATCAGGCCGACTCCACCGCTGGCGTAGATGCGCGCGGTGTTGCCCACTCCGGCCCCCAGGACGAGGTTGCCCATCAGCGTCGTCACGTTGCTGGAGCCGGACGAGCCGCCTCCAAAGAAGTGCGGCGTGTAGGTCGCTTCGGCCTCGACGCCGAAGATGTTCCCCATGAACCCGATGGCGGCGCCGTAGCTGGCCTGGCCGGAATCGACGTCGCCTCCGAAGGTACCGCCCACCGAGCCCGTCAATATGGTATCGGCGGCGGCCGGACGCACGGCGGCCACGACGAGGACGCCGAAGAGGATCGAGAGAGGCTTCAATCGCATGAGAGGTGGCTCCTGGAAGTTGGCTCGTCGGGATTGGGGAGAAGCAAGAAGGGTGCCCGGCCGGTTACGATCAAGACGCATGGCTGAGGAAGACGGCTCGTCCAAGAAACCGAAGGGCACGAAGCGGGAGCGCCTGCGTGCGCTGTGGCCCGACCTCCGCGCGCTGATCGCGCCTCGGCGCGGCCTGCTCGCCCTCGGCCTGGTCCTCATCGCGGTCAACCGCGTGGCCGGCCTCGTCCTGCCCTCCTGCACACGCTACGTCATCGACGATGTGGTGGGGAAGCGGCGGGTGGACCTCCTCCTGCCCCTGCTCGGAGTGGTCGTGGGGGCGACCGTCCTCCAGGGCGCGACCTCCTTCGCTCTCACCCAGACCCTGTCCAAGGCCGCCCAGCGCCTGATCACCGACCTGCGGCAGCAGGTCCAGGCCCACATCGGACGGTTGCCGGTCGCGTACTACGACGCCAACAAGACGGGCAGCCTCGTGTCCCGCATCATGAGCGACGTCGAGGGGGTGCGGAACCTGGTCGGCACCGGCCTGGTCGAGTTCATCGGGGGCCTCCTCGCCGCCGCCGTCGCCCTCGTCCTGATGCTGCGCATCAGCCCCGTCATGACCGCGGTCACGCTGGCGACCTCGCTGACCTTCGCGTTCGTCCTCTTCCGCGCCTTCGGCACCCTGCGCCCGATCTTCCGCGAGCGGGCGAAGATCCAGGCCGACGTCACCGGCCGCCTCACGGAATCGCTGGGCGGCGTGCGTGTCGTGAAGGGTTACCACGCGGAGGCGCGCGAGGCCTCCGTGTTCGCCGGAGGCGTCGCCCGCCTGCTCGAGAACGTCCTGAAGACGCTGACCGCGACCTCCGTGCTCAGCCTGGCCTCGACCCTGCTGCTCGGCATCGTGGGGGCGGCCGTGCTGTACGTGGGCGCGCGCCAGATCCTGGCCGGCTCCCTGACCCTGGGCGGGCTCTTCACCTAC
>JBGPBV010000140.1:0-17537 GCA_041481445.1 Vicinamibacteria bacterium
ATAGGCGGCCGGGCTGAAGAAGTGATCGCGCGAGCCGCCCGACTGCGGATCGCCGACCTGGTCCGGCCGCCAGCAGTCGCCGAAGCAGTTGCCCACGCCGTCGAGGGGGTGCGCGGTGTTCCAGGGGCTCGTGGTGTAGTACCCGGTGAACCACGGCGTCAGGTTGTTGCCGCTGCGGGCCTGGAAGATGCTCGAGACCGTCCAGCCCCCGAACAGCGCGTTGGCCCAGCCCGGCATGTTGGCGCCGTGCCTGCGGTTGCGGCCGACGGGGACGTCCCAGGTGGCGTTGGCCACCACGCGGTGCTTCACCACGTTGGGATCGGGACCGCGGTCCATCTCGATGTCGAACGAGTTGTACTGGATGACGCCGAGGCTGCTGTTGCCGGAGTCGGGCGCGTTGCCGTCCGAGTGGGCGAGGGTGTAGGCGGCGTTGAGGGCGAAGCCGCCCCTCCAGCGCCGCTGCAGCTCGATCTGTCCGGCATGGAGCTGGCCGCTCCCGAGGTTGTAGGTGAGGTTCGTGAAGGTGTTGACGATCGGGTAGAGGGGCAGGCGCGCGAGGTCGTCCGGGTTGTCCGGGTCGAAGGACCGGGTGCTCGCGGGCAGGTTGTTCTCGAACCGGTTGACGAGCAGGTGCCGCATCGTGGAGCCGATGTAGCTCAGGCGCAGGCCGACGTTGCCGGGCAGCGAGTGCTCGAGGGTGAGGTTGTATTGGTAGACGTCGGGGCTCTTGATGTTGGGATCCACGCCCTCGCTCGCGTAGTCCTGCGGGTCGAGGCGGATGTTGCCGGTCGTGAACCCGTGGGCGAGGGTGTTGCCGCGCCGGGTGATGCCGTACCGGAACTCGTTGGTGGCCAGCAGGTCGCGCACGCCCTGGACGGCGACGGTCGGATGGAAGATGCCGAACCCGCCCCGCAGCACCGTGCGGTCGCTGCCGCCGATGCGGTAGGCGAAGCCCAGGCGCGGGCTGAAGTTGTTCTTGTCGGTGTTGATGAGCCCGTCGCCCACGCCGATCTGGTCCGCGGTCTTGATGCGGTTGAGCGCGATCACCGCGGGGGGCAGCAGGGCGGCGATCTGCGCGTTGGGCACCACCCAGTACCCTCCGGTGGAATCGACGACGAAGTTCGCGAGCTGGTTGTTCTTCTCCTTCCACACGCCGACGATCTCGTAGCGCAGCCCGGCGTACACCGTGAGGTCGCGGCTGGCCTTCCAGTCGTCCTGGACGTAGACGGCGAAGTCGTCCGAGTGGCCGTCCATCGGGCCTCGGTTCGCCACCTGGTCCACGGTCTGGAAGGGAAGCCCGAGCAGGAAATCGCTGAAGGCGTTGCCGCTGTTCACGCCCGTGAACGTGTAGCGGCCCCCGAAGTTCACGCCCGTCCCGAAGCCGTCGCGGGCCAGGTTGCGGTTCCAGAGCGCTCCCGCCTTGACCGAATGGCCGCCCATGATCCAGGAGAAGTTGTCGGCGACGGAGAAGGAGTTCTGGGTGGTCGTCCGGTCGACGGCGCGCCCCTGGTCCGCGATGTTGCCGGGACGGTTGCTGCTCGTGGTGAACTGGATGTTGGGGAAGCCGCGGCGGTCGGCGGGCATGTTCGGCGGCAGCTCCAGCCCGAACTGCTGGGTGAGCTGGGCGTTGTTGAACGTGCTCTGGCGCGCGACGTTGTCGTAGTTGTAGCCGATGCGGAGCTCGTTCACGCGCGTGCTCGACATGATTCGCGTCCAGCCCGCGACCGCCGACGCCGTGTTGAGGTTGCGGTCGAGGATCGGGAGGTTGGTGAGGGCGTTGCCACCCTCGAACGTGATCGCGTTCGGAGTGTAGTGCTGGTAGCTGCCGCGCAGGAAGATCGAATCCTTGCCGCTGGCCTCGTGGTCGATGCGCAGGTCGGCGCGCTGCCGGTTGCGGGTCTCCGGGACGAACTGCTGGTAGATGCCGTAGCCGTTGCTCTGCGTGCCCCGGTTCGGCAGCGGCCAGAAGAAGTTCATGATGCTCGTGGCCTGGGGAGTGATGCGGTTGGCCGGGATGATCTTGCCCGGGAAGGGCTGGCCGGTGAGCGGATCGCGCGGGATGATCGCGGTCGCGCTGAAGTCCCCGTTGCGCATGGCCGCGGTGGGCACCACCGCGCGGGCGCCGCCGAAGATGGCCTTCTCGTTGGAGCCCTCGTAGTTCGCGTAGAAGAACGTCTTGCCGGTCTTGATGGGACCGCCGATGCTCGCGCCCCAGCGGTGCTGGTGCGTGTCCGAGTTGGGGTCGCTGCGCAGGCCGGCCAGCTCGTCGTCGCTCAGCCCCAGCTTCTGGTTGTAGGTGAGGGCGTTCAGGCCGTTCGAGTTGAAGTCGTAGAACCCGGTCCCCCGGTAGGCGCTGCCGCCGCGCTTGGTGGTCACGAGCACGCCGGCCAGGCCGCCGTATTCCGCGCTGTAGGAGTTGGAGAGGACCTGGACCTCCGAGATCGCGTCCAGGCCGGGGGCGGAGTTGCCGACCGTCCCGAAGATCGCGTTGGTCGAGGCCTGGCCGTCCTGGATGTAGGAGACGCCGTAGGTGCGCCCGCCGAGGAACTGGATGTCGTCGGAGCCGCCGAGGACGTTCGGGTTCAGGAGCAGGAACGACTGGATGTCGCGGCTGCTGCGCGGCAGGTCGTGGAGCTGCTGCTCGTCGAGCCCGCGCGAGATCGCGCCGCTGTCGAGGGTGATGTTGTTCAGGGCCTCCGCCGTCACCGTGACCGACTCGTTGCGGGAGCCCAGCTCCAGCTTCACGTCCACGAGCGCGGTCCCGGCCGCGCGCAGGACGATCCCCGTCTTCTCGGACTTCTTGAAGTTGGGCGTGGTCACCTCGACGCGATAGGTGCCCGGCCGCAGGTTCGCGGCCTCGTAGCGTCCCTGCGCATCCGTCGACCCCGCGCGCGGGACGCCCGTGCTCTCGTCGACGATGAGGATGGCGGCGTCCCCGACGGGCGCGCCCTGTGGATCCACCACCGTCCCGCGGATGGTGCCCAGGAAGGACTGCGCTCGTGTGGTGGACGCCAGGCCGAGCGTGGCCAGGAGCAGGACCAGAATGGCCCGAGTTCGCATCTTCTCCTCCTCGCGTTCCGGACCGATCAACGATGAGCGGGCTCGGGGCGCCGAGCGGCGGCCGTGCCCGATGCTCAATCGTAAGTAAACGATAGCTGTTGACGCTTTCTATACCTTTCTCTTTAGACGTGTCAAACGATTTCTTGCCTGCCGCAACCCCTTGAGGGGAAGGCGGGGCTTTTGTACGCTTTCGGAACGGTTCGGATGAGACCTTCCGCCGCCCTCCTGCCGCTCGGCCTCTTCCTTGCGTCGTGCCGCGGGAGCGCGCCTGCCGCGAGCCCGGCCGGAGGGCCTCGCCGCAGCGTCCTTCTCGTCACCATCGACACGCTCCGCGCGGACCATGTCGGGTGCTACGGCCGCGCGGAGGCCGCCACTCCCACCCTGGACGGGCTGGCCGCGCGCGGCGCGCGCTTCCCGACCGCGATCGCACACGCTCCCCTGACGGGGCCCTCGCACGCCTGTCTCCTGACCGGCCTGACGCCGCTCGGCCATGGGTTCCGCGACAACGGCGGGTTCGCGCTGCCCCGGTCGGTCACCACGGCGGCGGAGGACTTCCGCGCCGCCGGCTATCGCACGGCCGCGTTCGTCTCCGGGTTTCCGCTCGACCGCCGGTTCGGCTTCGACCGCGGCTTCGATACCTACGACGACCACCTTCCACGCGGGAGCGACCGGCGGCGCACTCCCTATGTCGAGCGCTTCGCGGACGCGACCACGGACGCCGTCCTGCGCTGGCTGCTCTCGCCGCCGCCTTCGGCGGGGGCGCCCTTCTTCCTGTGGATCCACTACTACGACCCGCACGCGCCCTACGAGCCGCGCGGGGAGATGGCGGAGCGATTCCGCGCCCTGCCCTACGACGGCGAGATCGCGTTCGTGGACGCCCAGCTCGCGCGGGTGCTCCACGCGCTGGAGGACCAGGGGCGCGCCGCGAGCACGCTCGTCCTCGTCACCGGGGACCACGGCGAGAGCCTGGGCGAGCACGGCGAGGCCACGCACGGCCTGTTCGTGTACGACGCCACGCTGAAGGTGCCCTGGATCATGGCCGGCCCCGGCATCGCCAAGGGCCGCGTCCCCGCCACCGTCGCCCGCGGGATCGACGTGCTGCCCACGCTTCTCGATTACGCGGGGCTCCCTCTCCGGCCGGCCCTCGAGGGCCGGTCGTTGCGGCCGGCGCTGGAGGGCCGCGACATGAGCGACGCCCCCGCCTATGCGGAGACGCTCTACCCCGAGCGCGAGTTCGGCTGGGCGCCGCTCCACGCCCTGCGGACGTCGCGGCTCAAGCTCATCGACGCCCCGCGGCCCGAGCTGTACGACCTCGTGGCCGACGCCAAGGAGACCGTCGATCGCTCGCGCCAGGATCCGACCGCGGCCGCGGAGCTCGGAGGCAAGCTGCAGGCCGCGCTCTCCCGGCCCGCCCCGGCGGCGGCGGCCGAGGTCGACGGCGAGACCGCCGAGCGGCTGGGGGCCCTCGGGTATCTCGGCGGCGGCCGCGCCCAGCCCCGGGGCGGCGGCGCCCTCCGCGATCCGAAGGACGGTGTGAAGCTGCTGCCCCGCATCAACCACGGGATGTCGGCCGCTCGCACCGATCCCGCCGCCGCCATCCGCGACATGACCTCCGTGCTGGCCGAGGATCCCGGGCTCCTCATGGCCCGCCGCACGCTCGCCGTCGCCTACGAGGCCGCCGGCCGCCACGACCAGGCCATCGAGACCCTGCGCGGCCTGGAGAAGGAGGGCCAGCTCTCGGTCGAGGATGCCATCGTCCTCGGCGACAACCTGCGCTTCGCCGGCCGCCTGCCGGAGGCGGTGGAGGTGCTGCAGAAGGTCGCCCGCGAGAACCCGAGGTTCCCCCAGCCCTGGCTCTCGCTGGCCGAGGTCTACGTGAAGCAGGGCCACGACGCGGAGGCGGCCGCCGCCTACGAGCACGTCCTCGGCCTCGTCCCCGACCACATCGAGGCCCTGCGCGGCCTCGGGGACCTCGCGCTCCTGGCCGGCCGCGGGGAGGCGGCGGCCGCGCGCTACGGACGGATCCTCGAGATCGATCCCGGCGACGCGGGCGCGATGACGAAGACGGGCGTGCTGCGCATGCGTGCGGGCCGGACGGAGGAGGCGATCGCGCTCTTCCGCAAGGCGGTCGACCGCGAGCCCACGAGCGGCGAGGCCCTCCTCTATCTGGCGGGCGCGCTCGCCTCCACCGGCCGCCCCGCGGAGGCGCTGCCCTACTTCGAGCGGACCCTGGCCGTGGGGCCGCGGTCGAGCATGGCCCTCAACGGCCTGGGCCTGACGCGGTTGTCGCTGGGCGATCGGGCGGGAGCGGCGGCGGCGTTGAGCGAGTCGCTTCGGCTCGACCCCAACCAGCCCGACGTGGCGCGCACGCTGGCCGAGATCTCGGGACGGCGGGGCGGCTGAGCGGCCTACCCGAACTCCGGCCCGAGGATCGCGAGCTGCCAGCCCGCCCGCGGGGCCGCCGGGGGCGCGCCGCGGTACATCCGCGTGAGCGGACGCTCCTCCTCGAAGCCGAGCGCGCGCAGGACGTCGCGCCAGTCCTCGCGGGCGTCGAAAGCGTCCACGACCACGCGCGACGTGGCCACGCCGTCCAGCGCCGCGCGCAGGAGGTCGCGGCCGCGTTCGACGGTCGGCGCCACGATCGGACCGACCTGGAACGAGTGATCGCCTGGCCGGCCGAAGCAGTACGCGGCCGGGTCCTCGCCAACGCCAACGCCGTCGATGACCCAGGCCGATCCCGGTGCCCTCGCGCGCATCCAACCGAGGAGCTCACCACGATCCGCGCCGAAGACCGTCCGGTCGAGCGCGGCCACGCGCGGCACGTCCGCCTCCGTCATGCCGCGGATCGAAGCGCCTCCCGACGGCCCTGCCGGCGCCGCCGCCACCGTCCCCGGCGCGCGGAACAGCCGTCGCCAGCCGCCGTGCTCGGCGAACCCGAGCGCGGCATAGACGGGCCGGCCGGCCGGAGTGGCGTCGAGGCCCACGCTCTCGAGCCCCCGCACCCGATCCAGCACGGCCTGGGTGAGGCCGGCCCCGAGGCCCAGGCCGCGGTACGCGGGGTCCACCAGGATCATGCAGACCCACGCCAGCGCGTCGCCGTAGCACGCGGCGCCGCCCGTGCCCACCACGCGGTCCTCGACGATGGCGGCCACGAACCGACCGGGGTTTCGCTCGAGGAGGAACCGCCAGTCCTCCTCCCGCTGGTTCCAGTGGGCGAGACGGCTCAGCCGCCAGGCGCCGGTCACGTCTTCGGGGCGCAGGTCGCGGAGCCGGGCGGTCGGCTGCGCGCGCCGGCTCAAGGTCGTGCGGCCGCGGGCACGGGGGCCGCGAACACGAAGTCGCGGAAAGCGGCCGGCACGTGGAAGCTGGGCTGGCCGGTCGGCGACCAGGCGGCCTCGATCGCGCCCTGCTCGGGATGGGCCGGGCCGCCGGGCCGCTCGATGCGGAAGAGGTTGAAGCGCCACCGGTCGCCGGCGCGCGGAGGGAGCGCCACGCCCGTCGCGGAAGGGAGCGCGCGGAGGCCCGCGAACGGCAGCCGGGCGAGGGTCGTCCATCCCGTCACACCGGCCCCGGTGTCGTGGAAGGGCACGACTCGCGTCTCGAGCCCGGCGAGGTTCCACCCGAGATCGAGCTTCTTGTCCGGCGAGGGCTGGATCATGAGGACGTCGCACACGACGTTCGCGGGACTCACCTCGAGCTCGTAGTAGTCACGGCCGGTGCGGGCGAGGTCGAGGAAGACCTCGACGACCTCCTCCTCCCACAGGTGCTCGTCGCGCCTGGTCATGGTGTGCCAGGGCGACGGGTCGCGGGCGTCGAAGCGCAGGAAGAGGGCGTCGGGCGTCCAGAGCGCGCGGAAGGTCGTGTCGTAGCCCCGCGGACCCCACTGGACGGTAGAGGCCGCGCGCCAGGCGTCGTCCTTCCCGTCGAGGAGCCCCGCGCTCTCCGTGACCGCGGCCACCACGTACTCTCGGGGAGCGTCGGCGGCGGCCGCCCTGCCCGCGACCAGGGAGGCGAGGCCGGCCGCGGCCAGGCCCGCCCGGCGGCGCCTCATCCCTGCAGGCCGAGGATGCGCGCGGCGTTGTCGTGGTAGACCTTCTTCAGGATCCCTTCCGGAAGGCCCAGGCCGTAGATGCGCCAGCGTCCCTGCGGCGGCACCGGCGCCGGCGCGTAGTCGAAGTACTCGTCCTCCGTCTCCAGGAACCGGTAGTAGATCTCGTACAGCTCGTCCTTGAAGACCTGCTGCGGGTAGTGATCGCCGTCCGGCGGCGGGACGGCGTCCGTGCCGAACAGGATTCGGTCCTGGTATCTCTCGAAGAACTTCCGCGCCGTGCGCGGCTGCCGCCCCAGCTCGCCGATGCGGGCGCCGATCTCGACCGTGGTGTGCGGGAAGCGGTCGAGGGTCTCGCCCACGAAGGCCAGGTTCTCCGCGTCGTGGCCCACGTGGTGGAGGATGAATTGCGTGCCGGGGTGGCGCGCCAGCAGGCGGTCGCGCGCGGCCAGGATCTCCGCGTTGCTCGGGAAGTCGCGGCCGTGGAACGACCAGTCGGGATGGTTCCCGAGCTCGTCATAGCGCTCGTTGAAGCGGTCGATCGGCGTGAAGAAGGCCTCGGGATCGGAGACGTGGATGGAGACGGGGAGGCCCACCTTCCCGCAGGCGTCCCACATCGGATCGAAGCGCGGGTCGTCCACCTTGACCAGCGGCCCCGACGTGACGTTCTCGCGCAGGAAGAGCCCGAGGGTCTTCAGGACCTTCAGGCCGCGCGCGCCCGCCCGCTTCGCCTTCTCGATCTCGTCCGCCTGCGCCTGCGCATAGCCCCTCTCGCTCGTGCGTGCCCACATCGGCTCCGTGTAGGTGAGGAAGCGCCCGGGCGCGGCCAGGTCGAAGCGCTTGATCGCGCTCTCGAGAGCGGGCCCGGTGCCGCCGGTGAGGTTGCACATCGTCTGGACGTTCTTGCGGTCCATCACCGGGAGGATCTGCTCGGGCCCGGCCAGGAACTGGATGGTGTCGGTGCCCTTCAGGCCGCCGGACCACGAGAAGTGCGCGTGCACGTCGATGACGGGGAAGCGCGCGCGCTCCACCTTGTTCTCGGCGACGTGGAGCATGCTGCGGGGCTGGAAATCCTTCAGGGCCAGCGGGCAGGCGCCGTCTCCGGCCTTCGCCGCCGGGGAGGGCCTGGCCAGGGGCGGCGCCGCGTCTCCCCTCGCCTCACGCAACGGCAGCAGGGCGCCCGCGCCGCCCGCGGCCACTCGCCCCAGCCACTGCCTTCGGTTCACCTTCATGGATCCTCCTCCGGAAGACGGCGGGCCCGGCTATCGGGGGTGACGCCCGAGGATACGGTGGACCTGGCGGGTGAGGGCCAGGGCCTGGTCGAAAGAGCGGAGCCACATGTTGCGGCCGAACATCACGCCGGTGGCTCCCGCGTCCATGTAGGTCGCGACCTTCCGCGTCACCGCGGCGTCGTTGTCCTGCTTCACGCCTCCGGAGAAGAGCACCATCACACGTCCCGCCGAGCGCACCACGCGGCGCAGGCGGGCGGGTGCGGGCTCGCGCAGCGAGCGGTAGGGCTCGGGGCAGCGCTCGTTGTCCTCCTCGGGCTCGTGGAGCTTCACGATGTCCGCCCCCAGCTCCTCGGAGACGCGCGCCGCGTAGTCCTGGGCGTAGAGCGTGCCCTTGCCCCCCTTGGCGTTGACGGCGCGGCCGCGCGGATAGGCCCACATGACGATCGGCATGCCCAGGCGCTCGCAGTCCTGGCGCACCTTCTGGAAGTCCCGGATGCCGACGTCCTCGCGGGGCGAGCCCACGTAGAGGGTGAAACCGACGGCGTCCGCGCCCAGGCGCACCGCGTCCTCGACGCTGGCCGACAGGGGCGAGACCGCCTCGCCGTCATCCGCGATGTTGGTCTTGCCGTTGAGCTTGAGGACGAGGGGCACGCGGCCGCAGTAGTCCTTCATGTACTTCTCGGCCAGGCCAATGCCCAGGGCGATCGCGGAATAGTCGCCCTCCACGGCCAGCCGGAACTGGAAGTCCGTATCCAGGGCGGCCGGGTTGGGAAAGAAGTCGGTGGGGCCGTGCTCGAGGCCCTGATCGAGCGGGAGCACGGCCAGGGTCCCGTTCCGCACGCCATGGCCGTACAGCATCCTCCAGAGCCGCACGCGCTTGCCGTGCGAGACGGCGAGCGAGCCCAGCGACGGCCGCGAGGTCGCGGAAGGCGCGCTGACCGCCCTCAAGATGGATTGACTCTTTCGTTTCATTTCGATAGCCTTCAGTCGCTTTCCTTTTAAGGTAGAGTCCCTTCGCTGTCAATCGAGCGCCATGACTCCATCCGCGCCGGATCTCCCGCAGCAGGCTTCGGAGGTCGGGGCACATCTGCGCGGCTCGGTCGACGGGTGGCTGGCGTTCCTGGCTGATCGGTCGCGAGACGTCGGCCGGCTCCTGGCCGCTCGAGCCGACGACCGCGACCTGCAGGGCTACGGCCACACCTTGCGCGAGATCGGCCAGCAGCCCCTGACCTGGCTCGAGACCACCGCCATCGCGCTCGACCGCCTGCCGGCGGTGCAGGGCGCGCTCGCCCACGTCACCGCCGACGGACACCCGGGCACGATCGTCTTCACGGGCTCGGGGAGCTCGCTCTACGCCGGCGAGTGCCTCTCGCCGGCGCTGCAGGCCCGCCTCCGGCTGCCCGTGCACGCGGTCGCGGCCGGGGAGGTGCTCACCCATCCGAGCGGCCGGCTGGCGCCGAAGGGGCCGTGCCTCGTCGTGTCCCTCGCCCGCTCTGGCAACAGCCCCGAGAGCTGCGGGGTCGTGGACACGCTCCACGACAGCGCGCCGGAATGCCGGCACCTCGTGATCACGTGCAATCGCCTGGGCCGCCTGGCCACGAGCTACCCCGGCGATGCCCGCGTCACCACGGTCGTGCTCGACGACAAGACGTGCGACCGCAGCCTGGTGATGACCAGCAGCTTCACGAACATGGTGCTGGCCAGCCAGCTCCTGGGCTTCGTCCGGGATCCCGACGGCTATCGGTGCCGCGGGGAGGCGCTGGCCCGGCTGGGGGCCGAGCTGCTCCTGCGGCACGCCGACGCCCTGGCCCGCGTGGCGCGGAGCGCCTACCGCTCGGCGGTCTACCTGGGCAGCGGCTGCCGCTACGGGTCCGCCCGCGAGAGCGCGCTCAAGATGCTCGAGATGACGGCGGGCCAGGTCACCACGTTCCCGGAGACCTACCTCGGGCTGCGGCACGGGCCCATGGCCGCGCTCAACGGGGAGGCCCTCGTCGTCTGCTTCCTCTCGGTGGACCCGGTGGTGCGCGCCTACGAGTCCGACCTCGTGCGCGAGCTGAACCGCAAGCGGCTGGGCGCGAGCAAGGTGATCGTGGGGCAGGACGTCCCCGCGGACCTCGCCTCTCCCGAGGACCTCGTGGTGGACGTGGCGGGCCTGGACGCGGTCGGCGACGAGGGCGCCCCCGTGCTCGACGTCCTGGTCGGGCAGCTCCTCGCCTTCTTCCGCTGCCTGTCCGTGGGGCTCCGGCCGGACATGCCGTCCGACGACGGCGTGATCAGCCGGGTGGTGGAGGACTTCGCGATCCACCGCCGGAGCTGAGGAGAGCGCTCCCGCGCGATGAAGCGCGTCCTCGTGGCCGGCGAGATCAACGTGGACCTCATCCTCCAGGGCAGGGACGCCCTGCCCACGCTGGGCAAGGAGATCCTGGTCGAGGACGCCGTGCTGACGCTGGGCAGCGCGTCCGCGATCTGCGCGGTGGGCCTGGCGCGCCTGGGCACTCCCGTCTCCTTCCTCGGCAAGGCGGGCGCGGACCCCTGGGGGGACTTCTGCGTGGAGACGATGCGGTCGGCCGGCGTCGACGTCGCCCGCGTGGTGCGTGACCCCGGGCTGAAGACCGGGCTCACCGTCTCCTTCACCTCGCCGCGCGACCGCGCGCTCGTGTCGTACGTGGGCTCGATCGGCGCCTTGCGCGCGGAGGACGTGACCGACGAGGCGCTCGACGGGTTCGCTCATCTCCACGTCTCGTCGTACTACCTCCAGGAAGGGCTGCGGCCGGGGTGCCGCGCGCTCTTCGCGCGCGCCCACGCCGCCGGCCTCACCACCTCCCTCGATCCGGGGTTCGATCCTCACGAGGGCTGGGGCCGCGACATCGTCGACACGCTGGCCGAGGCCGACCTCTTCTTCCCGAACGACGTCGAGCTGCGCGCGGTCGCCGGAACCGCCGACCTCGCGGAGGCGCTGCGAGGGCTCGACAACGGGCACACGCGCATCGTGGCCAAGCGGGGCGCGGACGGCTGCCTGACCCTCGACCAGGGCCGGCCGCTGGAGGTGCCGGCGTTCCGGACGGAGCCGGTGGACACGACGGGGGCGGGCGATTCCTTCGACGCCGGCTTCCTTCATGCCTGGCTCTCCGGCCGGCCGCTGCGCGAGTGCCTGCTCTGGGGGGCGGCCTGCGGGAGCCTCTCCACGCGCGCGCTGGGAGGGACGGGCCACCAGGCCGACCACGCGGAAGCCGAGCGGCTGGTCGCTTCCGTCTCGTGAACGGCGGCGGGCGCGCGTGATCACCGTCGGCGGGTTCAATACCTCGATCGACAAGGCCCTCGAGCTCGACCTCCTGCGTCCGGGCGCGGTCCATCGCGTGCACGGCGCGCGCGCGTGGCCGGGAGGCAAGGGGCTGCACGTCGCGCTCACCGTGGCCGCCCTGGGCGAGCCCGTCCGCCTCCTCGGGCTGATCGACGCCGCGCACCGCCGGCAGTTCGAGGACGTGCTGGGAGCGCGCGGCGTGGAGTTCCACGGCGTGGAGACGAGGGGGACCCTCCGGACCTGCCTCGCCATCCGCGACCAGGGCGGCGCGCGCGTCACCGAGATCCTGGAGGCGGGGCCGGAGACGGATCCGGCCACGCGCGAGGAGCTGCGAGGGCGTTTCCTCGCCCTGGCCCGCGAGTCGGTAGTGGCCGTCCTGTCCGGCAGCGCGCCGCCCGGGTTCGAGGACGACGCCTATGCGCGCCTGGTGAGAGGGCTGCGCGAGTCGCGCGTGCGGTGCCTCGTCGACACGAGCGGCCCTCTCTTGCGGGCGGCGGTCGAGGCCGGACCCTTCCTGGTCAAGCCCAATCGCGACGAGGCGGAGGCGCTCACGGGAGAGACGGTGGACGGGCCTCCGGCGGGAGCGCGCGTGGCCCTGGCGCTGGGTGCGCGCGGGATCGCGGTCGTCATCGTGTCCCTGGGCGCGGCGGGCGCGGTGGCGGCGCGCGACGGGCGCGTCGCCCACGCCTGGGTGTCGGTGCCGGAGGCCGCGCATCCGGTCGGCTCGGGGGACTGCCTGCTCGGCGGCGTGGCCGTGGGCCTGGCCCGCGGAGACGGGATCGAGGACGTCCTGCGCCTCGGCGTGGCCTGCGGGGCGGCCAACACGCTGTCGCCGGAGACGGGATGGGTGCGGCGCGAGGACGTGGACGCGCTGCGGCCGAAGGTCTCGAGCGCGTGGATCGCATGAGGACGGCGCGCGCATGACCGGGAAGTACCGGTGGTGGATCGGCCTCCTGCTCTTCGCCTCGACCGTCATCAACTACATCGACCGGCAGACGCTGAGCGTCCTCGCCCCGCACCTCAAGGGCGAGTTCGGGTGGTCGAACGAGAACTTCGCCTGGATCATCATCGCGTTCCGGCTCGCCTACACGGTGATGCAGGCGGTGGGGGGCCGGCTGCTCGACCGCTTCGGAACGCGCAACGGGCTCACCCTGACCGTGCTCTGGTACTCGGCGGTGGCCATGCTCACGTCGCTGGCCACGGGCTTCAAGAGCTTCTGCTCCCTGCGCTTCCTCCTCGGCGTCGGCGAGGCGGGCAACTGGCCGGGAGCGACCAAGGCCGTCGCCGAGTGGTTCCCGCGCCGCGAGCGCGGGTGGGCGGTGGCGCTCTTCGACAGCGGATCCTCGTTCGGCGCCGCCATCGCTTCCGTCCTGGTGCCGTTCCTCTATGCCTATCTCGGCGGCTGGCGGCCGGCCTTCGTGATCACGGGCACCCTCGGTTTCCTGTGGGTGATCGCCTGGCGTCGCAGCTACCACCCGCCGGAGAGCCATCCGCGCCTGGGGGCGGCGGAGAGGGAGATGATCCTGGCCGACCGCGCGCAGGAGCAGGCGGGCGACACGGCGGCCGCCCCCGCGGAGCCCGTCGGCACCCGCCGGCTGCTCGCGCAGAGGCAGACCTGGGGCACCCTGGCCGCCCGCGGCCTGACCGATCCCGTCTGGTTCATGATCACCGACTGGTTCGCGATCTACCTGGTGAGCCGGGGCTTCCGCCTGGAGGAGACCGCGCTCGGCTTCTGGGTCCCCTTCCTGGCCGCCGATCTCGGCAACTTCTTCGGCGGCGGTGTGTCGAGCGCGCTCATCCAGCGCGGCTGGAGCGTGGGCCGGGCGCGGCGCACGCTGATCGTGGCCGGGGGGTTCGGCGTCCTCGCGCTGATCCCGGCCGCCCTCTCCTCGCGGTTCCTGGTGCTGGTGGCCTGCTTTGCGATCGCGACGTTCTCGTACGCGGTCATGTCCACGATGGCCCTGGCCCTGCCCGCGGACCTCTTCGAGAGCCGCGCGGTGGCGTCGGTGGCGGGTCTGGCCGGCGCGGCCGCGGGCGCGGGCACGCTCGTCTCGACCTACCTCATCGGGATCGTGGCCGACCGGTTCTCGTTCACTCCCATCCTCGTCACGGCCAGCCTGGTGCCGCTGGGGGCGGCCGTCCTCGCGGTCGCGCTCGTCCGGAACACCGCGGAGTCCGGGCGCGGCCTGGTCAAGGTCATCTGAGCGTGCGCGGTCGCGCGCGGCCGAAGCCGCGCCTGGTCGTCCTCGCCCCGGGCCCGCTGTTCGAGTCGTTCTTCGACGCGCGCCGCCGCCGCCGCCTGGGCCGATCGTTCGAGTGGACGCGCCTGTCGTCCGCCACCCTGAGCGCTCCCGTGCGCGCCGCGCTGAGCGACGCCCAGGCCCTCATCACGACCTGGGACAGCCCGCGCTTCGGCGCCGAGCTGTCCCGCCTGGCCCCGCACCTGCGCGTGGTCGGCCACTGCGGGGGCGAGGTCAAGGGCCGGTTCGCGGCGCCGCTGTTCTCGCGCCTCACGATCACGAATGCGCCCGAGCCCATGGCGGCGCCGGTCGCGGAGCTGGCGGTCGCGTTCCTGCTCCACGCCGCGCGCAACCTGGACGCCTATCGCGAGGCCTTGCGGCGTCCGTCCCGCGGGATCTACGCCCGCCTGCACCGGGACGGCGCCGGCCCCGAGACGCTGCGCGGCGCCACCGTCGGCCTCTTCGGCTTCGGGCGGATCGGCCGCGCCATCGCCCTCCTGCTCGCGCCGTTCCGCCCGCGTCTCCTCGTGCACGATCCCTTCGTGCCCGCGCGCGCGATACGGCGGGCGGGGGCGACGCCCGCGTCCTGGCCGGAGGTCCTCTCCCGCTCGCGCCACCTCGTCCTCGCCGCCGCCCTGACCGACCGCACGCGCGGCCGGCTGGACGCGGCCGCCCTGCGGCGTCTGCCCGACGGGGCCACCGTCGTCAACGTCGCCCGTGGCGGCCTCGTCGACCTGCCCGCGCTCACGCGCGAGGTGAGGTCCGGCCGCCTGCGCTGCGCGCTGGACGTGACCGACCCCGAGGAGCCGCTCCCGCCGCGCCATCCGCTGCGCCGCGCGCGCGGAGCCGTCCTCACCCCGCACGTGGGCGCCGGCCCGCGCGACGTGCGGCTGGCCATCGCGGACATCGTGCTGGCCGATCTCGAGCGCTTCTTCCGGGGTGAGCCCGTCCGCAACCGCGTGAGAGCATCCATGCTCCGGAGGATGACGTGAAGCTCAGCTTCTCCACTCTCGGCTGCCCTTCGTGGAGCCTGGCCGCCATCGTCGACGCCGCCGGCCGGCACGGCTACGACGGCATCGAGCTGCGCTTCGTCGAAGGCGACGACGCGCTGTGGGCGCGGCCGGAGCTCGGCGGCGCCGGGCTGCTCGAGACGCGCGCGCGGCTGCGCGACGCCGGCCTCGGCGTCTCCTGCGTGGACACCCGGTCGTTCTTCCATCATCCCGACGCGGCGGCCCGGGGGGCCGCGATCGCGGAGGCGGCGCGGTCGCTGGAGCTGGCCGCCCGCCTGGGCGCGGGAGGGATCCGCGTGTTCGGCGACCGCATCCAGCCCGGCCAGGACCGCTCGTCCACCCGCGGTTTCATCGTGGAGGCGCTCGAACGGCTGGCGGAGGCGGCGCGGCCGTACGGCGTCGAGGTGTGGATCGAGTCGCACGGCGACTTCGCGCGGGCGGCGGAGACGATGAGCGTGGTCGCCGCCGTGGGCTCGCCCCTGGTCGGCGTGCTCTGGGATCCCGCCAACGCCTTCGAGCAGGGCGAGGACCCCGCGGACGGCTGGCCCGCGCTGGGCGGCCGCGTCCGCCACGTGCACCTCAAGGACGTGGCGCGCGACCCCGGCGGGGAGGGTCGCGGCTGGTCGCCGAGGCTGCCCGGGCAGGGCTCGTTCGCGCCGGAGCGCGTCCTGTGGCTGCTCCGCGCCCAGGCCTACGACCGCTGGGTGTCGTTCGAGTGGGAGAAGCGCTGGCATCCCGCGCTCGAGGAGCCGGAGACGGCGCTCCCGCATTTCGCGCGCTGGGCGGCGGCGGCGCTCCGCGAGCCGTCGCCGGACGGCGGCGAGGGGGAAGGTCCCCGCCGGTCGGCGCGGGGGCGGCTGGAGGTCGAGGTCCATCCGGATCGGGCGTCGATGGGGCGGGCGGCGGCGGCAGTGGTCGCCGCGCGCCTGCGGGGGGACGTCGAGCGCGACGGCCGGGCCGCCGTCATCCTGGCGTCGGCGCCGTCGCAGAACGAGTTCCTGGCCGCGCTCGGCGACGACCCGACGGTCCCGTGGCCGCTCATCACCGCCTTCCACCTCGACGAATACGTGGGTGTGGACGCGCGGCATCCCGCCTCGTTCCGCAAGTTCCTCCTCGATCGGCTGCTCGCGCGCGTGCCCGTGAAGGCGTTCCACGGCCTGGCCGGAGAGGCGCCGGACCCGCAGGCGGAGTGCGTCCGCTACGCGGCGCTGCTCCGCGCGGAGCGCCCGATGCTGGCCGTGCTCGGGATCGGCGAGAACGGCCATCTCGCGTTCATCGACCCTCCGATGTGCGACTTCTTCGAGACCGCGGACGTGAGGGTGGTCGAGCTGGACGAGCGGTGCCGCTCCCAGCAGGTCCACGACGGATCGTTCGCGAGCCTCGACGAGGTTCCGCGCACCGCGCTTTCCCTGTCGATCCCGTTCCTCCTGCGCGTCCCCCACGCGGTGGCGATCGTCCCGGGACCGGCCAAGCGCGCGGCCATCGCCGCCGCCCTCGAGGGGCCGGTCACCTGCGCCTGCCCGGCTTCGATCCTGCGGCGACATCCGGACGCCCGCCTCTTCCTGGATACGGCTTCCGCCTCCTCACTTTCGAAATCTTTCCTTTTTTGATCTTGCCTTGCGTTTTTCTTCCGTCTCTCGCCTAGAATCGCCTCGATCCGAGGTGAGCGTGCACGCGCCGCGATGCCGGACGACCCTCCTCGTCACGATCGGGCTGGCGTTCGCGCTCTCCCCGCTCGCTCTCACTGCGTCCCCGCCGGCCGCCGCGCCGCGACCCGCCGCATCACCGCCGTCGGGGTCGTCCGTCCGCGTGTGGGAGGACCACCTCGAGCTGCCGACCTACGAGGAAGGCCTTCCCGACGTGAACCCGCCGTTCGACGCGTTCGAGACCGGCCGCTTCAACTATCCGTACACCCTCCGCTACAACTTGACCGACCGGCGGGCACCCACCCGCTGGCGGACGCTGAACCTCGAGAACGAGTACCTGAAGGTGACGGTGCTGCCGGACCTCGGCGGGCACCTCTACCGCTGCGTCGACAAGGCCACCGGCCAGGACATGTTCTACGCGAACACGTCCATCAAGAAGGCGCGGATCGCCTATCGCGGAGCCTGGACGGCGCTCGGCATCGAGTTCAACTTCCCGGTGTCCCACAACTGGGTCACCGCCTCGCCCGTGGACTACGCCGTCGAGCGCCACCCCGACGGCAGCGCGTCCATCTGGATCGGCAACCAGGACCGGGCCTATCGGATGGCGTGGCGGGTGGCCCTGACCCTGCGGCCGGGCCTGGCCCGGCTCGAGCAGGACGTGGCCCTCTACAACCGCAGCGACACCCGGCACCGCTTCTACTGGTGGACGAACGCGGGTGTGCGTGCGTGGGACGACACGCGCATCGAGTACCCCATGCGCTTCACCGCCTCCCACGGCTTCCGGGACGTGGACACGTGGCCCGTGAACAAGGCGGGCGTGGACCTGCGCGTGGTCGGCAACCACACCTTCGGGCCGGTGTCGGAGTTCAGCCACGGCAGCCGCGAGCCGTTCATGGGCGTCTACCATCCGCGCACGAAGGCGGGCGTGGTGCACTACTCGTCGCCGCTGGACGCGCCCACCAAGAAGATCTGGTCCTGGGGCAGCGATCCCGACGGCCTC
>JBGPBV010000141.1:0-17334 GCA_041481445.1 Vicinamibacteria bacterium
GCTCAACCGCCGCGAAGGCGCGGACTTCCAGATCGCCGGGATCGCGGACAGCAAGGACCCGAGCGTGGGCCGCAAGCTCCTCTATCTCTGGCAGACGGGACCGGACGAGGTCGCGACCATGAGCGTCTGGGACCTCCACACGGGGACCGTGGTGTACGCGTACGCCACCCGCAAGAAGAACTCGGCCCACGGCAAGCAGAGCTCGGCCGAATCGCTGGCCAAGCACCTCAAGGCGCACATCGAGGGCCGCGAGTAGCCGCGGCGCCAGGCGGCTATTCGTACCGCAGCGCCTGCTGCGGGTCGATGCGAGTCACTCGATGGACGGGGACCCAGGCCGCGGCCAGGGCCGCCGCCAGCATCAGCGCGCCGATGCCGGCGAAGACCATGGGGTCGGCGGAGGTCAGCTCCCAGAAGATGCGGTTGAGGAGACGGCTCAGGCCGAAGCCGCCGAGCGCGCCCAGGGCGAGCCCGACCAGGATGGGCCGCAGCGACTGCCCGAGCAGCATCGTCACCACGTCGCGGGCGCGCGCCCCCAGCGCCATGCGGATGCCGAACTCGCTCGTCCGCTGGCTGACGACCCACGACATCACTCCGTAGACGCCGACCATCGCCAGGAGGATGGCCAGGACGCCGAAGGTGGTGAAGAGAGAGGCGAAGAAGCGGCTGTTCGTGACCGACGGCGAGCTCGCGACCCGCTGGTCCATGGTCATGAAGTCGTGGGCGGCCTGGTCTTTGTCCACCTCGTGGAGGGCGCCCTCGATGGAGTGGACGAGGGTCAGCGGGTCCACCGATCCCCGCACGACCAGGGCCTTGCGGGTGTGGATCCACTCGTCCTCGCGCCCGTATTGCCAGACGTGCTGCCGGAAGGGGACGTAGACCGCGGACGGAGTCTCCCGGAAGAAGCTCGGATAGCCGACATTGGCCACGATGCCGACGATCTCCCGGGGCTGCGGCTCCTCCACCGTGCCCGATCCGCCGGGCCCGATCGAGAGGCGGATGGCCTGGCCGATGGGATCCGCGCCGGGAAAATGCTTGTCCGCGAACGCCTTGTTCACGACGGCCACCCAGGGAGAGCTGGCCACGTCGCGCTCCTGGATCGACCGGCCGCGCAGCAGCTTGATCCCGAGGGTGTCGAAGAACTGGGAGTCCACCTCGCTCAGGTCGGCCTGGGGCTCCTTGCCCGGCTCGGGCACGGGCCGGCCCACGATGGCGAACGGGTGCGTCCAGACGCTCTGGGGAAGCCGGCTCCCGATGCCCGCCCGCGCCACGCCCGGGATCGCGCGCACCTTCTCGAGGAGACCGTCGTAGAAGAGCTCCACCTGCGGCGTCACCAGGTTCATGTCCTGGGGCGTCTTGTCGAAGTACTTGGTCCCGCCGAGGAGGATGTCGGCGGTGAGCAGGTTCCGGGTGTCGAAGCCCGGGAGGCTGCGCTGCTCGCGCAGCAGCGCGCGCATCATCAGGCCCGCGCCCACGAGGAGGACCATCGACAGCCCCACCTCCGCGACCAGCAGCGCGCCCCGGCCCCGGCGGCGCCCGCTTCCGCCCCGGCCGCCCTCCTTCATGATCTCGACGAGGTCGATCCGGGAGGCGCGCAGCGCGGGCACGAGGCCGAAGATGAGGCTCGAGGTCACGGACACGAGGAGGGCGAAGCCGAGCACGCGCCCGTCGACGTGGATGTCGCGCAGCAACTCGGGGAAGTCGGTGGGCACGATGAGGGCGAACAGGCGCGTCCCCCAGAAGGCGACGATGAGGCCGCACCCGCAGCCGACCAGCGACAGGAGCAGGTTCTCGGTGAGGAGCTGCCGGACCAGCCGGCCGCGGCTGGCCCCGGTGGCCGCCCGCAGGGCCAGCTCCTTCTGCCGGGCCGCCCCCGCGGCCAGGAGCAGGTTGGCCACGTTCGCGCAGGCGATGAGCAGGACGAAGCTGACCGCGCCGAGCAGGAACTTGAGCACGACCTCCGGCCGCCCGAACATGGCCTCGTGGAGCGGCACCACCCGCGCTCCACGCTTGCCGGGCTTCTCGCCCCGGGCCTCGAGCACCTGCCGGCTGATCCTCGTGGCCTCCGCCTCCGCCGCCGCCATCGAGACCCCCGGCTTCACGCGGCCGATGGCGGTCATCCAGCGCGCCTGGGGGATCCGGCTGAGGTCGTTCGCGGCCCAGAACGCGATGTGGTCTGCCCAGGGGATGAGCTTGAACCCGCGCGGCATCACCCCGATCACGGTCCGCGGCTCGCCGTCCACGTGGAAGGACGACCCGATCACGTCCTTGATCCCGCCCAGGCGGCGCTGCCACGTGTCGTACGCGATGACGATGGACCGGGCCTCCTTCTGCTTGATCAGGTCGCCGAAGTCCTCCGGCCGGTAGACGCGGCCGAGCAGGGGTGCCACCCCCACGACGGACAGGCCGTTCACGTCCACCGGCATCTGCAGCACCCGGCTCGCTTCCGCGGTCCCGGCCAGGGTCACCGGCGCCCCGCCGAGCTGGGCCATCCCGAAGGACTCGAACGAGCTCCCGTCCTTGAGGATGGCCTGCACGATCTCCCACGTCGGGGCGTCCTCCTGGTTTCCCCGCTCCGGATCCGTGCTCCAGAGGATCACCATGCGGTCCACGTCCTTGAACCCGAGGTCGTAGTGGGCGACCCGGTTCACGACGCTGTACATCGTGGTGGTCGCCCCCACGCCGAGGCCGAGGGAGAGCCCGGCCACCACGACCACGGTGGGATGGCGCTTCCAGAGCCGCACGGCGTAGCGCAGGTCGGTGAGCACACTCATGCCGGACCTCCAGGGAAGGCTGTGCGGTTAGACGCACGCCGCCCGGCGGGAGTTCCGGAAATCGAGAGGTCCGGGAGCTAGGCCGTCCGGCGTCGCGAGCCCGGACGCGCGGACGGGCGCCTGGACGGACGCCCGGACGGACGCCCGGACGAGTGCCGGTCGCTTCTCACGTGGCTTCGGTTCCCCGGACGCATCCGGGCGAAGCGCTGCGCCAGCGGCACCTCGAGCTTCTCGGCGGGCCTCCTCGAGTAGTCGAAGCCCGGCAGGGTGACCCGCGGCAGCCGCTGCCCGATGGCACGCTCGATGGACTTGAGGTCGGACTCTTCGGCGGGGGACACGAGCACGAACGCCGCGCCCGTGGCGCTGGCGCGCGCCGTACGGCCCACCCGGTGCACGAAGTCCTCGGCGTTGTTCGGAACGTCGAAGTTGACGACGTGCGAGAGGGCGTCGACGTCGATGCCGCGCGCCGCGATGTCCGTCGCCACCAGCACCGGGAAGCGGCCGGCCTTGAAGCCGGACAACGCCTCCGTGCGCTGCGACTGGCTCCGGTTGCCGTGGATGCGCCCCACCGAGACCCCGTTGCGCGCGAGGTAGTCGGCCAGGCGGTTGGCCCGGTGCTTCGTGCGCGTGAAGGCGATCACGCTGCGCACCTGGCCGCTCTTGACCAGCTCCACCAGGAGCGCCGATTTGAGCTCGGCGGCCACGGGGTAGGCGGAGTGGGTGATCCCGGTGGCGGGGCGCGTCGCCGGCTCCAGGGTGACCGTGACCGGGTCGCGCAGCATCTGCCGCGCCAGGGCCGTGATCGGCGGCGGTATCGTGGCCGAGAAGAAGAGGGTCTGACGGTGGGCGGGCAGGTGGCGCAGGATGCGGCGCACGTCGGGCAGGAAGCCCATGTCGAGCATGCGGTCGGCCTCGTCCAGCACCAGGACCTCGATGCCGTCCAGGCGGGCGTAGGGGAAGCGCAGGTGGTCGAGGAGCCGCCCCGGAGTCGCCACGATCACGGAAACGCCGTCACGGAACGCCCGCTCCTGGGGACCCATGCCGACGCCCCCGATGACGGTCGCCCCGGAGAGACGAGAGTTCGGGCTGAGCGCCCTCAGGTGCTCGCCGATCTGCACGGCCAGCTCGCGCGTGGGCGTGAGCACCAGGGCGCGCGTGCGGCGCGCCGGCTGATCGATCAGGCGCTGCAGGATCGGGAGCAGGAAGGCGGCGGTCTTGCCGCTGCCCGTCATGGCGCAGGCGAGGACGTCCCGGCCCGCGAGCGCGGGCGGGATCGTGTGCTCCTGGACGGGAGTGGGGCGGGTGAAACCGAGCTGGCGGACGCCGCCGAGCACGTCGGGGCGGAGCCCCAGGGATGCGAAGGGCATGGAAAGGCACTCTGCTTTCAGATCGCGGGTCCCGCTCGTGCGGGGCCGGCCGGCAGGGTCAGATCAACGGGGGAGTCGCCGGAAGAGCCGCCGTGGCACGCGGCTCTATCGAGGAGAGGCGCGAAACACCGACAGTATCCCATCCAAGGTGGACGAAAGCAAGCGGGCCGCGGTCACGAAGGCATAGGTTTCCGTCCGCCGCTTGATCTAACCTATCGGCCGAAAGCGCCCATGAGAACGACATCCCGGCTCGGCCTCTGCCTCCTCGCCGCGGTCACGGTCGCCGCCGAGACTCCGCCCGCCGCCTACCGGGCGGAGCAGGTCGGCCAGACCGTGCGGCTCACCGACACCGGCCGCGACGTCGTCGTGTCGATCGCGCCCTCTCGCGGAAACGTCACCTTCCAGATGCGGGTGAAGGGACACGACGTCCTGTACTTTCCGGTCGCGTCGATCGACGACCCGCGGGCCGGGCAGTTCGGCATCCCGTTCCTCGGCCCCTGGGCGAACCGGCTCGACGAGACCGCCTTCTACGCGGGCGGCCGGCGCTACGCGTTCGACATGGAGCTGGGCAACGTCAAGGGCGCCGTCCCGATCCACGGCTTCCTCGGGAGCGCCCAGTGGCAGGTGGTCGAGGCCCGCGCGGACGCCGACGCGGCCTGGGTGACGAGCCGTCTCGAGTTCTTCCGCGGTCCGCTCTGGATGAAGCAGTTCCCCTTCGCGCACACGATCGAGATCACGCACCGGCTGGCCGACGGCGTGCTCGAGGTACGCACGCGCATCCAGAACCTGAGCCTCGAGCCGATGCCGGTGAGCATCGGGTTCCACCCGTACTTCCAGCTGACGGACTCGCCCCGCAACGACTGGACGGTCTCGATCGGGGCGCGCCGCCAGTGGCTGCTGGCCGAGAACAAGATCCCCACCGGCGAGACGCAGCCGATCGAGCGCCTGTTCCCGAACCCGCAGGCGGTGGCGTTGAAGGACTACGACCTCGATCACGTCTTCGGCGACCTCGTCCGCGACGCGCAGGGCCGGGCCGTCATGAGCGTGAAGGGCCGCTCCCAGCGGCTCGACGTGACGATGGGCGGCAAGTACCGCGCCGCGGTCGTCTACGCGCCCGCCCCGGACCGCGGCTTCATCTGCTTCGAGCCGATGGTGGGCATCACGAACGCGATGAACGCCGCCCACAAGGGCCTGTACACGGAGCTGCAGAGCATCCCCGTCGGGGGCACCTGGGAAGAGAGCTTCTGGGTGCGCCCGAGCGGGTTCTGACGATCTCCGGCCTGAGGAGCAGAACAATGGCACACCGGCATGTCCTGGAGACGTTCCGGCTCGGCGGCAAGGTCGCGTTGATCACGGGCGGGGGCAAGGGCCTGGGGAAGGCGATGGCCACCGCGCTGGCCGAGGCCGGAGCCGACGTGGCCCTGGCCGGCCGCACGCGGGCGAGCGTCGAGGAGGCGGCGGCGGAGATCGCCGCCGCCACCGGCCGCCGGGCCCGGGCCTTCACCGCGGACGTCACCCGGAGCGAGGACGTCACGCGGCTGGCCGCGGACGTGGCCCAGGGCCTGGGACCGATCGACATCCTCGTCAACAACGCCGGCAACAACATCCGCGGCGCCACGTCCGAGCTGAGCGAAGCGGACTGGGACTCCGTGGTGGACACGAACCTGAAGGGACCCTTCCTCTGCTCGCGCGCGATCGGGCCCGAGATGGTGAAGCGGGGCTGGGGCCGCATCATCAACATGGGCTCGATCCTCTCCGTGATCGCCCTTCCCGGCCGCGCGCCCTACGCCTCGGCCAAGGCGGGCGTGGCGGGCCTGACGCGCGCGCTGGCCCTCGAGTGGGCGGGGACGGGCGTCACCGTCAACGCCATCTGCCCCGGCCCCTTCGGCACCGAGATGAACCGCGCGCTGCTGAACGATCCCGCGAAGTACGAGGAGTTCGTGCGCAACATCCCGCTGGGCCGTTGGGGCGAGGTGGAGGAGCTGGCGGGCATCGTCGTGCTGCTGGCCTCGGACGCCTCGTCGTTCATGACCGGCAGCTCGCTCTTCGTGGACGGCGGCTGGACGGCGCGCTGATGTCTCGAGTCACCGTGGGCGCGGCGGCGGCGCTCGGGTTCCTGGTCGGCTGCACACCCCGCCCGCAGGCGGTTGCGGGCTGGCGCATGGCCGACCGGACGCTCGACGTCCTGACCGATCGGCCGCCCGGCGAGCCCGACGCGCCCGGGCCCGACGGCTTCGTGGACGACTACGACAACGCGCAGGGGCGGCTGATCCGCGGCGTCAACGGCAATATCTCGACGAAGTTCCCGGAGGACGGACGGTACGAGGTCGTCCTCGATGCCTGCGCCTCGAGCTGGGCCCACGACTTCTCCTGGTCGGTGGACGGCGGGCCACCGCAACCGGCGACGTCGTGCCTGCACACGGTGCGCCTTGCCGAAGGCATGCATCAGGCCGAGCTGATCGCGCGGAACGCCTCCGGAGACGAGAGCCGGGCCACTCGGACGCTCAGCGTGAGGAACCTCGTGGTGGTCGGCCTGGGCGACTCCTACTCCGCGGGCTCCGGGAACTCACGCAACGGCCTGGTGTCCATCGACTACGACCAGATCCAGTGCACGCGCACCGGACGCTCGGGCCAGGCGGCGGCCGCCCTCGCGCTGGAGAAGGCCGACGAGGAGACCTCGGTGACCTTCATCCACCTGGCCTGCGGCGGCGCGCGCGCCACCACCGGCTTCTTGCGCGCCCACAACGGCCAGCCTCCCCAGATCCTGGAGCTCGAGCAGATCCTGCCCCCGGGCAAGGCCGTCGACTTCGTCTCCTTCAGCATCGGCGGCAACGACGTGCGCTTCTCGGAGGTGATCGAGCAGTTGATCAAGGAGCCGGATGCTCCGCTCTCGCTGCTCGACGGCGAGCGCCTGCACGACCGGGTGCAGCGGCAGCTCGGAGAGCTGCGCGAGACCATGGCCAGCGTGGCCGCCTGTTTCGACTCCGGTTTCGAGGGCCGGCCCTGCGAGGTCACGGGCCCGTCCGGACGGGACGACGACGCCCAGGTGCTGATCATCCCGCGGATTCCCCTCGTGGCCCAGGATCGCGTGGTCCCGGTGACCTACCCGGATCTCAGCACGCGCTTCGTGAAGGACGGCCAGGGCCGGCCCGTCCTCGACGGGAGCGGCCAGCCGCGAGTCGAGACCTGCCCGAGCGGCGCCGTCGACGAGCCGGGCGATCTCCTCGACGGAGTGCCCGACGGCCTCATCGACGGGCGGCCGCTCGGGGATCCTCGTCCTCCGCGGCTCAGCGAATCGGAATGGGCCTGGGGCGGCACGGCCCTGCTCGGGCTCTCCGATCCGGCTCCCGACAACCGTGTCCCCGGCGTCTACGCCTACACGCCGGAGGCGGGCGGGGCGGCGGTGCCGCTGCCGTTCGTGGACACCTTGAACGCGCTGATCCTGGAATCCCGCGGACGCTTCGGCTGGAGCGCCTCCGACCGCTGGTTCAGGGACTCACGCGGCCACGGGTATTGCTCGACGCCGGACGACAACTGGTTCCTGCGCTCGATCTTCCACCCGAACGTCGCCGGCTACGACGGCGAGGCCCAGGGCCTCCTCGCGGAAGCACGGCGACTGGGACTGAAGGTGGACGGACTCTAGCCGGCGGGCTCCAGCGGCGTGTGGGAGTCGAGGAACAGCCAGCAGAGCGCGCCCGCCGCGTAGATGAGAGCCGAGATCAGGAACGTGAGCGTCCAGTCCTTCCCGGTCCAGGTCAGCAGGTATCCGACGACGATCACCGACGACGCTCCCGCCACGCTGCCCAGCGTGTTCATGGCGCCCGACACCGTGCCGGAGTAGCGGCCGCCCACGTCCATGGCGCCGGCCCAGGCCGCCGGCATCACGAAATCGTTGAAGAAGCCGGCCAGACCCAGGACGAGCATCGCGCGGACGGGATCGGCGACCTTCGTGAACGCGACGATCGAGGCGGAGGCGCCGATGAACCCGGTGAGGGCGACCAGGCGGCGCGCGCGGGCCACGCCCGTCCGGCGGGCCAGGCGCGGGATCGCGGCCGCCGAGACGAGGCAGCCGGCGCCTCCCATCAGGAGGGGCAGGCCGGCGAGCAGGGCGCCCATCTTCAGGCTCGTGCCGCGCGCCTCGCGCAGGTACGTGGGCAGCCAGTTGATGTAGAACCACCAGCCGTAGGCCAGGCACATGTACTGGAGCGACAAGAGCCAGACCGCGCGCGACGTGAAGATGCGCCGCCAGGGGACACGGGCGGCCACCGCCGACTCGCGTGCCGGCGGCAGCAACGCCCGCTCGGCGGCATTCATCCGCGGATGCCGGCTCGGGTCGTCCCGATACCAGCGATGGAAGAAGAGCGCCCACACCATCCCGATCGCCCCGAACACCTCGAAGGTGCGGCGCCAGGTCAGCCCTCCGATCATCAGGGCGACCAGGGTGGGTGTGAAGGCGCCGCTCACGCGCGTGGCCAGCCACACCACGGCCTGCGCCCGCTCGCGCTCGCCCGCGGGCAGCCAGACGGTCAGGATCCGCGTCAGGTTGGGGAAGGCCCCCGCCTCGCCCGCGCCGAATAGCGCGCGCGTGACGATCAGCGAGCGCGGGCTCCAGGCCCAGCCCGTGAACGCGGTGAAGAACGACCACCAGAGGACGATGCGCATCAGCACGCGGCGCGGTCCGATGCGGTCGCCCAGCCACCCGCCCGGGATCTCGAACAGCGCGTAGGCCCAGCCGAAGACGGACAGGGCCCAGCCCATCTGCACGAGCGACAGGCCCAGGTCGCGGCGGATGTCGGCCGCGGCCACCGAGATCGCCACGCGGTCCATGTACGTGATCAGGGCCAGCAGCACCACGAACGCGAGGGTGACGTAGCGGGCCCGCGTCGGGGCCGCGGTGTCGGCCGCTGGAATTGCCGCGTCGTCCAGGAGAGCCTCCGGTCAGTGGGCGCGTAACGCTAACACGGCGCGGAGCCGCCAGACGCGAGGCTGGCCGTTCGTGGTAGGGTCCCGCGCCAAAGGAGAAGTCTGATGACCGACAGGCCCGATCCGTCCGGCCGGCGCCGGTTCCTCCGCACGTCCCTCGGCGCGACCACGGCCCTCCTGGCCGGCGCGCGCCTGGCCCCCGCCTCCGTTCTGGGCGCGAACGATCGCATTCGCATCGGCGTGATCGGCACCGGCGGGCGGGCCCGTGGCCTCATGCAGCAGCTCCAGGAGCTGCCCGGCCAGGAGATGGTGGCGGTGTCGGACGTCTACGAGCCGCGCTTGCTGGAGGCGGCGGACATCACCGCGGGCAAGGCGGCGAAGGTCCCCGACTACCGCCGCATCCTCGACGACAAGGCGGTCGATGCCGTCCTCATCGGCGCCCCCGACCACTGGCACAAGACGATGACGCTCGAGTCGCTCGCCGCCGGCAAGGACGTCTACGTGGAGAAGCCGGTCTCGCATTCGCTCGAAGAGGGCGAGGCGATGGTGAAGGCGGTCGAGGCCTCGAAGCAGGTCGTGCAGACGGGGACGCAGCAGCGGAGCTGGGACCACTGGATCCTGGGCAAGCAGATCGTGGATTCGGGCAAGCTGGGCCGGGTGACCTTCGTCAACACCTACTGGTATCAACTGGCGAGGGGCGGGCCCCTGCCCGAGGTGGAGACGGCCAAGCTCGACTGGAAGGGCTGGCTCGGCCCCGCCGCCCTTCAGCCATTCGATGCCGAGCGCTTCCTGCGCTGGCGGCACTTCAAGCCGTTCGGTGGCGGCATGCTGACCGACCTGCTCACCCACTGGATCGACGTCGTGCACTGGTACATGGGCGTGGAGGCGCCGCTGTCCGCCGCCACCACCGCCCGCAAGTACCGCATGAAGAGCTGGGACTGGCCGGACGCGGTGACGGCCACCCTCGAGTATCCCGGCGAGCTCATGGTGACCCACACCGGCAGCTACGGCAGCAGCATCGACGACGGGGGGCTCGAGTTCCGCGGCGATCTGGCCACGCTCAAGATCGACCGGGAGAGGCTCCTCGTCTTCAACGAGGGCTCCCCGCGGGTGGAAGGGCAGTACACCCCCGAGCCCGAGATCCAGGTGCGCTCGCAGGGCGACGGCACCACCAGCCACCTGCGCAACTGGCTCGACTGCATCCGCAGCCGGAAGACGCCGACCGCCCCGATGCGCGTGGGCCACCAGGCGGTGCGCGCCGCCCACATTGCCAACGCCTCCATGGGCCTCGGCGCGGCCGTGCGCTACGACGCCCGCACGGGAAGGATCGAGCGGTCCTGACTCACTGGTCGCGCGGGGGCGGGGCCGGCACGGCCAGGAGCGCGTCCGCCGGCCGATGGCCGGCCCAGGCGATACCGCGCAGGACGATCTCCCGGGGGACCTCCTTGAGGAAGTTCGCGGTGTGGTGTCCCTGCATCCAGACGAAGGACCGATAGGGCTGGCCGCCCGGCAGCGTCCTCTCGTACGACCAGGCCTGCGGGTTCACCTGGCCATCCTGCGGAAGCGGCGCCTCCACGAGCACGTGCATCCCGGGGGCCTTGCGCAGCAGGAAGAACGCCTCGTCGTCGATCTCGAAGTCGCCGAGGCCGCGCGTGACCGGATGCTCGCGGTCGACGAAATGCACCTTGACCTGTCCCTGCGACCAGTTCATCTCGCCGTGCTGCTTGGCGGCGCCGGCGACCTGGGAGAACCAGCCCGGATCGTCCGAGCACATTCCGTCGTGGAGCACGACCAGCCCGCCGCCGCGCTTGAGGTACGGGTCCAGGGCCGCCCGCTCGGCCGGGCGGCAGCTGCCGCCGTCCCCCTTGTAGATGATGAGGACGTCCGTCCGGGCCAGCTCGTCCGCGGTGGGGAAGTGGAGCGCGCCGTCCACGGTGACGCCGCGTTCGAGCAGGATCTTGCTCCAGTCGGCCAGGAACGCCGGATAGTCGTGCACCCCGTTGCCGACCGGGTTGTGCGTCTTCTCCCCGGCGCGGATGAACACGCGCAGCGGCCGCGCGGGCTCCTGCGCGCCGAGGCGGGCGGCCAGGGGGACCGCGACCGCGACCGCGGCCAGCAGCACGAGCGTCATCTTCGGTTCCATGGATCCTCCCGCGACCTCGTCGCATCCGGCGTTGATGGGAGCCTCACCTCGGCAGCGCGCGCAGCTCCTCCGCGCTCCAGGGGCGCGCACGCCGCCTGGTCAGACCGCGGATCTCCTTGACCGCCTCCGGCTCGACCGCGGAGCCGGTGTTGCCCCACGCCCGGCGCACGTAGGTCAGGACCGATGCGATCTCGTCGTCGCCGAGCGCGGCCAGGGGCGGCATCAGGCCGATGTCGCCCTCCTTGCCGGCCAGGACGATGCGGACGGGAACGCCCGCCTCGCCGACGAGCAGGGACGACCCCACGAGGCTGGGGCCCTGGTGCTCTCGCCCGCGGCCGTCTTCTCCGTGGCAGGAGAGGCAGAGGTTGCCGAAGAGCTTGTGGCCGGCCTCGAACCGGGCGTTCTCGCTGGCGGTCAGCGGCGGTGCCTCGACGCGCGCCACGGGCTTGCCCGGCCAGTCGAGCCGGGCCGCGACCGCCTTGGCCAGTGCGCCGATCTCGCCCGTCTCCGCCGTCATGCTCCGCAGCGACCGGGGTGGGGCGGACAGCCTCACGGCGCGGGGGGGCCCCGTGCGCGCGGCGGGGCCACCGGGCTCGCCGCGCTCGCCGCCGCCGAGGCCGGCCTCCAGGCCGCGCAACAGCGCCGCGCGCTGCCAGGGCGGCCGATCGGTGGTCCCGGCCTGCTCGAGCAGGCGCGTCACGGCCGCGGGCGCGCGCGACCGCGCCAGGGCTCCGGCCAGCATGGCGACCCCTTCCGCGGTCTCCGCGTTCCCCTCGCCCTCCAGCAGCCGCCCGAGAACGTCGGCCTCCATCCCCGCGAGCCCGCTCACGACGGCGTCGACGGTGATCGGATCGCCGCCGTAGCGCCGGAGCATGCCCAGGGCCGGCTCGAGGCGCACGGTGCGGGGCAGCTCGCCGATCGAGGCGGCGAGCTGGCGGCGGACGGTCCAATGCGGATCGTCCATCAGGCGGAGCACGGTGGCGGCGAGCGGATGGCCGGGCTCGGCCAGCCACGTCTCGGACCATCGAATCGCCCATGCGCGCACGTCGGGTGAGGGATCGGAATAGAGCTGCTGGAGGGTCGGCGCGTCGAGCGCACCCAGCCCGCCGAGCGTGCCCAGCGCGTGCAGCTTCGTCCGCCACTCCGTCGCCGAGCGCAGGAGGTCCCGCAGCGCCGGCACCACGGCGCGGTCGCCGCGCTGGACGAGGAGCTGCTGCGCGGTATCCCGCCACCACCCGTTCGGATGGGCCAGGTACGGGACGAGGGAGGCCGAGGTCTCCTTCGACAGCGCCGGCCGGTGGTCGCGCTGGGTCGTGTCGTGCCGGAGGCGCCAGATGCGTCCACGGTTCGTGGGCTGGACGAGCTTGTTCCGCTTGATGTAGTCCTGCAGGTATTCGGTCTGGTAGGCGGCGTCCTGCACCACGCCGCGGTACATGTCGACCACGTAGAGGGTGCCGTCGGGGGCGGAGGCCGCGCTCACCGGCCGCACGCGCTCGTCGCGGGAGGCGAAGATCTCGCCCTTCTTGAAGCCGTTGCGCGCGGTCAGGCGGCCCTGGCCGTCGTCCTCGATCACGAACCAGTGCAACATGTTCGTCGTGCAGTCGGTGATGAACACGCCGCCCCGCAGCTCGTAGGGCAGGCGATCGCCGCGGTAGACGACGGGGGTGGCCGCGCTCTGCAGGATCCGCGAGGAGCCGTCCGGCCGGAAGAACTGGTCGCGGTAGCCGCGATTGACGCCGCGCGTGGGCCGCACCGGCCAGACCTCGGCTTCGGAAAGGGAGATGAGCGAGGCGTAGAGGCCGCGCGTCTGCACGACGCCCGGGTTCCTCATGAAGTAGCGGGCGGGCGTGTAGTCCACGAACAAGGGCGAGCTGTTGACGTTGCGAAAGACGCGCCCGGCGTCGTCGATGGAGCCGCCCCACTGCCCGCGGTTGAGGGTCGGCATGACCTCGAAGCCGCCGCCGCGCCGGTACCGCAGGTGCCAGTCGTGCTCGGAGGTGTAGAGCCAGTTGTCGAGTCCCCAGATGAGGCTGTTCGCGTTGTGCTCCGGGTTCCCCTCCCGGCGGCCGAAGGTGTCGCTCACCAGCGTCTTCTCGTCCATCTTCAGGTCGCCGTTCGTGTCGCGCATCCACCACAGGTACGGCGGCTCGCCCACGAGCACGCCGCCGGCCAGGGTCTTGATCGCGCGCGGCAGGACGAGCTTGTCGGCGAAGACGGTCCGGCGGTCCATCGTCCCGTCGTCGTCGAGGTCTTCCAGGACCACCACCCGGCAGATCCCCTCGCGTGAGTCCTTCATCCCCTCGCCCGCGGCGAAGGCCGGCATCTCGACCACCCACAGGCGGCCGTCGGCGTCGAAGTCGATCAGGATGGGGTCCTCGACCAGGGGCTCCTTCGCCACCAGCTCGACCCGATAGCCGGGGGGGACGACGATCGTCTTCCGGGACTCCTCCGCCGAGAGCTCCGGCGCGCCCTTGTCCTCCGGCACCACGGGGGGCGGCCAGGGCTGGCGCTCGACCTGGCCGCGACAGCCGAGGGCGGCACCCGTCGCGAGGAGCACCGCCGCCAGGGTGAAGACGGTCGCGAGACGTCCGCTCCTGGCCTGCATCCCTGGATCTCGAGGCTATTCGATCGGATCGAGGCGCACCACGACGCCGGGCGTGGACGACGACAGCTTGACCCCTGGCAGCTGCAGGGCCACGTAGAGCAGCCCGTCGGGGCCGGTCACGACGTCACGCACACGGCCGTAGCGGTTGAAGAGCACCTCCTCGTGCGTGGCCTGGCGGCCTTTCACCTCCAGGCGCCGCAGGGCGGTGCCGCCGAGGCCGGTCACGAACAGGTCGTTGCGCCAGCCCGGATAGCGATTCCCCGAGTAGAAGTGGATCCCGCTGGGCGCGATGGTCGGGTTCCAGTACACGATCGGCGGCTCCATGCCCTCGTGCGCCGTCTGCGTGATGCCGGGCTCGAGGCCGTGCGAGATCACGGGCCAGCCGTAGTTGTGGCCGGGCTCGAGGATGTTGAGCTCGTCGCCGCCCATCGGCCCGTGCTCGGACTCCCACAGGAGGCCGGTCACCGGATCGATCGAGAAGCCCTGGGGATTGCGATGGCCGTAGGTCCAGATGGTCGGCACCGCACCGGCGCGGCCCGCGAACGGGTTGTCGGAGGGGACGGTCCCGTCGTCGTTGATGCGGTGCACCTTTCCCAGCGGGCTTCCGAGGTCCTGGGCGGCCGTTGGCTGCCCCCGGTCTCCGATCGAGTACAGGAGCTTGCCCTGTCGATCGAAGACGAAGCGCGAGCCGTAGTGGTAGTTGAGGGGACCGAAGAGCGCCGGCGGCGGCCGGTAGAGGGCCTGCTCGTCGACCCACCGGTTGTCCTTGACCCGCCCGCGGACGATCGCGGTCATCGACGTGTCATCGGGCCCGGCGGCCGCGTACGAGAGATAGATCCAGCCGTTCTCGGCGTAGTTCGGATGCACCTCGACGTCCAGGAGTCCCCCGTCCTGGACGGTCCAGGGCCTGGGCGTGCCCGCGACCGCCTCCGGCAACAGGCGGCCCTTCTCCACGATCCTCAGCCGGCCCGGCCGCTCGGTGACGAGCATCCGCCCGTCCGGCAGGAACGCGATCCCCCAGGGCGTCTCCAGGTCGCGCGCCACCACCTCGAGCTTGAAGGCCTGCTTCTCCGACCGGATCACCTGGCCTTCGGGGTCGACGATCGTCGGCGGATGTTCCCGGGCTTCGGCCGCCTCCTGGCGGATCAACACCACGAGCTGCCAGATCTGCTCCTCCGTGAGCACGTCCTTGAAGGCGACCATCGCGGTGCCTTTGCGGCCGTCGCGGATGGTCTCGACCACGTGCGCGTCGTCGCCGCCGAACTTCCACTCGTCGTCGACCAGGCTGCTCGCCGCGCCACCCTCGAGGGACCGGCCGTGGCAGGCCACGCAACGCTGGTCGTACACGGCCCAGGTCTTCACCATCGGATCGCCCGGCCCGCGTCCGGCCCGCGGGTCGCGGGGTGGGCTCGGCGCGGACGGCGGACCCTGCGCGGGGGGGACGGTGAAGGCGAGCGTGGCCGCGGCGGCCAGGGGCCAGACGGCGGCGGCGCGAGTCATGGAGCCGGATTATGGCCCACTCGCGATCCCGCCCAGGGGAACACCTCCGCCCGGTGAGATGGGTGCGGTCCACGAACGCTTCCGGGCGGCGGTCGAACCCACACATTGCGGTCCGGCGGCATTCGGCCGTACCTTTAGGCGCAAGGAGGCTGCCCGTGTTCTCGAAGACATCCGCCGAGGACCTTCGGGCGGTGCTGGCCGCCTATCGGACGGTCAAGAACGGGTCCTGGCCCCAGCTCCACGCGGCCATGGATCGTCGCGCCTCGCACTGGGCGATGGCGGCGGAGACGGAGCTGGCCGCCGAGCTCGCGGGCTATCTGAAGGAGGCGGACGTGCCCGACGGCGTCGTGCGCGTGTTCTGGAAGCTCGGACCCAGGTTCATCTTCGCCGGTTGCAACGAGCGCTTCGCCCACGACGCGGGTGTGCCCGCGGCCGAGCTCATGGGCATGGACGACTTCGACTCGCGGCTGCCCTGGGGCGCGCAGGCCTCCAAGTACCGCGCGGACGACGCGGAGGTCTTCAAGGCCGCCGCCCCCAAGCTCGACATCGTGGAGCGTCAGAAGTCGGCCTCCGGTGACATCGTCTGGGTCCGCGTCGGCAAGGCGCCGATCCTGGCCGCCGGCGGCAGCGCTCGGGGCGTCCTGGGCATGTACGACCTCCTCGCCGACAAGGAGGCGAAGAAGATCGTGTTCACGCGCACGACACAGACGTTCAAGATCCCACCGTCCGGGCGGTAGGCCCGCAGGAAGGGTCGGGCGGCGGCGCGCGCGTCCGGCCCACCGCTCGCGCGCTACCTCACGACGGAGCCGCCGGGATCGCAGGCCGCCGGCCTCCTGGTCACCGCTCCGGGAGCGGCGCGTCGTGCCCGCGCCGCCCCCGGAGGGGTCCGCCTACAGCAGCTTCACGACACGGTCGGCGAGGCCCTTCTCGCCGAGCACGACCGTCAGGTTGGCCTTCTCCGACACCTTCTCCAGGACCTCGAGCTCACGCAGGCGCATCAGGGTGGGGCTCGACTCCAGGATCTTGGCCGTGTTGGCCTGCGAGCGCATGGCCGCCGTCTCCTCCCGGCGCGTGATGAGGGCGGCCTCGGCCGCCTTCTTGGCCTCGGTCACCTTGTTCATGAGGTCCTTCATCTCGCCGGGCAGGATCACGTCACGGATGCCGAGGGCGACGACGTCCACGCCGAAACCGGCGACGCGCTCCCGCACGATGCCGTCCAGCTCCCGCGCGACCGCGTCCTTGTCGCTCAGCAGCACGTCCAGCTCACGCGTGCCGACCACGCCCCGCAGCGCGAGCTGCGCCTCGCGGTAGAGGGCCTGACGGTAGTCCTCCACCGTGGTCACGGCCACGAGGGGATCCGCCACCTTGTAGGTCACGACGGCGTTCAGGCGCAGCGTGACCTTGTCCGCGGTCATGATCTCCTGGCCGGCCACGTCCACGACCTGCTCGCGCAGGTCGACGTCCAGGACGCGGGCCTTGGCCACGCCCTTCCAGAAGGCGTGCGGTCCGGGAGCGAGCGTGGCCTCGTGACGGCCGTCCTTGAAGAAGAGGCCGGCGTGGCCGGCCTCGACCGTCGTGGCCTCGATCAGCGGCGCGGCGCCGCGGGCCTGGACGATCGCGGCCAGGTCGGTGTGATCGAAGCGCAGCGTGCGCGCATCGAAGGTCTCCACGCGCACGTCGTGGAAGACGGTCCAGAGCGCGTACAGGCCGGGCTTGAGCACCGCCTCGACACGGCCGTCGACCCACACCACGGCCCGCTCGTGGTCCTTCAGGTCGACCACGCGCGCCTCGTCGCCGAGGGCGCCCGACTTCGCGATCACGTCCAGGTCCTTGTGGTCGAGCCAGACGTTGCGGACGGAGACGACGTCGATGCGGGCCTTGAGGAGAGGGTCCCGAATCCAGTGGCGGCCGGGACCCAGCACGCGCTCGAACTCACGATCGCGGAAGAGCAGCCCGCGCTCGTGCTCACGAACCTTGAGACGACGCAGCACCATCAATGTGCACCACCTTTCAGAAGAGGCCTCC
>JBGPBV010000142.1:0-17268 GCA_041481445.1 Vicinamibacteria bacterium
AGCCGGGCCGGCGGCCGGGAGGCGTCCGACGGGCGCTTCCCGGCCCCTGGTACCATCGGGCATGGTCGAACTGCGCGAGCCCCTCGACAGCCTGATCGCCCCGCCCTCCCGCTTCACCGCCGGCACCGGCTTCCCGCGCGCGAAGGAGATCCGCACAAGGAGGAGCTGTCGGCGGCCGGGGTCGAGGTCACGCCGCGGCTCGTCCAGCTCCTGCTGCGGCTGGTCAAGGAAGTCCGCGAGAAGAAGGCCCTGGTCTCCCAGCACCTCGACGGCGTCCGCAACTACTACGCCCACCTGGACCGCCTGGGCCTGACCGAGGAGGACCTGCTCGCCTACGCGATGGTCCTGGGCCGAGGCGACTCCCTCTAAACGGACCGCACCCGCCCGGCTCCGCTCGTATCATCGGGGCCGTTGAGCCAGCCTTCCGACCGCGGGCCCCTCCTCGAGCTCAGGGTGCGCTGGCGCGCCGGGCAGGTCGTGCTGGCCGCGGCGGGAGCGATGGCGCTGGTCGCCCTCCTCCGGCCGCTGGCCGCGGGCGGCTCGCCGCGCCTGCGCCTGGCCGTCACCGTGCTGCTGGGCCTGGGCGTGGCCGCGGCCGCGCTGCTGTCGAGCCTGCGCAACCGGGGCACGGCCGAGCAGATCGCGTTCTACGTGTTCCTCGTCCTGTGCCTGGACGGGCTGGGCCAGCTCGCCGGCCCCGACGGGTGGCCCGTCTGGCCCCTCCTCACCCTGCTGATCGGCGCGGTCGCGGTGGCGGAGCCGCCGACGATCGGGTTCGGCCTGGCCGCGCTCGCGGGCCTGCTCAGCGCCGCCGACGCGGCGGCGGGCGGGTTCGTGTCCTGGCGGCCGGTGGTGGCGGCGACCCTCGGCTGGGCCGCCCTCGTGCTGGCCCTGAACCAGGCGCTGCGCGGCGAGAAGCGGCGGCTGAGCGCGGCCCTGGCCGAGCTGGCCCGCGTCCAGCACGGCATCGACCACCTCCAGGACGGCGAGGGCGAGTTCCCGACTCCCGCCCCCGGCACCGGCCTGCGCCAGGTCTCGGAGCAGGGCCGGCGCTCGCGCCAGGCCGAGCGCGCGGCCGAGCTGGACCGCTGGCTCTCCGGCCTCGTGGCCGCCGCGCGCTCCGCCCTGGACGCCCACGCCGTCCTCTGCTTCGACTTCGACCGCGAGCGCGAGAAGGCCTACTTGCGGGCCGCGGACGGTCCTCCCGCCCTCGTCCGCGACAGCGTGCTCGACCTGCGCGGCGACCCCTTCGCCTTCCTGCTCGAGCGCGGGGAGAGCTTCTACGCGACCGACTTCAAGCGGTTGCTGTGGGCCCTGCCGTACTACGCGGGCGAGGTCAAGGTGGGCACGCTGCTGGCGGTGCCGGTGCGGACGGCGGGGGTGGTCCGGGGCGCGCTGGTCGTGGACGTGCTGGAGGTGCAGGCGCTCGGTGGGGAGGCGCCCGCGCTCGCGCAGTCCTTCGCGGGCCTGGTGGCGGAGGCGATGGGGCAGCTCCGGGCCGCGGCCAGCCGGGAGGACGTGGGCACGGAGTTCAAGGCCATCTACGACGTCTCCCGCCAGATCTCGAACCTCATCGACCCCGTGGCCATCCGCCTCCGCCTGCTCAGCTGCGCGCGCGAGCTGGTCAGGCACGAGGGGGCGGCGGTGGTGATGTCCGACCGGGGCCAGACGCGCTACGTGGTCGAGAACGCGGAGGGCTGGGCGGGCGAGTTCGAGGGCCGCGAGGTCGGCCTGCTCGAGCGCACCTGGACGGCCTGGCTGCTCAAGTCCGAGGAGGCCAGCCTCCTCCTGGACGACCTCCAGGGCGGGCGCGACCGCATGCCCGTCCTCGTCCTCGACGAGCACGGCTCCCGCGCGGAGTCGCTGCTGGCGGTCGCGCTGCGCGCCCGGCAGACCACCATCGGCGCCCTGCTGCTGACCGGCCGGCGCGGCACCTTCGACTCCGCCGCCCAGCGCGTGCTGGCCATCGTGGCCAACCAGGCCGCGGCCGCCCTGCAGGCCGGACAGATGATCGACCACGCGCGGGAGGCGGCCATCCACGACGCCCTCACCGGCCTGCACAACCGCCGCGCCTTCGACGAGTCGCTGGAGCGCGCGGTGGCACGCCAGGACCGCCAGGGCGGGACCTTCGCCCTGCTGCTCCTCGACATCGATCGCTTCAAGAAGCTCAACGACACCTACGGCCATCCCGCCGGCGACGCCGCCCTGCGCCACACCGCGCAGCTCCTCACCCACCACCTCCGCAAGTCCGACCTGGCCGCGCGGTTCGGCGGCGAGGAGTTCGCGGTGATCCTGGCTTCCACCGACCGCGCCGGCGCCCAGACCCTCGCGGAGAAGGTGCGCAAGGAGATCGAGAACGGGCGCCTCGTCCACGACGGGGCGCGCCTGGGAGTCACCATCAGCATCGGCGTCGCGGTGTGGCCGGAGGACGGCCGCCCGCGCGAGGCGCTCCTCGCCGCCGCCGACCGCGCGCTCTACGCGGCGAAGGAAGGTGGGCGCAACCGCGTGGTCACGGCGGCCTCGCTGGCGGCCGCTCCCGCACCCTCCGCATCCGCCTGATCACCCGCCCTCGGGCCCTCTCCCCTGGCCCATGCGTTGCATACTGGGGGAGGGCGGAGGTGTCGACAGTGATGAACGGGGAGGCACGGTGAGCTCGGCGCCGCACGTCGGCGGCGGCGAGCGACGGGGGGTTTCAGGGGGGGAGCCGAAGCCCATCGGGATGACGCGTAGCGTTCCCCCCCTGAGATAGAAGATGAAGCTCCGGGTCGCCACCTACAACGTCCATCGGTGCCGCGGCATCGACGGGCGGCTTCGGCCTCAGCGCATCGTTGAGGTCTTGCGCGAGATCGGGGCGGACGTGGCCGCGCTGCAGGAGGTGGTGAGCGGCGAGGGCGAGGGACAGGAGAACCAGGCCCGCTACATCGGGGAGACCCTCGGCCTGCACTGGGCGCTCGGAGAGAACCGCAAGCTCAAGGGCGCCGCCTACGGCAACGTCGTGCTGAGCCGGTTCCCCCTCCGTGTGATGAAGAACCACGACATCAGCGTGAGCGGCCGGGAGCGGCGGGGGGCGTTCCACACCGACGTCCTCGTCGGCCACGACGATGCGGTGCACGTGTTCAACATCCACCTCGGCACGGCCTTCGTCGAGCGGCGGCACCAGGGGCGCCGGCTCAGCGAGCGGGGCTCGGGGATCCTCCACGACCGCGAACTCAAGGGGGCGAAGATCGTCCTCGGCGACTTCAACGAGTGGACGAGCGGCCTGGCCACGCGCCTGCTCGGCTCCCACCTCCGCCGCGCCGACGTGGGCCCGCGCCTGCGGCGGCGCCGGACCTTCCCGGGCTTCCTGCCCCTGCTCCACCTGGACCACATCTACTACGACGGGCCCCTGGAGCTGCAGAAGCTGGCCGTGCACCGCAGCCGGAAGTCACTGGTGGCGTCCGATCACCTGCCCCTGGTCGCGGACTTCGAGTACGTGGCCGGGGTCGCTCCCGCGCGCGAGGGCGCGGGGGGGGAGGTGGTGACGGAGGCCGGAGACGACTAGACGTCCGCCGGCGCCACCGGCCGGCCCGACACCCGCGCCTTCTCGGCGGCCAGGGCCACCCGGATCGCCCCGATCCCGTCGTCGATGGTGACCGACGGCGGCCTTCCCTCGATGACGTTCAGGGCGAAGTCCCGGAGCTGGATCGTGTAGGCCTCCTCGAAGCGCTGCATGAAATGGGGCACGGTGTCGTGGGCGATGCTGTTCTTCGTCATCGTCAGCAGCGGCGTCTGGCGGATGAAGCCGATGCGCAGGGTCCCCGCCGTGCCCAGCAGCTCGGAGCTGATGTCGTAGCCGTAGATGCCGTTGCGGGAGAGGTCCACCACCCCGATCCTGTCGTCGGCGAAGACGAGGCTCACGATCGCGTTGTCGATGTCGCCCACCGTCTTGAGCTCGGGATAGGCGAGCGTCCCCCCGACCGCCGTGACCGACTTCACCTCGCCCATGAACCAGCGCGCGAGGTCGAAATCGTGGATGCCCATGTCCATGATCATCCCGCCGCTGCTCTTCGGGTTCGCGTACTCGAGCGAGGTCCGGTAGGGATCGCGCGACGAGGACTTGAACACCACCGGCGTCCCGATCAGCCCCTCCCGGACCTTGCCCTTGGCCGCCGCGTAGCCGGGATCGAAGCGACGCATGAAGCCCATCTGGAAGAACACTCCGGGCCGGGACACCGCCGCCTTCATCTTCTGGGTCTCCTCCAGCGAGAGCGCGGGCGGCTTCTCGCAGAAGATGGCCTTGCCGGTGCCGCAGGCGGCCACGGTGATCGCGGCGTGGGTGTGGGTCGGGCTGGCGATGACGATCGCCTCGACATCGGCGTCGCCGAGCAACCCTTCGGGATCGCGATGAGGGCGCGCGTCGCAGGTCGACGACACCTCGGCGAGGGCGGCCTGGTCGGGGTCGGCCACTGCGACCAGACGCGTCTCCGGGATCCGGGTGGCCAGGTCGCGCGCGTAGATGCGTCCCAGCCGCCCCAGCCCGATGAGACCGACCTTCAGCCGCCGCTTCGCCCCCGTCATCGTGTCCCTCCCGGGCTGGCCGGGCGGGCCGGGCTCGCCGCCCCGGCGGGCGTGTCCTTGGTGACCAGATCGATCCGCACGAGCTGCTCGGCGGGGACGGCCTCCCCCTTGAGCAGCTTGTCCGCGCTCTCCACCGCCACCCGCCCCATCTCCGACGGGAACTGCGCCACCGAGGCCACGATGGCGCCGTCCTTGATGGCCTTGCGCGCGTCCTCGACCGCGTCGTAGCCGACGACCTTGATCTTCCCCGTCTTGCCGCGGGCGGCGATCGCCTCCACCGCGCCCAGGGCCATCATGTCGTTGCACGAGAAGAGGGCGTCGATCTCGGGGTGCGCCTCCAGCATGTTCTGGAAGACCGTGAAGCCCTGGTCGCGCTCCCAGTTGGCGGTCTGGGAGGCCACGATGCGGATCCCCTTGGCGTCCTTGACCGCGTCCTTGAACCCGCGCAGGCGCTGGTCGCCCGTCTCGTGCCCGGGGATCCCCTCCAGCACGGCCACGGTGGCCTTGCCGCCGGTCACGTCCAGCAGGTACTTCCCGGCGATCTTCCCGCCCTCGTAGTTGTCCGAGCCGATGTATGTATCCGTCCTGATCCCGGCCTCGGCGGCCGCCTTCGGATCGACGCGCGTGTCGACGATCACCACGCGTATCCCGGCCGCGTTGGCCTTGGCGATCGCGGGCACGATCTCCTTCGAGCCGGAGGGGGTCACGGCCAGGACCTTGACGCCGGTCTGGATGAGGTTCTCGATGATCTGCATCTGCTTGTCGACGTCCACCTCGCGCTCCGCGGCCTGGACGGTGAGGTCCACGCCGAGGCGCGCGGCCGCCTCCCGCGCCCCCCGCTCCATGTCGATGAAGAAGGGGCTGTTGAGCGTCTTGAGGACGAGGGCCACCCGCGGCTTGGCGGAGGCCGGTGACGCCGTGCCGGCGCCCGGCGCCTCCCGGCCCGAGCAGGCGGAGGCGGCGATTGCCGCCGCCGCGACCAGACCGACCGACCATCGCTTCTTCATGGATCCCTCACTTGGACGCGGGCTTGAGCATGGAGTCGACAAGGACGGCGGTGATGATGACGACGCCGATGACGATCTGCTGGAAGAAGGACGAGGTGCCGAGCAGGTTGAGGCCGTTGCGCAGGACGCCCATGATGAGCGCGCCCACCAGGGTGCCGTGCAGGGTGCCCACCCCGCCGGAGAGGCTGGTCCCGCCGATGACGGTGGCGGCGATGGCGTCGAGCTCGTAGTTGAAGCCGGCGATCGGCTGCGCGGAGTTGAGGCGGGCGGTCAGGAGCACGGCAGCCAGGCCGCTGGCCACCCCGGACAGGACGTACACCATCGTCTTGTGGAAGCCGGCGCTGATCCCGCTCAGGCGCGTGGCCTCCTCGTTGCCGCCGATGGCGTACACGTAACGGCCGAAGCGCGTGCGGGTGAGCAGGAAGTGACCGACGACGTAGATGACGGCGGTGATCAGGACGGGCGACGGTATGCCGAGGAGCCGCCCGGTCGCGATCCCGCGGAAGCCCGCCTCGAACCCGGAGACGGGCCGGCCCTCGGTGAAGACCAGGGCCCCGCCGCGCGCGATGCTCATCATGCCGAGGGTGGCGATGAACGCGGGGAGGCCGCCCTTGGTGATGAGCGCCCCGTTGACCAGGCCGCACAGCGCCCCCGCCCCCAGCCCCGCCCCGATGGCCACCGGCACCACCGCCCCCGCGCGGAGCGCGCTCGCCAGCACCACCCCGGCCAGGGCCAGGACCGATCCCACGGAGAGGTCGATGCCGCCGGAGAGGATCACGAAGGTCATCCCGACCGCGATGACGGCGTTGATGCTCGTCTGCTCCATCACGTTGAGCAGGTTCGAGACGGACAGGAAATGCGGGCTCAGGAAGGAGAGGAGGACGACGAGGGCGAAGAGGCCCACCACCGTCCCCAGCTCGCGGGCGCGGCGGGCGGCCGCGGGGCCGAGCGCGGAGGCCATCACGACGCCTGGCCGAGGGCGTGCGCGAGCACCTCGGCCTGGGTCGTGCGCGCCGCCTCTATCTCGGCCACGACGCGGCCCCCGCGCATCACGAGGACGCGATCGCTCATCCCGAGCACCTCGGGCAGCTCGGAGGAGATCATCAGGATGCCCTTGCCCTCCGCGGTGAGCGCGTTCATGAGGTCGTAGATCTCGACCTTCGCGCCCACGTCGATGCCGCGGGTCGGCTCGTCCACGATCAGCACGTCCACGTCGGCGGCCAGCCACTTGCCGAGCACGACCTTCTGCTGGTTGCCGCCGGAGAGGAGCCGCGCGGGCTGGGAGAGGCTGGGGGTCTTGATCCGCATGTCGCGGACCCATCGGTCGGCCAGCGCCGTCTCCGCGGCCGCGCGGACGATCCCCAGCGGCGACAGGCGCCGGGTGTTGGGCAGGGCCACGTTGCGTGCCACCGAGAGGCCCAGCACCAGGCCCTGCGTCTTGCGGTCCTCGGGCACCAGCCCCAGGCCGTGGGCGAGGGCATCCGAGGGACGGCGGACCTTCACCTGCCGGCCCTTCAACCGCACCGTCCCCGCGTCGGCCACCTCCGCCCCCACGAGCGTCCGCGCCAGCTCGGTGCGGCCCGCCCCGAGCAGGCCCGTGATGCCGAGGATCTCCCCCCGGCGGAGGGTGAAGCTCACGTCGTGCACGGGGCCGCGGCGGGAGAGGTGCTCCACGCGGAGCAGCTCCTCGCCGGGAGCGGTCCGACGCCGGGGGAAGTGCTCGCCCACCTCGCGGTCCACCATCAGGCGGACCAGCTCCCCGATCGGGGTCGAGCGCGCGGGCACGATCGCGACGCGCCGCCCGTCGCGCATGACCGTGGCGCGGTCGCCGATGCGCGCGATCTCCTCCAGCCGGTGCGAGATGTAGACGATGGAGGCGCCGCGCCCGCGCAGGCGCTCGATGGCGGCGAAGAGCTGGCCGATCTCGGACGCGGTGAGGGCGGAGGTCGGCTCGTCCATGATGAGGATGCGTCCCTCCTCGCGCAGGGCCTTGGCCACCTCGACCATCTGCTGGTGCGCGATCCCCAGCTCGCGCACCGGCCGCGCGGGATCGACGTCCACGCCGAGCTCGCCGAGCAGCCGCGCCGCTTCCCGCTCGGCGGCGCGCCGGTCGAGGACGCCCCAGCGGCCGGGCTCCCGGCCCAGGAAGATGTTGGCGGCCGCGGAGAGGGGCGGCACCAGGTTCAGCTCCTGGTAGATGATCCGTATCCCGAGCTCCTGCGCGTGCCGCGGGCCCTGGATCTCGACGGGGAGGCCGTCGAGGGCGATCTCGCCGGAGTCCTTGCGCAGCGAGCCGCTCAGGACCTTCATCAGGGTGGACTTGCCCGCGCCGTTCTCGCCGAGCAGGACGTGCACCTCCCCCGCCTCCACCTCCAGGTCCACGTCGTCGAGGGCGAGCACCCCGGGGAAGGACTTCCGGATCGCCCGCATGCGCAGGCGGAGCGGCCGGGGCTCAGGGGCCACCGGTTCCGTCCGGGCGCGGGGGGGCGGTGGAGGCGCGGACCACCAGGGTGGGCGAGAGCACGACGCGGGCCGGTTGCGTGCGTCCGTCGTCCACGCGCTCCAGCAGCGTGCTCAGGGCGAGCTGGCCCATGTCCAGCCGCGGCTGGTGGATCGTGGTCAGCGAGATGTGGCGCAGCGCGGCCAGGGAGGTGTTGTCGTAGCCCACGAGCGAGATGTCGTCCGGCACCTTGAGCCCGCTCTCCTCGATCGCGTTCAAGGCTCCGATCGCGGCCAGGTCGTTGGCCACGAAGATGGCGGTGGGCCGCGGCGAATGCTCCAGCAGCACCAGGCACCCGCGGTGCCCGCCTTCCTCCGTGAAGGTCGAGGACACGACCGAGATGAACCGGGCGAGCCCCAGCCGCCGCATGGCCGCCTCGTAGCCGCGGCGGCGGTCGGGGGCCCCCGCGCCGTGGCCGCCGTCGATGTGGGCGATGCGCGAGTGGCCCAGCGACACGCAGTGCTCGACCGCCACCTCCGCGCCCGCGCGGTCGTCGTTGGTGACGCTGTCGACGGTGGCGCCGCGGGCCTCGCGGCCCACGAGCACGATCGGCACCTCCCGGCTCGCGCGCAGGATGACCTCGTCCTCGAGCACGGGCCCGGCCAGGATCAGCCCGTCCGCGCGGAGCTGGAGCAGCGTCTCCAGCGCGTCCGCCTCCCGCGCGGCGGCACGGTTGCCGGTGTTGACGAGCACCTTGTAGCCCGTGCGCACCGCCTCGTCCTGGATGCCGGCCACGATGTCCGCGAAGAACGGGTTGTGGAGGTCGGAGACCATGACCCCCACGATGTGCGTGCGCCGCTGGACCAGGCTGCGCGCCATCGCGTTGGGCCGATAGCCGAGCTCGGCCGCCGCCTTCTTGACCGCCTGGCGGCGCGCGGGGCTGACGTGGGCGGCGCCCCTCATGACGAGCGAGACGAGCGACTTCGACACCCCGGCGCGGCGCGCCACGTCGGTGATGGTCGGCTTGCCGGGCTGGACTCTCGAAGCCACTCTGGCGTCGCTCCCGGTTCTTCGGCCCGCGCGTCGAGGGTCGGCGCGCGCCTCGTCACGGTGGAACGTTCTACCGGAACCGGCGCACTCTACGACAATGCGGGCCACAACCCAAACCGCGGCCACCCGAACGGACCGTTCAGGCGCGGCCTTGACGCTCTTGAGCAGCGTCCCTAGAGTCGTGAGCATGCAGCGATCGAATGCCGGCCTCCTCGCGCTCGCGCTCGCCGCCGTCCTGGCCCCAGAGGCGGCGGCCCAGGACTACAAGGTGCTGCAGAGGGCCACCCTCGGCGGCGAAGGCGGTTGGGACTACGTGAAGGTCGATCCCGCCGCGCGACGGATCTATGTCGCGCGCGCCACCCGGGTCATGGTAGTGGACGCGGACACCCTCAAGGTCGTGGGCGAGATCCCGGACACCGCCGGGATCCACGGCGTCGCCATCGCCCGCGAGCTCAAGCGAGGGTTCACCACCAACGGCCGCGCGGCGACCTCCACCATCTTCGACCTCGAGACGCTCAAGCGGGTGGGGGAGGTGAAGACGGGCGAGAACCCCGACGCCGTCCTCTACGAGCCCAGGACCCGCCGCGTGCTCACCTTCAACGGCCGGGGCCAGGACGCCACCGTCATCGACGCCCAGGCGGGCACGGTGGCGGGGACGATCGCGCTCGGCGGCAAGCCGGAGGCGGGCGTGTACGACGACAGGGGCACCGTGTTCGTCAACATCGAGGACAAGGGCGAAGTCGTCGCCCTCGACCCGAAGGAGATGAAGGTCAAGGCGCGGTGGTCGCTCGCTCCCTGCGAGGAGCCGAGCGGGCTCGCCATCGACCGCGCGCATCGCCGCCTCTTTGCCGTCTGCGCCAACAAGATGATGGCGGTGATGGATGCGGACAGCGGGAAGGTCGTGACCACGCTGCCGATCGGGCAGGGCCCCGACGGCGCCGCGTTCGATCCCGACCGCCAGCTCGCCTTCAGCTCCAACGGCCGCGACGGCACGGTCACGGTGATCCGCGAGACGGCGCCGGACAAGTTCGAAGTCGTGCAGACGGTGGAGACGGCGAAGAGCGCGCGCACCGTCGACCTGGACCCGACGACCCATCGTCTCTACCTCGTGGCCGCCCAGCTCGGTCCGCCGCCGTCGCCCACTTCCGAGCAGCCTCGCCCGCGTCCGACCGTCGTGCCGGGGACCTTCGAGATGCTGGTCGTCGGACGTTAGTCGCGGCCGGTCGGCGCGGGATAAGATCCGGGCCATGAGCACCCCGACCCCCGCCGGCCGTTGGGACCTCGAGGCCTACCTGCCGGCGTCGGTGCTGGACGCGATCACGGACGTTCGCATCGAGCACCCGCGTTGGGTGGAGAAGGAGGCCCGCCAGCGGCGGCGGCGGAAGACCCTGGCCCCGAACGGCCGGCTGGTCCTGGCCGCGCTCGACCATCCCGGGCGGGGCGTGAACGAGATCCGGGGCGACGCCCTGGCCATGGGCGACCGCCATCAGTACCTGGCGCGGGCGCGGCGCGTGCTCGACGATCCCCTTCTCGACGGCATCGTGGGCACGCCGGACGTGCTCGAGGAGCTTCTCATCTTGAGCCACCTCGAGCGGCGCCGCCGGGGAAAGGGGTTCCTCGACGGCCGCGTGCTCGTGGGCAGCATGAACCGCGGCGGCCTGGCCGGCAGCGCCTTCGAGATGGACGACACCTTCACCTCGATGAGCGCGAAGCGGATCGCGGACCTGCGGCTGGACGGGGGCAAGATGATGTACCGGCTCGACCCCCAGGACCCGGGCTCGGGCCGCACCATCCAGGCCTGCGCACAGGCCCTCAACGAGCTGGGCCGCCATCGCCGGCCCGGCTTCCTGGAGCCGCTGGGCGTGAGCAAGGGGGCGCAGGGGTACGCGGCGGCCAAGGACGCGGCCACCCTCGTGCGCCAGTGCGGGATCGCGGCCGCGCTCGGTGATTCCTCCGTCCACCTGTGGCTGAAGGTGCCGATCGTGGACGACCTGGCCCGGGTGTGCCGCGCCACCACGCTGCCGCTCCTGCTCCTGGGCGGTCCGGCGCGGGGCACTCCCGAGGAGACGCTGCGCGATTTCGCGGGCGGGCTCGCCGCGGGCGCGCGCGTGCGCGGCGCGATCATCGGCCGCAACCTCCTTTATCCGGGCGAGGCCGACCCGCTGCCCCTGTGCCGGGCCCTGACCGCGCTCGTCCACCACGGTGCGTCCCTCGAGGAGGCCGTGAAGCGCCTGGCGGAGCCGGAGCGTCCGCGGAGGCGGCGCGCCGCGGCCGTCCGCGGCTGAGGTGGGCGTGGACGAGGCTCCCGAGGTCTGCGTGCTGGGGCGCGTCGGATACGACCTCTACGCGGTCGAGCAGGGCCGCCCCCTCCCCGAGGTCGAGCACTTCTCCCGCCACCTCGGCGGGTCGAGCGCGAACATCGCGGTGGGGCTCTCCCGCCTGGGCAAGCGCGTCGCCATCGTCTCCACCGTGGGCGACGACGCCCTCGCCGACTACCTGATCGGCTTCCTCGAGAAGGAGGGCGTGGACGCGCGGCGGGTGACGCGCGCGGCCGGCTACGGCACCTCGCTCTGCCTCACCGAGGTCTCGCCTCCCGATCGCTTCCCCCAGGTCTTCTACCGCCACAAGCCGGCGGACAGCCAGGTCCAGGTGGGGGAGGTCGAGCTCGCGCTCGTGGCGCGCGCGCGGATGTTCGTGACCAACGGCACCAGCCTGTGCGCGTCGCCGTCGCGCGAGAGCACGGTCCGGGCCCTGGAGGCGGCACGGGCGGCGCGCGTGCGCACCGTCCTCGACGTCGACTACCGCCCCAGCTCGTGGTCGGGGCCGGAGGAGGCCGGCCGGGCCGCGCGCGCCGTCCTCCCCTGGGTGGACGTGGTGATCGGCAACGAGGACGAGGTCGCGCTGCTCACCGGGCAGCGCGATCCGCGCGACCAGGTCCGCGCCGTGCTCGACGCGGGCACCGGGCTGCTCGTGCGCAAGCTGGGCGCGGCCGGGGTGGAGGCGTTCAGCCGCGACGGATCCGCCCTCTCCCCCCCCATCGTGGTGCCGGTGGCGAGCACGATCGGGGCCGGTGACGGTTTCGCCTCCGGGTTCCTGGCCGCCCTCCTCGACGGCCGCTCCCTCGAGGAGTGCCTCCGCCGCGGGAACGCGGCGGCGGCGGTGGTGGTGAGCCGCGTGAGCTGCTCGGATGCGATGCCGTACCCGAGCGAAGTGGAGGCGATGCTTGCCCGTGCCTGAGCCGCGCCTGCACCTGCCCGCGGGCAGCGTGGCCGACGGTCCCGATCCCGTGAGCGTCACTCCCGCCCTCGCGGGGTGGAGCTTCGCCGGGCTGCGCGTGCTCTCCCTCGGTCGCGGCGAGTCGCGCGCGATCGAGACCGGCCCCAGCGAGCTGATCGTCCTGCCCCTCTCCGGGTCGTGCGTCGTCCGTGCCGACGGCCATCGCTTCCGGCTGGAGGGGCGCACCTCCGTCTTCGAGCGCGTCACCGACTTCGCCTACGTGCCTCGGGACACGCCGTTCGAGGTCGAGAGCGAGACGGGCGGCGAGTTCGCTCTCCCCATGGCCCAGGCGCGGAAGCGGCTGGAGCCGGCGTATGGCCCCGCCGAACGCGTGCCGGTGGAGATCCGGGGGGCCGGCGACGCCACTCGCCAGGTCACGAACTTCTGCACGCCCGGAAGCTTCGCCACCGACCGCCTGACCGCCTGCGAGCTGATCACGCCCGCCGGGAACTGGTCCTCCTTCCCGCCCCACAAGCACGACGAGGCGCGGGAGGGGGAGGCGATCCTGGAGGAGATCTACTACTTCCGGGTGGCCGGCCCGTCGGGTTTCGCCGTGCACCGCACCTACGCCGCGGACGGCGCGTTCGACGTCACCGTCACCGTCCGCGACGGCGACGTGTTCCTCGTACCCCGCGGATACCACGGGCCGAGCGTGGCCAGCCCCAACCACGACCTCTACTACCTGAACGTGCTGGCGGGGCCGGGGACGGAGCGGACGATGGCCTTCTGCGACGACCCCGCCCACCACTGGATCCGCGAGAGCTGGGCGGCCATGACCCCGGACCCGCGGGTGCCGGTGACGAGCGCGGCCGGCCGGGTGCGGGACGGAAAAGGGAGGCGGCCATGAAGACGCAGCGGATGACGGTGGGACAGGCCGTGGTCGCCTTCCTGGCCAGCCAGTACAGCGAGCGGGACGGCACGGAGCGGCGCTTCATCCCCGGCGTGTTCGGGATCTTCGGCCACGGCAACGTGGGCGGCGTCGGCCAGGGACTCCAACAGGCAACCGAAAGGTTGCGCTTCTACCTGGCCCGCAACGAGCAGGCGATGGTCCACCTGGCCGCCGCCTATGCCAAGGCCGCCAACCGCCTGGCCACGCTGGCCTGCACGACCTCGATCGGGCCCGGGGCCACCAACATGCTCACCGCCGCCGCGGGGGCGACGATCAACCGCGTGCCCGTCCTCCTCCTGCCCGGCGACATCTTCGCCACCCGGCGCGTGGCCCCCGTCCTCCAGCAGCTCGAGTCCGCGCAGACCCAGGACATCTCCGTCAACGACGCCTTCCGGCCCGTCTCCCGCTACTGGGACCGGATCTACCGCCCGGAGCAGCTCGTCACCGCGCTGCCGGAGGCCCTGCGCGTCCTGACCAGCCCCGCGGAGACGGGCGCGGTCACCCTCGCCCTGCCCCAGGACGTCCAGGCCGAGGCCTTCGACTTCCCGGCCGCGCTGTTCGAGAAGCGCGTCTGGCACGTGCGGCGGCCCCAGCCCGAGCCGGACGCGCTGCGGGCGGCGGCCGCGCTCGTCCGGTCCTCCCAGCGGCCGCTCATCGTGGCCGGGGGCGGCGTGCTCTACTCCGAGGCCACGGAGGCCCTGCGGGCGCTGGCGCACGCGACCGGCGTGCCGGTGGGGGAGACGCAGGCGGGCAAGGGCGCGATGAGCTACGACGACTCCCTCGCCCTCGGCGCCATCGGGACCACGGGCACGCCGGGCGCCAACATCATGGCCCGCGAGGCCGACCTCGTGATCGGCGTGGGCACGCGCTACTCCGACTTCACGACCGCGTCCAAGACCGCCTTCCAGGACCCCGGCGTCCGCTTCGTCAACGTCAACGTGGCCGAGCTCGACGCCTTCAAGCACGCCGGGCTCCCCGTCGTGGCCGACGCGCGCATCGCCCTGGAGGCGCTGCGCGCCGCCCTCGAGGGCTGGCAGGCCGCGCCCGCCCACCGCGAGCGCGCCCTTCGCTTCAACCAGGAGTGGGACGCCGAGGTCCAGCGCCTCTACGACCGTGGCCACGGCCCGCTCCCCAGCCAGAGCGAGGTCATCGGCGCCCTCAACACGTTCTCGCGCCCGAGCGACGTGGTCGTCTGCGCGGCGGGCAGCCTGCCCGGCGACCTCCACAAGCTCTGGCGCACGCGCGACCCCAAGGGCTATCACCTCGAGTACGGGTACTCGTGCATGGGCTACGAAGTGGCCGGCGCGATCGGGGTGAAGATGGCGGCCCCGGAGCGCGACGTGTACGCCATGGTCGGGGACGGCTCCTGGCTGATGATGTCGTCCGACCTCGTCACCGCCATCCAGGAAGGGATCAAGATCACGGTCGTCCTCATCGACAACGGCGGGTTCGCGTCCATCGGCTCTCTCTCCGCCTCGCTGGGCTCGGGCGGCTTTGGGACGAAGTACCGCCACCGCGGCGCGGACGGGCAGCTCTCCGGAGACCGCATCCGCGTGGACTTCACCGCCAACGCGCGGAGCCTGGGCGCGCACGTCATCCCCTGCCGCACCATCGCCGAGCTGAAGTCCGGCCTCGTCGAGGCGCGCGCGCAGCGGGGCGTGACCGTGCTGACGATCGAGACCGATCCCGCGGCCGGCGTGCCCGGCTACGAGTCCTGGTGGGACGTCCCCCCGGCCGAGGTCTCGACGAGCGAGGACGTGCAGGCGGTCCGCCGCGCCTACGAAGAGGCGCGGAGGAAGGAGCGATGGTTCCTGTGAGCGTCCGGCGGGCGTGCGCTCCCTGCCTGACCGTCCTGGCCGCCGCCCTGGCCCTGCGCGCGTGGCCGGCCCGAGCGGAGGCCGATCCCGTCAAGGCGCGCCTCGTGCTCTTCGTCTCCGTGGACCAGATGCGCTACGACTACCTGACCCGCTTCGCGCCGCTGTACAAGGCGGGGCTGCGGAGGCTGCTCGATCGCGGGGCCGTCTTCTCGAACGCGCTGTACCGCCACGCCAACACGGAGACGGGCCCCGGCCACTCCGTGCTGCTCTCCGGGCGCAGCCCCCTGCACTCCGGCATCGTGGCCAATACCTGGTACGACGCGCTCCTCAAGAAGGACGTCAACGTGGTCGAGGATCCCGCGGTCTCGCCCGTCGGCGGGTCCGGCTACGGGGCCTCGCCGGCCAGCTTCGACGGCTTTACGCTGGGCGACATGCTCAAGAGGCGGACCCCGGGCTCGCGCGTGGTGGGGATCTCCCTGAAGGACCGCTCGGCGATCCTGATGGCGGGCCCGCGCGCGGATGCCGCCTACTGGTTCGACACCGGCAGCGGCTCCTTCGTCACCAGCACGTATTACACGAAGGCCCTGCCCGACTGGCTCACGCGATGGAACGCCCGGCGCCTGGCCGACGCCGAGAAGTGGCGCACCTGGTCGCGCCTCCTTGCCGACGAGGCGCTCTACCGCCAGTACGCCGGCCCCGACGACGTGAAGGGGGAGTGGGACGGCGTGGACACGGTCTTCCCGCACCGCGTCCGGGGGGCTCCGCCCGCCCCCGCCTTCTACGACGACCTCCGGCGTACGCCCTTCGGCGACGAGATCCTCCTCGATGCCGCGCTGGCCGCCATCGGCGGGCACGACCTGGGCGCCGACGACGACACCGACGTCCTGGCCGTCGGTTTCTCCTCGAGCGACGTCATCGGTCACACCTACGGCCCCGACAGCCAGGAGGTGATGGACGAGTACCTCCGCCTCGACGTCACCCTCGGGCGGCTCTTCGACGAGGTCGACCGCCGGGTGGGCGCGGACCGCGTGATCGTCGGGCTCAGCGCCGACCACGGGGTCATGCCCCTGGTCGAGAACCTCCAGGCCAAGGGCGTCCCCGCGCGGCGGGTCAAGGCCGACGAGATCCTCGTGCCGGTGACGCGCGCCCTCGACGCGCGGTTCGGGGCGCCGAACGGGCTCGTGGCCCGCGCGCTCGTGCCCGACTTCTACCTCGACCTCGACGCGATCGCGGCCCGCCACCTGGCCCGCCACGACGTGGAAGCCGTCATCCGCCAGGCCCTGATGGACACGGGGCTCGTGCAGCAGGTGTACACGCAGGACGACCTCCTGGGCGCGCCTCCGGCGGGCGACCCCTACTTCCCGATGATGCGGCGCTCGTTCTTCCAGCCCCGCAGCCCGCACGTGACCGTGCTCCTCAAGCAGTGGGAGCACCTGAGCGACCGCCCCGGAGGCACCGGCCACGGCACCCCCTACGAATACGACCGGCACGTGCCCGTGGTGTTCGCCGGCCCCGGGGTGACCGCCGGGACCTATGCCGCCGCCTGCGGCCCCGAGGACATCGCGCCCACCCTGGCCGCGTTGCTGCGCGTCGACTACCCTCGGCAGGACGCCGACCGCGTGCTCACGGAGATGATGCGCGCGGAGTGATCACGCTCGCCATCGTCCTGGCCGCGCTGGCCCCCTCGCCGGCGCAGGCGGGCTCCGAGCCCGCGCGGGCGGTGGCCTCGCTCGAGGACGTCGAGGCGGCGGTGGTGCAGATCGTCACCATCCGGCGCGACAGCGAGACGCGCGTGGCCCGCGGGTCGGCCTTCTACGTGAGCCCGAAGGGGTACCTCCTCACCTGCGCCCACGTGGTCGATCACCTGCCCGGGGACGAGGCGCGGCTCCTGCGCCTGCGCGACGGCAGCGAGCGGGGGTTCGAAGTGGTCCAGATCGACCGCGAGATCGACGTGGCCGTGCTCTCCTCCGCGGCCCCCGCCCGGTTCCTCCCGCTCGGCGAGGACACGCTGCCGAAGACGGGCGACGTGGTGGTGCTGGCCGGCTATCCCGTCCGCGCGGACGAGCGCGGCGCCCCGCGCTTCAAGCCCGGCAACGTCCTGGGGGTGGAGCGCCGCCGCATCTCCGGCGTCCGGCGCGCGGTGGCCACCCGGCGGACGATCCTGAACGTGAAGGTGGACGAGATCGCGGACGCGGGCCAGAGCGGCGGCCCGCTGCTCGCCGAGGGCCTCCT
>JBGPBV010000143.1:0-17043 GCA_041481445.1 Vicinamibacteria bacterium
GGGGAACGGGAGCGCCTTCTTGACCGCGACGCCGTAGTTCTTGACGGACTGCGGCAGCATGGGCGTCGCCTCGGAGACGCGGTTCTGGGCGAGGACGTTGTCCATGTCGAGGTTCGAGCCCACTTCGAACGAGACCCTGAGCGTCAAGGTGCCGTCGTTGGCGTTGGTGGACTTGATGTAGATGCCCTTCTCGACGCCGTTCACCTTCTGCTCGATCGGCGTCGCCACCGACGCCTCCACGTCGGTGGCGCTGGCGCCCACGAAGGTCGTGGTGATCTGCACCATCGGGGGCACGACCTCGGGGTACTGGGCGATCGGGAGGCCGGACATCGCCACGAGCCCCAGGATCACGGTGACGATGGAGATCACCATCGCCACGATCGGACGGTTGACGAAGAAGCGGGCCATGCTAGTGGGCCTTCCCCGCCTCTTTCGCCGGCTCGGCGGTCCCCGTCGCGGAGACGGTGGCCGCCGCCGCCACCGGCTTGGGGGTCACGACCGCACCTTCGCGCACCTTCTGGAGGCCCTCCACCACGACCTTCTCGCCCGGCTTGAGGCCCTCCTCGATCACCCACAGGCCGTCCACCCGCGGGCCGACCTTGACGTTCCGGAACGCCACCTTGTTGTCGGACCCCACCACCGCCACGCTGTACAGGTTCTGGAGCTCGGCCACCGCGCGCTGGGGCACGAGGAGCGCGCCCTTCTTGAGCTCGGACTCGAAGCGGGCGCGGCCGTACTGTCCGGGACGGATGAGCTTCTGCGGGTTGGCGAAGCGGACCTGCACGGCCAGGGTGCCGGTAGTGGGGTCCACCGCGCGCTCGATGGCGTCCACGCTGCCCTTCTCGGGATGGACGGTCCCGTCGGCCAGGATCAGCTCGATGCCGGGGCCCTCGGCGCGCCGGGCCTTGGTCTCCTCCCGGCGGCGGGCCAGGCGCAGGTACTCGGCCTCGCTGATCCCGGCCCGGAACAGGATGGGATCGACCTGGGAGACGGTGGTGAGCAGCGTGCTCTCGCCGCGCCCCACGAGGTTGCCGGGCTTGACGTTCGTGGTCCCCACCAGGCCGTCGAGGGGGGACCTGATGTGGGTATAGCCGAGGTCCAGCGTGGCCTTGTCCACGGCCGCCCGCTGGGCGTCCACCTGGGCCCTGGCCGCCTCCTGGGCGGCGAGGGAGTTGTCCAGCTCCTGCTGGCTCACCGCCTGTTGCGCGGCCAGGGGGCGGAGACGGGTGACGTCGTTGTTGGTCTTCTCGAGCCGGGCCTGGGCCGTGGCCATGTCGGCCTTGGCGCGGGCGAGGGAGGCCTCGAGGGGCTTGGGGTCGATCTGGTAGAGCAGCGCGCCCTTCGTCACGAAGCTGCCCTCGGTGAAGTTGACCGAATCGAGGTAGCCCTCCACGCGCGCCCGGATCTCGACGTCCTGCGATCCCTTCGTCTGGCCGACCAGCTCCATGTAGATGGGAACGTCTTTCTGGACGACGTCGGCGACGTAGACCTCGGGCGGGGGACCCGCGACCTGCTCCTTGGGCCCGCACGCGACCGTCACGAGGGCCGCCGCTCCGAGAGCGACGATCGTCATCTCCTTCACGGCGTCTCTCCCTCCGCCGGCCCTCCGCACCCCGGCCGGCCGTGCGAGCCTATCACTCACGGTTCCCGACGCACCCCTGGAATCTTCCGGGGACCTACATCGCGTAGACGCCGTCCAGCGGACCCGGCGGCCCCGCTCGGCCCACGTGTCCGGCGCCACCGAGGTCGGTCCGGTCCGCCTCCGCGCGGCGGCGGTGGAGCGTCTCGCTCGGGGTCTCGCCGAAGAGCCGGCGGTAGTCCTGCGAGAACCACCCGAAGTGCTCGAATCCCCAGTCCAGCGCGACGTCGGTCACCCTCGTCCTGGGCCCTCCGTGGAGGAGGTCGTGACGCGCCGCGTTGAGGCGGAGCGTCTTGAGGTACGCCTTCGGCGTCGTGCCCAGGTGCTCGCGGAAGGCCTCGTGGAGCGTCCGTTGCCTCGCGTGCACAGCCCCGCAGACGGCGGCGATCGTCGGTGGCTCGGCCAGGTTCTGCCGCAGCCAGGCTTCCGCCCTCCGGGCCAGCGCGCGGCCACGGCTGGGAGCTTCCGGCTCGCACGGCCTCTCGAACCGCGCGAACAGCGCGGCCACGAGCGTCCGCTCCTGACGCTCGGCGAGGACGGGGTCCCGGAGGAGACGGGGACCGGCCGCCCCGCGCGCCGCGAGGTCCTGGCCCAGGCGCGCGAGCCTCGCGTCGTCCGTCCGCAGGCCGCTGAGGCGGCCCTGGAGGCGGAGCTCGCCGAGGTGCCGCCCGAGCAGGGCGCGGACATGACGCTCGAGCGCGCCGCGTTCCATGCTCACGCTCAGCAGCCGGGCCGGGCCTGCAGACCGATAGTCGAGCTCGTCGCCGTCGAAGAGCACCACGATGCCGCCCGCGGCGACCGGACGTCCCTGGATGCGGGCGGATCCGGGGCGGCCGACCGGCACCACGAAGGTCACCGAGCCGCGAGGTGCACGGCCCGTCTTGAGCATGGCCAGCGACCAGTCCTCGAGGCAGACCTGGAGGCTCGCGGTGTGGACGGCGATCACGCGGCGGCGGCAGCGGCCGATGCCCAGTTGCGCGTAATGGGCGTCCCATCCGGGGGAGGCCGCCGGCAGCTCCGCGCTCGCCGTCCGGACGTCGGTGACGAGCCCGGCCGGGAACAGCGACGCCCCTCGTCCGGTCACGTCCGACGGCGTCCGATCAGGAACGAGTGCTCTCAGCGAGGCCAACGGCGTCCTTCCTGGAAGAAGATCACGGTGTGTCCTCCGGTCACTCTTAGCAGGCGAAGTGCCAGGACGATGGCAGAACCATCGGACGCCTGTAGGTGGCTTGTGTGACTGGAGTTCGGCGCCGCCGGGCCGCGCGGGCGAGCGAAGGGACGCGGCCGTGCTGCTCGTGGGCGGGCAGTCATGCCAGGATGCTGGCACCCGGGTGCGGCGTCTCAGAAGGTCCAGCCGAGACCGAAGGTGAAGCCGTAGTCGTTGCGCGCCGACCCCTCGGTGGGCGGGCGGCTGTCGTAGCTCTCGTAGACGCGGAGCGAGACGGTGAAGTCCTTGAGCAGCTCGCGCTTCAAGCGCGCGTCGAGCTCCAGGCGCGTGCGCCCCCAGTCGCTGAGGCTTGCGAAGCCGGCGAGGCTCACGTACACGTCCACCTTGGGGAAGTCGTACGAGAAGCGGTCGTAGGTCAGGACCAGCGCCGCCTCGGTGTTGGTCGTGGTCTCGCCCTCCAGCGGCTTCTCGCGGTTGACGCGCAGCCCGATCGCGGCCAGCGCATCGTGCCGCCGGCCCTGGACGAGGTAGCGGCCTCCGCCCGCGGAAATGGATCCGCGCAGGTCGAACCCCAGCTCGCGGTTCTGCTGGAGCTGGGACTGGGCGAAGCCGACCCAGCGGTCCGGGAAGCGCCGCCCGTAGCTGAAGGTCAGGTCGTTGCGGCGGGTCTCGTCCGCCTCCGGCTGCCGCGTGATCGTCGAGGTCCCGTCGATCGTGAACTGGTGTCCGGGGCGCGTCAGGACCACGCGGGCGGCGAGGTCGATCTTCAGGAGCTCGCTCGAGCTGGTGTAGCTCACGCCGGCGTCGACGGAACCGTCGAGGCGCTTCCACAGGGTCGCCCCCAGGCGCTGGATCCGGACCACCCGCAACAGATCCAGGGTCCGCTCACCGCCCGGAAAGACGACGCTGAGCTCTCCGTCCTTCGGGCCGGGGCGGAGGGCGCCGAAGTGCTTTCCGCCGTCGAGGTCGTCCACCTCGAACGTTGCGGCGGCGGTGACGCTCTTGACCTTGTCCCACTCGATCTCGAGCGTGCCGATGTCGTCGGTCTTGAAGGTCAGCCGGCCCCGGTCGAGCTCGGTGACCTCACCGGTGAGGGTGTCACCATTGCGGAGGACGACGACGTCCGTCTTGGCGGCCAGGGCCGGCGAGAAGGAGCCGCCCACGAAGACGAGGCCGAGGGCGACGAGGAGGACGGGCGGGAGGCGGGACACTGCTCTCTAGCTCCCCGCTCCGTCCCCTCGCTCCCCGGTTAACGCTTCGGCGCGTACGGGTTGCCACCGAGCGCGTTCGAGATGTCGGCGATGGCCTTCTGGGCCTTCACGCTGTTGCCGGCATCGTCCAGCGGCGGCGAGATGACGGCGATCCCGAACTTGCCGGGGGAGACGGCGATGAGGCCGCCGCCCACGCCGCTCTTCCCGGGGAGACCGGTCCGGTACAGCCACTTGCCCGTGTCGTCGTAGAGCCCCGCCGTAGCCATGACCGCCAGCACGTTGGGCACGTTGGCGGCCTTCATGACCTGCTTGCCGGTGACCGGGTTCTTCCCGGCGTTGGCGAGCGTCCCCGCCATCAGTGCGAGGTCCTTCGCGTTGACGCTCACCGAGCATTGCTCGGTGTAGACGTCGGTCGCCTGCATCGGGTTCGCCTTGATGTAGCCGTAGGCGTACATGAGATAGCCGATCGCCTGGTTGCGCTGGTTCGTGTCGGCCTCCGACTTGAAGACCTCCTGGTTGACCGAGAGCGGCCGGCCCGCGAAGTCGGAGTAGTAGCCGAGGATGCTCTTCCAGATCTCGTCCCGGGTGGCGCCCTTCACCATGCTGGTGGTGGCGATGGCACCCGGGTTCACGAGCGAGTTCATCTCGGGCCCGCCCAGCGTCTTCTGGGAGAATTCGATCGAGACGATCGAGTTGAACCGCATGCCCGTCGCGTCGACCCCGATCGTCTTCGCGATCGCATCCGGGCCCTGCTCCTCGATGACCTTGGCCATCGTGAAGACCTTGGAGATCGACTGGATCGACACTTCGGACTTGACGTCGCCCGCGGTGTAGACCTTGCCGTCCGTGGTCACGAGCGCGATGCCGTAGATGGCGGGATCGACCTTGGCCAGGGCCGGGATGTAGTCCGCGTTCTTGCCTTCCTTGAGGTCCTTGTACTTCGCGTAGGCGCCGTCGAGCGCGGCCTGGACCTCCGCCGGCGTCTGCGCCCACGCCGCGGGCGCGCCCAGGCCGAGGGCCAGCAGCCCCGCGGCCAGGAGCCGCCCGATGCCGGCAACCGTCTTCGATGCGCTCATCACTTGCCTCCTAGAGACAGCTTGAAGTTGTACTTGGCCGAGAACTGGATGCGGAAGTCGTCGGAGGTGAACCCGTCCTGGAAGTTCTCCCGCTTGCCCCACTGGATCTCCGGTCCCAGGAACACGCTCGGCGTCGGGTAGTAGAGGATGTTGGCCAGCGCGTACTGGCCCTTCTTGAAGGCGTCGGCCGCCTGCCCGTCGCTGTTGTCGATGTCGAGCATCGAGTAGCCCACCGTGCTCGTCCACTTCGCGTTCCAGTTGAGGTCGAGGAAGGCGACGATGCCCAGGAGGGGCAGGGCCTTGCCGGTGACGGGCGTTCGAGGGTTCGAGAAGCTCTTCTGGATGCCGACGTCCACCGGCGCGTCGTTCATGTAGTTCTGGACCCCCGCGCCGTAGACCACGGAGAGCCGCGCCACGTGCTTCTTGGCCAGCTTGAGGTTCGAGCTGACGTTGATGCCCCAGCCGGTGGCGTCGCCGCTGAGGTCGAACTGGTCGGTGTTGAGGTCGTCCCACTTCATCTGCCGCACGATCCCGGCGACCTGGACGTGGCCCCAGTCGCCCGCCCGGCGGTAGTGCGCCGAGAGGTCCGGCAGCGGGAAGCGGCCCTTGACGTCCTGGAGCTCGATACGGCCCGCGAAATCGCCCTGGTCGGCGCTCGCTCCCGGCCGCTCGAGGGCGAGCATGAAGTTCGAGTCGCCCTTCGACCATGGCGTCCATCGGAGCTGCACGTTGCGGAAGAAGACCATGCCGTTCGGGCCCCAGTACTCGACGGAGTTCGGGAACACGTCGATGTCCATGAACGGGCTCCAGGTCTGGCCCGCGCCGACCTGGCCCAGCTCGCCCCAGGCGTGCCTCAAGCGGAACGTCGTCTGGCCCGCGTCGACGCCGGTGCCGAAGAGCTCGAACTCGAAGATGGTCTTGATCTCGCCAACGTCGGTGGGGATGAAGCCCTTCACGCCGAGGCGGCTCTGGCGGACGCCGGCGTAGAAGTGCCCGTCCGCGCCGAACTCGTCCTTGAACGCCGGCAGCTTGGTCGGCCGCACCACGTCGAACCAGTTCGGGTCGTTCTGCTTGGTCTGGTAACCCATGTCGAGCATGGCGAAGCCGTAGATGTCGAGCCGCGGCTTGGCCTCCGCCTTGGCTGCCGTGTCCTGCGTCGCCGCCGGTGTCGGAGCCGGCGCGGGCGCGGGCCCGGGATCCGGCTGGCCGTCGGACGAGCCCGCTCGCGCGAGGGCGGGCGCGGCCAGGAGCAACGAGGCCGCCAGCAGCCAGCGGGCGGCGGGGACGCGACCGAGCCTGCAGCGTCTCTCTCTCACGATCTCCTCCTTCTTCACTTCGGGTTGGCCCTCTCCCAGTCGCGGACGCGGAGGCGGGCCCGGTCGAAGAGCCGCTCGTAGTTCCCCTTGCGCACCTTCTCGCTCGCCTCCGGCGTCAGCTTCGCTAACAGCGGCGCATACATGTCGTAGACCTTCAGGTACTTCGCCTGCTCGGTGGGCGCGACCTCGTCGGTGCCGAACAGGAACCGGTCCGGGTGCCGATTGATGAGGTCCGCCGCCGCCTGGACGGTCTCCGGCGTCGCGACGAGGTACTTCGCCACCTCGTCCCACGAGATGTCGATGGAGACGTGGGCGAGGGCGGGATCGCCGAGCGCGCGCTCGACGATCCCGAGCTGGTCCTTCACCGGCCGCACGATGCGCCCGAGGCCGCAGTGGGCCCAGATGATCGTGGTCTTCGGGTGCCGCCGGAAGAGCGCGCCGAGCTGGGCCGCCTGGTAGGGGTCCTGGCCCGGCTTCGGGAATGGCATGTCGACGTCGTTGTGGAGCAGGACGACCAGCCCCACCTCGCCCGCGAAGTCGAGGATCCGGTCGAGGGCGGGGTTCGTGAGGCTGGCCGTCTCTCCCGCGACCTTCGAGGAGACGAACTCCTTGTGGATCGTGAACTCCCCGATGCCGGAGAAGACGCCGGGGAAGGTCTGGAGCACCCGCTTGATGTGGTCGGCCGCGTACATGTCGGCGGGGTTGAAGCCGGTGATCATGGGGTCGAAGCGCGCCTGCTCGTCCTTCGTGAGCGAGCGGTAGGCCATCGCGATGAAGGCGTCTGTGAACGAGTAGTAGTAGAGGGGCGCGTCCGTCTGCAGGTAGTACGTGGGGGCGAAGTCGCCGGTGTTGCCGTAGGACCAGGTCTGCTGGAGGGGGATGCCGAAGAGGGCCACGCGCCCGACCTTCGTGCCCATGATCTTCAGGAACTCGTGGATGTCGGTGCCCTGCTGGACGTAGTTGGTCAGGTGGAAGTGCGAGTCGTTGACGACGTACTCCGTCTGCGCCCGAGCGGGGGCGACACCCGCGCCCGCCAGCAGCACGCCGAGGATCGCGATCTGGACCTTGCTCATGACCGGACTACTCCTCCCTCAGAAGAAGACCGAGGCGGCCAGCGACAGCGTGGTGCCCTTCTGGCCGCCGGTGTAGTAGCCGAACGTGCTGTTCACCGGCGAGCCGTCGACGTGCATGACCTGGGCGTTGACCCTGTGGTTGCGGGTGTTGGCGGGATAGAAGTTGGCGCCACCCAGGTACTCGGAGCTCCGGCCGAACCCGGCCGCGCTGTCACCCCAGATCTGCGAGGTCGCCCCGTAGAGCTCGAGCTTCTTCGGCACCGGGTAGAACGAGGTCTGCACGTAGAAGCCCACGTCGTGGATCCGGCCCACCGGCAGCGGCCCGTCGGCCTTGAAGTTGTCGAGCCAGCGGTTGTAGAGCTCGGCCTGCAGGAAGAAGCCGCGGTACTTGATACCGGCGTCCACGGAGAGGACTCGGTAGTCGACGGACTGGACCGTGACCCCGGGCGCGAGCGAGTCCGTGTCGAACACGCTCAGGCTGTCGGCCAGGCGGATGATGCTGTTGTTCGACGGACCCGTGGTGGCGGAGGTCTGGCGGTTCTCCGGGCTCATCACGGCCCCGATGCCGAAGCGCGTGGCCAGCTTCTCGTGCCGCTCCCAGTCGCCGTAGGCCCCGCGCGGGCCGAACTCGTGCGTCGTCGGCGTCCACCACAGCGAGCCGCCGTAGCTCATCTTGCGGTCCAGGTCGGTGGCCTTGATGCCGAGCGAGCTGCTGTTGTTGCCGAGCACGGCGTTGTACCAGAGGCCGGTGAGAAGCTCGCCCTGTACCCAGACCGCGTTCGTGAAGTACGGACGGAAGAACTCGTCCGCCATGACGCGGTCCGGGGCCAGCCAATATGGGTGCGAGCCCTGGATCGATCGGGTGCCAGGGACCCCGTTGAGGCCCGCGTACAGGCTGAACTTCCGGCCGAACTGGTAGCCGATGATCGGGAAGATCCCTTTCTGGTCGGTCGTGTTCACCGTCCAGAAGAGAATCGTGTAGATCAGCTTCGGAGTGCCGATCCACCCCTTGAGGAAGACCATCGCCCGGTGGGCGAAGATGTCGTTCCGCGCGTCGACCGGGTGCGTGTTGCCGAGGTGGTCCGTGAAGGTCTGCCCGGGCGGCATCTGGTCGATCCAGCGCACCAGGAGGTAACCGCTGATCGACAGCTCGCCGGCGCCGCTGCGGCCCACGAGGAAGCCGTCGCCGGGCTCGAACTCGCCCCAGCTCTCGATGCGGGTGGCGGGCTTCTTCGGCGGAGCCGCCGCGGGCGTGGCCGTGCCGCCGACCGTGGGCTCGGCTACCTGGAACTCGCCGCCGCAGCCGTCCGAGACCCAGATCCCGGCCTCGTCGTAGCCCCAGGTCCTGCCGAGCATGCAGGGAAACTCTCCGGAGGATTTCGCGAGGACGACCCCTTTCGAGGTGTCGGCAGGGCAGTGCTGCCGCTCGCCCGGCTTCGAGGCGCAGGCGATCGTGGGCGCGGCCGTGGTGGGCGGGGGCGCCGGCGAGGCCGCTGGGGTGGATGGCGGGGCCACTTGAGCCGCCACCGGCGTCGCCATCAGCCAGACGGCGCCGAGCACTCCCGCCCACATCGTCCTGGACGCGTCTACCATGCTCACGCTCCGTGCTCTGCGCGCTGGAGTGCACGGTCGGTGCCGCGCGGCGCGCGCGCGGGCGGAACGGTCTGCAGCTGATTGATGCGCCGAGGCTCCGGCCATCGCGAGGCGTGCCGTCTTCCCACCTTTCGGATCGTCCGGATTGACGGCATCTCAGCAGGAGTGCTTGCGGGCCGGCAGGGCGGATGCGGCCGGCCGCGCGTTCAGTTCGAGGTCCCGGACCCCTGGCCTCCGTGCTCCGCCCCCCCGGTGCGGCCGCTGAGCAGCAACTCGATATAGGGGGACGCTCCGACGAGGCGGGCGCCCCGCGCCCGCTGCTCCTTGAGGGCCAGGATCCCGTCCGCGCTGGCCCCCGACAGGTTCTCGAGGTCGATGCGCAGCGGAGGCGACTGGGACGCGCACGCCGTCTGGAACTCCGCGATCTCGGACGCGCTGAGCCGCCCGTGCAGCTCGATGCGGGCCTCTCCTTGGGCACGCACGCACACGATATGGAGCGTCACCGCCTGCCCCCCAGCGTTGGGTCCTTGGTCTTGTCGGCGACCGTGCAGACTCGGTGCCATGGCGCGATCCATCCGTGGCCGCGATCGGACGTCTCACGCTTCCGGGGGTTTGCGCGATGCCCTCCGCCGCCCCGGCCGGGGCACGGCGGCGGCGCGGGTGCTGACATTCCGGCAGCCGTGACCACCCGCTGGTAGCGCGGCCGGTCAGAACCGAAGCACAAGTCCACCCATCAGCTCGAGTTGATGAAGCGACCCCTGGCAGAAGCCGAAGGGGTCGCAGACGTCGGAAGACGACCCGCCGAGCACGGTCGGCGCGTAACGCGCCTCCACTCTCGCGCCCAGCCGTTTGTGGGGGAACCATTTGACGCCGCCGCCCACGGACCACGAGAACTTCGTCTCGGTGTCGGGGCCCGCCCCGCTCAGGATGGTGGCGCCGAGGCCGGCAAGGAGGAATCCTTCGAAGCGTGGGTTGGGGGATCCCGGCCGGTACACGAAGCTCCCCTGGAGGGTGTCGAGCTTCATGTCGAACAGTTCGGCGCTCCCGGCGGAGGTCCCGATCACCATCGCGCTCCGCTGCTCGTGCCAGGACGCCTCCGCGCCGAAGTGGTCGGAGAAGGAGCGGCCGGCTTCGAGGCCCCAGGTGAAGCCGTCCTTGACCTTCAGCTCCTCGATGCCCAGCGCTCTCTTCTCGATGCTGCCCGCCGACGCGTAGCCGCCCAGGAGCGTGATCTCGTTGCGCTGGGCGAGGGCGGGCGTGGCGCACACCGCCACCAGGGCGAGCGGCAGGAGGGTCCTCACTTCGAACCCAGCTCCGGCAACACGACCATGAATCCCTGGAACGACGTCGGCCCCGCCCCGTAGCCCACGAGCGTGCGGCCGTCGGCGGTCATCCCGATGACGAACCCCGTGTTCACCCAGCCGTCGAAGGCGTCGGGTACGCCGTGCGTGCGCAGGTAGTCTTTCAGGAGGAAGGGCTGCCCGTCGAACCACACGAGCGACTCGCTCTCCAGGCCGAAGGAGAGGGCGCCACCCATCACCCGGCCGTCGTCGCTGGTGGCCTCGATCAGCACCTGTCGGGGCACGAAGGACAGGATCGGGGGGACCGGGACGGGCAGGCAGGTCACGCCGCCCGCCGCCGTCCACGACCAGCCCGTGGGAGGGCCGCTGACGTCGAACGGATTGCAGCCGGTGCCGACGATCAGCGACCCGTCGCGGTTGGCGGCGAAGGCCTCGCCCACCATGCCGCCGGGTCCCCGGATCAGCTCCTGCGTCCGACCGACCCACTTCGCTCCCATGCGGAAGCCGGTGGTGTCCTCCTGCCATCCGACCACGACCTGCCCGTCGCCGGAGACGTTGTTGGCGCGGCTCGACCGATTCGCGATGGTGCTGCCGAGGTCCACCATGCCCGTGGACTCCTCCCAGCGGAACGCGTGCGCGAGCTTGCAGCCGTTCCAGCCGAGGCCGACCACCACCTTGCCGTCGTCGTTCGCCCCGAAGGCGCCGCTGAGGAGCTGGTCGCAGGGTTGGGCGTCCGGGGTGAAGGAACCGAGCAGGCGCCAGTCCTGGCCACCCGTCCAGATCGCGGCGTTCTCGAGGCCGCGCGCGTCGAGCGCGCTGCCGACGATGGCCTTCCCGTCGCGGCTCACCGCGACGCCCTGCCTACCCCCGAGTGGCGTGACGCCCGAGGTGGGCATCCAGGTCATCGCGCCGCCCGAATACAAGCTCCCCAGGACGACGAACCCGCCGGCGCCCACGTCGTAGGCGAGGGCCTCGGAGGGGAGCTCGATCAGGAGCGGGGTGCCGCTTGGGGGGGCGGCCTCCGCCGTCCCGAGCAGCAACGGGAGCGCGAGCGCGCAGAGGATCCGCTTGCTCGACATGCGCGCCGGAACTGCACGGCGCGTGCCTCTTCGAGCGCGTGGGCGCTCCCGGAAGGAATTGCCGGCCAAGCTTGAGCTTATGGACGTCCGCGAGTGCCGGCGACCGGCGCGCGCGGAGAGCGCGCTGCTATCCGGCCGGCAGGGTGCCGGCCCTTCAGCACTACCCCTCGAAACAGGGCCGCCTGCGGCCAGAGCGCCAAGCCACCGGCGCCGGATGCAACCGTAACTTACGGCCGTGCTACTTCCACGGGAGGGCCGTGCCCGCCGATCCTCACCGTGCAATAGAGATGGAGAGTGGCCCGGCCCCGGGACCCGGGGGACCCGGCCAATGCGACGAATGGGCAATACCGGCAACGGAGAGGGGACATCGCCGATGGATCCCTCCTTGAGACTCGTGAGCGAGCGGTTCGGGCAGGTCCGGGACCAGGCGACGCGCCTGTTCGAGAGCGACATCGACTTCCGAGACCTCTGCGAGGAGTACGAGGCCTGCGCGGAGACGGTGGCCCGACTGCGGTCCTGCGAGTCGTCATCGGACGCAATGCGCAACGAGTACACCGCGCTCCTCCTGCGGCTCGAGCACGAGCTGCTGCGCTATCTCGAGGAGCATCCGGACGGGCCGTGACATCGATGTCCTCACCGACGGGGAGGTCTACTCGTGAGCCAAGCTGATCTGGGGGCTGTCGTCCGGGGCACGAATGGCCGGAGCGTCGGCGCTACGGCGTTCGGCGCCCTCGCGCACGCGCCGGGAGCCGGGCCCGTCCTCGTCGAGGAGCCGAAGAGCTTCAAGGCCGCCCTGGCCGGGCTGTCCGACACCCTCCTGAATGCGGCGCCGGAGCGGATACCCCGCGCCTTCCAGGAATCCCTCGAGACGCTCACGCGGACCCTGGGCGTCGACCGTTGCATCCTCGCCGAGCTCACCGACGAGGGCCGCTCGCTCAAATGGACGCAGGGTTTCGCCATGCCGGGGATCCCTCCCTGGACGGCCATGGAGTCCGCCGCGATGCTGCCCTGGTACACGGAGCTGGTCCGGCAGGGGCAAGCCCTGGTCTTGCGCGACCCGGAAGGCCTCCCGCCCGAGGCGGCCGCGGAGGCGGCATTCGCCTCGGTGATCGGCCTGAAGTCGCACCTCATGCTGCCCCTCAAGGCCGGGGGCACCGTGCTGGGCTGCCTCGGCATGGGGACCTTCCGGGAGTTCCGGGACTGGCCCGCGGAGCTGGTCTCGTCGCTCACGATCCTGGCCGGCGCGTTCGCGAGCGCCCTGCTGCGCCGGCAGGCCCTGGAACGGCTCCATGCGATCGAGGACGTCAATCGCTCTCTCCGCGAGGAGGTCCGGGAGCTGAGGGACCGGCTCGACGCCGAGACCTTCTTCTTCCAGAAGGCGGGGCTTCGCGCCCAGGGCTTCGACGAGATCGTGGGCACGAGCGCCGCCCTGTCGAAGGTCCTGCATCACATCGAGCAGGTCGCCGCCGCCGACTCGCCGGTCCTGCTCCTCGGCGAGACGGGGACGGGCAAGGACCTCGTCGCCCGTGCCATCCACGAGCGCAGCCGCCGCAAGAGCCGGCCCCTGGTCGCGATCAACTGCGCCGCCCTGCCCGATGCGCTCATCGAGAGCGAGCTGTTCGGCTACGAGAAGGGGGCCTTCACCGGCGCCGTCGCGCGCACCCTCGGACGCTTCGAGATGGCCCACGGCGGCCTGATCCTCCTGGACGAGATCGGCGAGCTGCCCCTGGGCGTGCAAGCCAAGCTGCTGCGCGTGCTGGAGGGCGGGACGTTCGAGAGGCTCGGCTCCTCGAGGACGATCAAGGTGGACGTGCGGGTGATCGCCGCCACCAACCGGGACCTCGCCAAGGAGGTGCGCGAGGGGCGGTTCCGCGCCGACCTCTACTACCGCCTGAACGTGTTTCCCATCACCATCCCGCCCCTCCGCGAGCGCGCGGAGGACGTGCCCCTCCTCGTCTGGCACTTCATCAACGAGAGGCAGGGGGCGCTGGGGCGGACGATCAAGCGGGTGCCGGAGCGGCTGATGCGGGCCCTGGAGACCTACGCCTGGCCGGGGAACATCCGCGAGCTCGAGAACGTGATCGAGCGCGCGCTGATCGTCACCACCGGTCCGAGCCTCGTGATCGACGCGCCGTTCCTGGAAGCGGGGGCCGGAGAGGCCGCGCCGGGCACGCGCCTCGACGACGTGGAGCGCGCCCACATCGAGGCCGTGCTGCGCCTGTGCGCCTGGAAGATCGCGGGCAAGGGCAACGCCGCGGAGCGCCTGGGGCTCAAGCGCGGCACGCTCCAGTTCCGGATGAAGAAGCTCGGGATCCGGCGGCCGGGAGCAGGCGTCTAGCCCTGGCTATTCAGGCCGAGCCCGCCCCATGAACGCACTCAGGGGTGCTGAACCATCGGCAGCCGGTGCCGGGATGCGGGCAGCCGCCTCCGGACCCGGAGCGTGCCGGCGCCGGCCTCGGACAGGTGAACTCGAACCGTCTTCGGTACTTGCGCGGGGAAGGCCTCGAGGGATCGCAGCGGGCACCGAAGCTGCTATTCGACGTACGGAGGCGCAAGGGCAGAGCACCAACCCTGTCCGGGCCGGCGCTTCGCGGCGGCTTTCGGGCGGACATGCAAAGGAGAAAGCGCAATGATCGGCAGAATCACGGCTTTGGCGGCCCTGGGCGCCCTCTTGGGCTCTTCGGCCTGGGCGCAGGACCACCGGTTCGAAGTCGGCGCCAGCGCGGGCTGGATCTTCAGCGACGGGGTCAGCAGCGACACGACCGTGCGGGGCGGCGACGGCAACCTCTACAACCAGATCGACCCCAAGGACTCCTTCGCCTGGGGGGTGAACCTGGGGTACTTCGTCAACGAGAACTCGGAGCTCGAGTTCCTGTACAGCCAGCAGCCGAGCAAGCTCGTGGTCAGCGGCACGGCCTCGAAGGAGATCGGAGACTTCAACATCAAGACCTACCACGGGGCCTACGCCTTCAACTTCGGGGAGACGGACGCCGCCGTCCGCCCCTACGTCTTCATCGGGGCCGGGGCCACGAGCTATCCCGGGCTGAGCTTCACGAGGCTGAACGGCACGGCCGGTGAGATCGGCGGCAACACGAAGTTCTCCGGCACGGCCGGGCTGGGGGTGAAGATCTACCCGAGCAAGAGCGCCGGCCTGCGCCTCCAGGCGCGGTGGACGCCCACCTACATCAAGTCGGACAGCGAAGGCTATTGGTGCGACCCCTACTGGGGCTGCTACGTCGTGGGGAACGCCCAGTACTCGAACCAGTTCGAGTTCACGGGTGGCATCACCCTGCGCTTCTAGACGCGGCGCGCGGCATGGGACCTTGGTCCCATGCCGCCGGCGGCGTGGACGGTGCTATCCTCCGAACCGTTCCCATCCACCAAGAAGGAGGACGCCATGACGGACTTCGTCTCGCGCGGGTGGCGCCGGCTCTCCAGCCTCGCCGCCCTGGCTCTCTTCGTCACCGCCCCGGCCGCCTTCGCCCAGGGCACGCCGGAGGTCTACAACGCCACCGCTTCCCTGAAGACGGCGGCGGGGGCGGCCATGACGGCTCCCGTCGTGATCTCGATCAGCCACTGGACGACGGACGGTGACCGCGACAAGGTGCGGGCGGCGTTGAAGGCGGGAGGCACGTCCGCCGTCCAGAAGCAGCTCGCGGCGATGGCGGATGCCGGGTTCCTCCAGGTGGGCCAGGTCAAGACGCCGCTGCGTTTCGCGCGGGTGCTGCCCGTGGCCGGGGGCAAGGTCGTGACGGTGGCGACCTCCCAGCCCGTCTTCTACGTCGGGGCGGGAATGCCCGGCTCCAAGCCGATCGAGAAGGCCGGCTACGACCTCGCGGTCGTGATCTTCCAGGTCGACGCGGCGGGCAAGGGCGACACCGGGGACTTCGCGCCCGCGGCCAAGGTCAAGTTCGACGACCAGGGCGCCTTCGTCGTGGAGGATTACGGCGCGGAAGCCGTGCGCCTGACGGGCATCGCGAAGAAGTAGACCGCACGATGGACATCGTCGAGCCGTTCATGGCCCTCGTGATCTATCCCACGACCCCCGAGGGCCAGTCGCGCCAGGCCGACAACCTGGTCCGCATGGCGTCGGAGAAGATCCGTCTCCTCCCCGGGTTCCTGCGGGCACGGGTCTTCGTGTCGGAGGACGGCGGGAGCCTGGTGACCCTGAGCGAATGGAGCGATCGGGACTCCTTCCGGCAGTTCCGGGAGAGCGAGTTCGGCCGCGCCGCCGTGCTCCTCACCGCCGCGCTCCATCCCAAGGCGTACTGGCTACGCCAGCATGGCGCGATCGAGGCGCCCTGAGGGCGGCATGAGCCCGAGTGGAAGGGACTGGGCGCCGTGGGCCAGGGAGCACCGGGCGGCCTTCGAGGCCACGCCGCTCGTGGAGCTGCGCGGCAGCGAGAAGCTGCAGATCGGGTTCACGCTCAGCCTCTACGCCGAGTTTCCGATGGAAGTGCCCGCGGGACCGCAGCGCGAGGATGCGAGGCGCCGGATCCTGCAGGAGCTACGCGCGTTCGTGGAGGAGAACCTTTCCCCCGACCCCAGCGTGGCGCGGACGGAGCTCGAGCCGCCGCGCCCGGCGGTCGTGCTGCGCCCGGAGAACGAGCTCCGGCCCGAGGTCGTCCTCACCTTGCGCATCTTCCATTCGGATCAGTATCTGAAGCCGGTCACGTCCGGGGACCGCGAGGGCATGGCTCGGGTCGAGAGGCGGCTCGTCGAGAAGGGGCTCAAGCCGGGCCACTGGTAGACGGACCTCCGCTCCGCGCTTCGGGAAGAGGCGCGAGGCCCGTGTCCATCCACGCGGAGAGCAGGGTGGACGACACCGCCAGCACGACCGGGCCGATGAAGATGCCCACCAGCCCGAAGGCGACCAGCCCTCCCACCACGCCCGCGAACACGAGCAGGAAGGACAGGTTGGCGCCCCTCTTGATGAGCATCGGGCGGAGGATGTTGTCCATCGGCGCGACCAGGATCGTCCACACGAGGAGGAACGTTCCCCAGCCGGAGGCCCCGCTCCAGTAGAGCCAGGCCACGGCGGGGACCATGACGAGTATGGGGCCGAGCTGCGCCAGGGACAGCATGAACATCACGGCGGTCAGGATGGCCGCGAACGGCACGCCGGCCAGGAGGAGGCCCAGTCCCGCGAACACGGACTGCGCCAGCGCCGTCATCACCACCCCGAGCGCGACCGCGCGGACGGCCTGGGCGGCCAGGCGCACGGCGGCCTCGCCCTGGGACCCCGCCAGCCGAACGCCGAAGCGGAGCACTCGCGCCGCGGCCGCCTCTCCGGAGGTGTAGAGGATCGCGGTCACCACGACCGTCAGCAGGAACTGCACGAACAAGGCGCCGACGCCGCCGACGGAGCCGGCGAACCATCGGGCCGCGTTGCCGACGTACGGCCTGACCTCCGCCACCAGCCCGGCGCCGCCGGCGGCGGTGAGATCGCGCCACGCGGTCGTGATCCGCTCGCCGATGAACGGCAGCCTCGCCAGCCACCCGGGCAAGGGGGGGAGCTCCAGCGTCATCAGGGACCGGCCCCGCTCGGTGATCGCGGCGGCATTGGATACGATGGCGCTGATCGCCA
>JBGPBV010000144.1:0-17012 GCA_041481445.1 Vicinamibacteria bacterium
CGCCACGGTGCTGGTATGGCTGAGGAGCCCCTGGATACCGCCCGAGAACGCCGCCGATTGAGCCAGGATGAAGGGAGCGACTGGTCCCAAAGAACCTCTTTAAGTAGCGCTGCCCGGTCAGGGTGGCACAAGCCCTTGGGGCCTGTCAACGAAAAAGGCCCGCCGGACCCCTCCTGACCCGTTGCAGCACCATCATTTACCGCCGCAAGCGCCGCACTTTGTCGGCGGCAGGGTCCTAGGATGCTCAAGTTACTGAAAATAAAGAATATCGCACTCATCCACGACGTCGGGCTGGAGCTTGGGCCGGGATTGACCCTTTTGACCGGTGAAACCGGGGCCGGCAAGTCCATCCTCATCGACGCGCTCGGTCTCCTGCTGGGCGCGCGCGCGTCCGCCGACCTGATACGGACCGGCGAGGATCAGGCCGTCGTCGAGGCGCTCATCGACAGCCGGGAGGCGCGCGCGGCGCTCGAGAGCCACGGTCTTCCCGCCGAGGACGACGAGATCGTGATCCGCCGCGAGGTGCACGTCTCGGGCAAGGGGCGCGCGACGGTCAACGGCGCGCTGGTTCCCGTCGGGGTGCTCCGCGAGCTCGCCCCGTTCGTCGCGCACATCCACGGCCAGCACGAGCCGCAGGGCCTGCTCGATCCGCAGACGCACGTCGGTCTCGTCGACCATCACGCGGGCCTAGACGCGGAGGCGGCCGCGATCGGCGAGCCGTTCCGGCGGCTGCGCGAGGTCGAGTCCCTTCTCGAATCGCTGCGCCGCGACCGGCGCCAGGACGAGCGGCGCCGGGAGATGCTCGAGTACCAGGCGGTCGAGATCGAGAAGGCCGCCCTCCAGCCCGGCGAAGAGGACGCCCTGCGCCAGGAGAAGAAGCTCCAGGCCAACGCGGGCCGGCTGGCCGAGCTCTCGGGGGAGGCCTACGCCGCCCTCTACGAGGACGAGGCGGCCGTGCTCTCGCGGCTCGGCCAGCTCTACCGCAAGGTCGACGACCTCGCGCGCATCGACCCCCGGTTCACGCCCTACGTCGAGGCCCGGGGCGCGGTGCGCGCGCAGCTCGACGACCTCGCGTTGTTCCTGCGCGACTATCGCGAGTCGCTCCAGGTCAGCCCGGGGCGACTCGACGAGATCGAGGGCCGCCTGGCCGTCATCGAACGGCTCAAGCGCAAGTACGGGGCGACGGTCGAGGACGTGCTCGCGTTCGGCGAGCGCTGCCGGGCCGAGCTGCGCGACCTGGGCTCGCCCGAAGAGCGCGAGCGGGCGCTGGTGGCGGAGCGCGAGGCGCTGGCCGGGCGCTACCTGGCCGCGGCCGTCCAGCTCTCCCGCAAGCGCCGGGCCGCCGCCCGCGACCTCGAGAAGAAGGTCCAGGGCGAGCTCGCCCTCCTGGCCATGGAGCGGACGCGCTTCCAGGTCGCGTTCTCGCCGGAGACCTCTCCGGGATCGGCCGAGGACACCGCGACCTGGACCGAGCGCGGCCTGGAGAGCGCGGAGTTCCTGCTCTCCCCGAACCCGGGGGAGGAGCTGCGGCCGCTGGCGCGGATCGCCTCCGGGGGCGAGCTGTCGCGGATCCTGCTCGCCTTGAAGTCGGTGTCGAGCCTGGACGCGAGCGGCAAGACGCTGGTGTTCGACGAGGTCGACGCCGGCATCGGCGGGCGGGTGGCCGAGGTCGTCGGGCGCAAGCTGCGCGACATGGCCCAGCGCCACCAGGTCCTCTGCGTCACGCACCTGCCGCAGATCGCGTCGCTGGCCGACCGGCACCTGGTGGTGCGCAAGCAGGTCGAGCGCGGGCGCACGACCACGCAGGTGGGCGCGCTCGACGCCTCCGAGCGCGTCGAGGAAGTCGCGCGCATGCTGGGCGGGGAGACGGTGACGGACGCCGCTCGCCGCCACGCGCGGGAGATGGTCCGGCAGGCGCGATAGTCAAGCGGCACCTCCGGATCTACAATCCTTCTCTCGGCCATGCCTCGGAAATCCCGCTACTTCATCGAGACGTTCGGCTGCCAGATGAACGTCAACGACTCCGAGAAGGTGGCCGGGCTGCTCCAGGCGGACGGCTACGAGGAGGCCTCCGCCCGCGAGGAGGCGGACGTGGTGTTCATCAACACCTGCGCCGTGCGCGAGAAGGCGGCGGAGAAGCTCTACCACGCGCTGGGGCGGCTCAAGCGCGCCAAGCGCGAGCGCCCCGGCCTCGTCGTCGGCGTGGGGGGCTGCGTGGCCCAGCTCCAGGGCACGGCCGTGCTCGATCGTGCGCCGTACGTGGACGTGCTCGTGGGCACGCACAACCTCTCGAGCGTGCCCCTTCTGGTGCGGCGGGCGCGGGAGGGGCAGGGGCGCGGGATCGACCTCGACCGGCGCGCGGACAGCTTCGACGTGCCCGCGGAAGCGGTCGCGCACGCGAGCGCGGTCCGCGCCTACGTCACCGCGATCGAGGGCTGCAACCACGTGTGCAGCTTCTGCGTGGTGCCGCGCACGCGCGGTCCCGAGGCCTGCCGCCCTCCGGACCAGATCGTGGACGAGGTTGCCGCGCTGGTCGCTCGCGGCTATCCGGAGGTGATGCTGCTGGGCCAGACCGTGAACGCCTACCGCCACGGCGGCCACGACTTCGCCTCTCTCCTCGGCCGCGTGGACGGAGTCGCGGGGCTCCGCCGCCTGCGGTTCACGACCTCGCATCCCGAGCACGTCGATGCGCGCATGGCCGGCGCGCTGCGCGACCTGCCGCGGGTCTGCCCGTACCTCCACCTGCCCGTGCAATCGGGGTCGGACCGCATACTGTCCGAGATGCGGCGCGGCTACACCCGCGCGCAGTACCTCGACACCGTCGCGCTGCTGCGCGCGCACGTCCCGGAACTCGCCCTGACCACGGACGTCATCGTCGGCTACCCGGGGGAGACGCCGGCGGAGTTCGAGGAGACGGTCTCGCTCGTGGACGAGGTCGAGTTCGCCGGCGTGTTCGTGTTCATGTACTCCCCGCGGCCGGGCACCACCGCCGTGCGCCGGGCGGACGACGTCCCCGAGGACGAGAAGCGGCGCCGGCTCCAGGTCCTCAATGCCCTCCAGCAGCGGCGCCAGGAAGGGCAGAACCGGGCCCGGATCGGCCACCGCGAGGAGGTCCTCGTGGACGCGATCGGGGACGAGGGGAGGGTCGCGGGCCGGACCCGGGATTTCCGGATCGTCCACTTCGAGGGGGGGCCGGACCTCCTGGGCCGATTGGTCCAGGTCGAGATCACCGCCGCCGGTCCCAACGCGCTGATGGGCATGCTCGCTCCCATTCAGGATCGCGGAACCCACTCATTGACGCGGCCTTCCGCCGCTCCTATATTCTGACCAGCCAGGGCGGGGTGCCGGAGGGCTCGATGCAGATCGAGATGAGCATCAAGGGGCTGATGATCGACCCCATCACGAACATGCCGATCATCATCCTCCGCGACCAGGAGGGGCAGCGCATCCTGCCCATCTGGGTCGGGGTGTTCGAGGCCAACGCGATCGCCCTCCAGATCGAGAACGTCCAGACGCCGCGCCCGATGACCCACGACCTCCTCAAGAACATCATCGACGACCTCTCGGCCCAGGTGGAGCGGATCGTGGTGACCGAGCTGAAGGAGAACACCTTCTACGCTCTCATCCACTTGCGCACGAACGGCCATTCGATCGAGGTGGACGCCCGGCCCTCCGACGCGATCGCCCTCGCCCTCCGCACCCGCTCACCGATCTTCGTCGAAGAGGCGGTGATCCAGAACGCCCGGAGCGTCGAGAGCTCCCGCGAGTCGTCCATGGACGTGACCCGCCTGCAGAAGTGGCTCGAGAACCTGTCCGAGGACGAGCTCGGCAAGTACAAGATGTAGTTTCCCGGGTCCCGCCGGACCTCCGCCGACACTCCCGCCGACGACACTACCCCTCGAACACCTTGCCCGAGATCCCGGCCCCGGCCGCCAACCTTTTCGCCGGCATCGCAAACGGAGGCCTCTGGTGATCGTCATCGCCATCGCGAACCAGAAGGGCGGGGTGGGGAAGACCACCACCGCCATCAACCTGGCCGCGGCCCTGGCCAAACGGGGCCGCCGCACGCTGCTCGTGGACCTCGACCCGCAGGGGAACTCCTCGATCAGCTACCTCGACGTACGCACGCTCCCCAAGTCGATGTTCGACGTCCTCTCGAACGGGACGCCGCTCGCCGACATCATCACGGCCTCGCCGGTGAAGAACCTGGACGTGGCCCCCTCGCGCATCGCGCTGGCCAAGCTGGAGTCGCAGCTGATCGGCGAGGTCGACGCGCACTTCCGGCTGAAGGACCGTCTCGACCTCGTGGCCGATCGCTATGACTTCGTGGTGATCGACACGCCGCCCGCGCTCGGCCTCATCACGGTCAACGCGCTGGTGGCGGCCACCCACCTCCTGATCCCGGTCCAGTCGAGCTACTTCGCGCTGGAGGGGACGGACGACCTGCTGGAGACGGTCGAGAAGATCCGCTCGCGCCCCAACCCGAACCTGAAACTGCTGGGCGCGGTCATCACCCTGCACGACAAGCGCACCACGCTCTCGCGCGACGTGCAGAAGGCCATCACGAACGTCTTCGGGAACCGCGTGTTCCGCACCACGATCACCAAGAGCATCCGGCTCGAGGAGAGCCCGGCGCACAAGGAGTCCATCTTCACCTTCGCGCCGCAGTCCTCGGGAGCCTACGAGTACTACCGCCTCTGCGAGGAGGTCATCGAACGTGTCTAGCCCCCGACGGATCGGCCTGCCGGAAACGCTGCGCATGCGACACGACCTGCATTTCGTCGATCAGCTCGGGCGACCGGGCGGCGAGCCGGTGGGACGCATGATCCCCATCGAGGACATCGAGCCGAACCCGCACCAGCCGCGCCAGCACCTGGGCGACCTCACCGAGCTGATCGCGTCGATCCGCGAGAAGGGCGTGCTGGAGCCCATCCTCGTGCGGCCGCGCGGCGCCCGATTCCAGATCATCGCGGGTGAGCGGCGCTATCGCGCCGCCCTGGACGTGGGGCTGGCCGAGATCCCGTGCATCGTGCGGGAGACGTCCGACTCCGAGACCATGGAGATCGCGCTCGTCGAGAACCTCCAGCGCAAGGACCTGAGCCCGTTCGAGCAGGCGGACGGCCTCAAGATGCTGGCGGAGGGCTACGGCTACACGCACGAGGCGATGGCGGAGCGGCTCGGCAAGAGCCGCACCTCCATCACCGAGATCCTGACCCTGACCGCGATGCCCGAGCACGTGCGGGAGCTCTGTCGGCGCGCCGACATTCAGTCGAAGTCGTTGCTGCTGCAGGTCGTTCGTCAGGGTGACGCGCAGAAAATGATCGCGCTCGTGCAGCGCCTCCAGCAGGACGGCCACGCCACGCGTGATGCCGCGCGGCGGATCACGAAGCAGGCGAGGGCGAAGACCGCGAAGGGGCGACCGCGGAACTACGTGTTCCGCTATCAACCGCGCGAGAAGACGTTCGCGCTCTCGCTGCAATTCCGGAAGAGCGACGTCCCGCGCGACGAAGTCGTCCGCGCCTTGCAGTCGATCATCGAGGTCTTGCTCCACGAAGACGCCTGAGGGCGCGCGACGGGGACCTACCGCTCGAGGATGAGCTTCTCCGTCAGGTAGCCGACCGCCCGCAGGACGCCGAACGTCCCGTACGCCCCCGCATAGAGCATCGCCACTACGCGCCAGCGCGTCCAGAGCCACTCGCCGACGGACGCCAGGGCGAGGCAGAACAGGGGAGCGACGACCTCGAGGTCCTTGTTGTAGCGGACGAGGTTGGGGCCCGGGAGCCCGCCCGAGAGCAGGTTCAGCACGAGGTAGGTGAGCGCCCAGGCGAGAACGAACGCGCGCTCCGGGGAAGGTTGCGAGCGCCAGACGAGCACGATCCCGGCCAGCACGAGGGGCGCGAAGGGACCGTAGAACACGTAGAGGCGCCAGGCCGCCTTGCGTACGCCGCGCCAGGGGTCGAGCGTCGGACCCGCGTAGGGATCGTCCGGCTCCTGCGGCACGAGCTCCTCTTCCGGAACCGGGGTGCTCGGCTTCTCCTGGAGGATCCGCTCCTCCGGCATCGGGACGCCCCGCTGCATGTCGAGGAAGATCGGCACGTAGCGGCCGTAGAACAGGGCCAGCGAGAGCAGCGCTCCGAGCGCGCCCGCCGCGACGAGCCCGAGCGCACGCCGCCAGGTCTCGGCGGAACGATCACCCACGAGCAGCACGACCAGGAAGAGCGGAAGCAGGACCGCGAAGTTCAGGAGCGACTGCGTGTAGGTGAGGAGCGCGATCGCGATGAGCGCGGACAGCCCTGCCACCACGCGAGGTCGATCCATCTCGCGCATACGGGCGAGGAGACAGAGGATCACCGTCGCGTCCACGGCGTGGCCGACCATGGCCGGGAAGTAGGCCAGGCTCAGTCGAGCGATGAAGAGCGGGAGCACCGCCAGCGCGGAAGCGGCCGCGACCGCCGTCCCTGCCCGTGCCTGGAGGCGGCGTGCGATCGCGAAGACGAGGAACGCCTCCAGGCTGTTGACGGCCGCCGCCATCACCGAGACCGCGATCTCCTGGCGCAGGCGGGCCAGCGCGACCAGGGGCCAGCACAGGACGTAGAAGACGGGCGGATAGGGGAACGCGTACCAGTGGCCGTTCTCCATCTGCAGGCCGAGGCTGTAGCGGTACTGGTTCTCGGTGAAGTTCCGGAGGAAGGCGACGAGCCCGCGCCGCGCGAGCTGCCACGCGAACAGCGCGTGCACGCGGACGTCCGGGTAGTAGAACTGGGGATGGAGCAGGATGACGAGGCGGAGGGCCAGCGCGGTGAGGACGATCGTGACCAGCGCGCCGGCAACCGTGGGTCCTCCGATCTGGAGCGCGTCCCGCGTACGGCGCCCGCGCGCGAGCCCGAGCGCGAAGAGGGCGACCGCCGCGTAGACCCCGCTGCCGTAGCGCGCGATCCGCTCGGCTGCGAGCACGTCCCACGCGCAGCCGGCGGTGGCCGCTGCGGCCACGGCGATCGCGTGGATCGCGGCCGCGCGTCGGGACGCCCCGGCCAGGCGCGGCGCGACGTAGGCCACGAGGACGATCACGAGGAGCGCCAGGCGAGTCCAGGGGAGCAGGGAGAAGCGTGCGGCCGCGCTCGTCCTCTCGATCTGCATCCAATCGATGGCCACGCCGAGAGGGCGCGCGTCCGCGGACGCGGAGTCGATGGTCAGGACGAACGGCAGGCGGCCCTCGAGCCGCGGCATGTCCACCGCGACCGTTCGGTAGGCGACCTGTGGATCCGCCTCTATGTCGAACGAGACGAGCGTTCGTCCTTCCGCTCGCATCGTAACTCTAGCGGGATCAATCAGATGGCGTCTTACTCGCATGACGAGCCGATGGCCGTCGCCCTTCACCTCCAGGGGCAGGCGCACCTCGGCGCTCCGCGTGGTCCAGTGGAAGCGCGTGAGGCGATCGCGTTCCCAGTCCTCGCGGAACCCGCGGACGTACTCGAAGTCGTTGGGCCCGAAGTTGACGACGGCCGGACGCGCATGGCAGGCCGACCACGGTGGAAGGACGAGGGCGGCCACGGCGAGAAGGACGACGACGAGGCCGTCCGCGGCCAGGCGTCTCCGCGGAGCAGCGCCGTCGCCGGGCGGAGGGCCGCCGGCTAGGTCACGAGGACGGCCGCGTAGTAGTCGCAGATGCCGCTCTGCAGGACCAGCTCGCGCTCGACGCGGCCCGCTCCCGCGTACAGCCGGCGGTAGTCCTCGACGGGGCGGATGAACTCGCCGTTCTCGACGCGATGGATCAGGTGGCCGATCAGGTTCAGCCGCGAGACGGTGGGGATGTCCTCGATCACGAGCAGGTGGCCGCCCGCCACCAGCAGGCGCCGGCACTCCGAGAGGACGGCACGTGCCTCGTCATCGGGCAGGTGGTGGAGCAGCCCGAAGATCAGCACCTGGTCGAAGCGCCCGGCGGGCAGGTCGACCTTCTTGGCGTCGGAGACGATGAACGCGCCCTTGCGCGTGCGCCGGGCATGGTCGATGTAGCGCGGGTTGAGGTCCACGCCGACGTAGTCGCCCTTCTCGAACAGGTCGGAGAACGCCCCCGGGCCGCAGCCGAGGTCGAGGGTCCGGCGGCCCGGCCCGAGGTCCAGCTCGCGCCGGATCGTGGCCCGGATCGCCTTGAAGTCGTTCTCGAGGAGTCCCCGCAGGAATATGAACAGGACGGGGTGGTCCGAGATCTTCTGTACGATGCTGGCGAAGAGCCCCAAAGGATTAGCAGACGCCCGGGATGAGTGTGGGCCAGCCGACCAGTGAGCGGGGGCGCCCCGTTCGTGGCGCCCCCGCGACGGGGGGTTTCAGGGGGGGAGCCGGAGCCCATCGGAATGACGCGGAGCGTTCCCCCCCTGAGATCAAGGACAAGGACATCACTCGAAGTTCAGGGCCTGGATCGGGTCCATGCGCGCGGCCTTGACCGCCGGGTAGAACGAGCCGAGCAGCCCTCCGGTGAGGCCGAGAAGGGAGGCGATCAGCGCCCACTCCTGCGTGAGCTGCACGGTCAGGGTGGGGAAGACATGGGGCAGGAACACACGGCCGCCGAGGGCGAGCAGGATCCCGACCACCACCCCGGCCAGGCAGATGAGCGCGCTCTCGTTGATCACGAGCTGCACGACCTTGACCTGGCTGGCCCCGATCGCGCGCAGGATGCCGATCTCGCGCGTGCGCTCGATGATGGTGGTGTACATCGCGAGCAGCACGACCAGGAACGAGATCACGACCGCCATGCCCGTGAGCGCCTCCTTGAACTGCTTGAGGCCCGTCGCGTTGTCCTGCATGACCTTCGAGACCTGCGCCACCGGGGTGATCTTGTGCCCGGGGAACCGCGCCTGGAGGGCCTGCGCGAGCTTGTCCGCCTCCAGCGCGGAGCGTCCCTTCACCAGGAAGAAGGAGGCGCGGTCGGGGGTGCCGATGGCCTCCTGCACGTCCTCCAGCCGGGCGTAGAGGCGGCCGCCCGCCCCCGCGCGCGTGACCCCGACCACCGTGAAGTCCCGGTTGATCATGGGCAGCTTGTCGCCCGCGTGCATGCCGGTCGCGCTGGCGAGGACGGTGTCCATGACGAGGTCGTAGGGCTGGGAGAGCGTCCGCCCTTCCACGATGTCGAACCCGCCGGAGATCTTGGCGAAGGACGGGTAGTCGATGGCCCACAGGTTCACGGCCCGCGACTCGCCCCTGATCTGGGACACGTGCCAGTTCAGCACCGGGGTCACCTCGACCACCCCCTCCACCTGCTTCATGATGTCGATGTACTTCATCGGCATGACCGCGCTGGTGGCGCCCAGGATCAGGGAGGCGTCGGGGGGCTGGAAGAGCACGTCCGCCCCCACGTTCTGGAGGCGCTCCGCGATGTCGCCCAGGGTCCCTTCCGCCATCCCGACGATCAGCATGACCATGGCCACCTCGACCGCGACCGCCAGCACGGAGACGGCGGTGCGGGTCTTGCGGTGCATGACGTTCGCGGCGGCCAGGTTCGCCATGGGAAGTTGCGGGCCCTCCGGGCAAGCGCCTTCCCGATGACGCTAGACTAGGGGCATACGAGATCGGGAAGGACGGCGTCGCGCCGCGGCGTGCGGCGCGACGGCAGACGATAACCGCCGGCCGCGGGGCCGTCAAGACGCCCGCCATGATCTGCTATGATCCCGGTCTTTCCCGACGAGCCCGAGCGGAGGGTCCAGACAGGAATGGCGTCCATCTTGAAACGCGTCCACCGGGCCGCCCGCGTGTGGACGCAGGGCGCGCGCGCGCTGCTGAGCACCGCCCACCCGATCCTCGTCCACCTCGTGGCCATGCGGCGCTGCAACCTCTCCTGCACGTACTGCAACGAGTACGATGCGGTCTCGCCGCCGGTGCCGCTCGCCCTCCTGCAGCGCCGGGTGGAGAAGCTGGCCTCCCTGGGGACGGCCATGATCACGGTGAGCGGCGGGGAGCCGCTCATGCACCCCGAGCTCGAAGCCGTCATCGCGCAGATGCGGGGGCTCGGGATCGTCGCCTCCGTCATCACCAACGGCTACTACCTCTCGAAGGAGCGCATCCAGCGCCTGAACGAGGCCGGCCTCGACTTCCTCCAGATCAGCATCGACAACGTGGAGCCGGACGAGGTCTCGCTCAAGAGCCTGCGCTTGCTCGAGCCCAAGCTCCGGTGGCTGGCCGAGCGGGCCGAGTTCGGGGTCAACATCAACTCCGTGGTCGGGTCGGGCATCAAGAACCCGGAGGACGCGCTGACGGTGGCCCGGCGCGCGCGCGAGCTGGGCTTCACGAGCTCGGTGGGCATCCTCCACGACGGCCACGGCCAGCTCGATCCCCTGGGGGAGCGGGAGATGAAGGTGTACCGCGCGCTGCGCGCGTTCGGCAGCCGGGGAGACACCCGCGTCAACTCGACCTTCCAGGACAACCTCGCCCTGGGCCGGCCCAACGAGTGGCGCTGCCGGGCCGGCGCGCGCTACCTCTACGTCGACGAGGGCGGGCTGGTGCACTACTGCTCGCAGATGCGCGGACACCCGGGCGTGCCCCTGGAGGGCTACACGCAGGCGGACCTCGACCGCGAGTACGCCTCCGAGAAGGCCTGCGCGCCCTTCTGCACGATCGGCTGCGTGCAGCGGGTGGCCCTGTTCGACAACTGGCGCTCCCCCCAGACCGTGCGGGCGGGGATGCCGGCGCCCGTGGCCGCCCCGCCGCCCCGCCGCGAGATGGCCTGATCGCCGGGGAGGATCGCCATTTCCGAGGGGCGGCATGCGCTCGTCACCGGCGCCTCGAGCGGCATCGGCGAGGCCTTCGCGCGCGCCCTGCGGGCCCGCGGCCAGCGCCTGGTGCTGGTCGCCCGCCGAGGCGACCGTCTCGAGCGGCTGAGCGCGGAGCTGGGCGGAGAGGCCTCGGCGCTGCCCGTCCCCCTCGACCTTGCCCGTCCCGAAGCGGCCGAGGTGCTGGTGCGGACCCTGGCCCAGAGGGGGATCGACGTGGGGCTGCTCGTCAACAACGCCGGCCTCGGCCTGGCCGGCCGCGTGCTCGACCAGCCGGTGGAGCGCCTGCGCGCGATGATCGACGTCGACGTCCGGGCCGTGGTCGACCTCACGCGTGCCTTCGTGCCGGCGATGGTGGAGCGCGGCGCCGGCGCGGTCATCAACGTGGTCTCGCGCTCGGCCTTCCAGGCCGTGCCCTTCCTGGCCGTCTACGCCGCCAGCAAGGCCTTCGTGCTCTCGTTCACGGAGGCGCTGGCCACGGAGCTGGCGGGAACCGGCGTGGTCGTCCAGGCCCTCTGCCCGGGCAACGTGCCCACCGAGTTCCAGCAGGTGGCGGGCACCGCGCACCTGGCCTTCAACCGGACGGCGGCCACGCGCCCGCCGGACGTCGTGGCCGCGTCCCTGGCCGGCCTCGACCGGCACCGCCTGATCGTGATCCCCGATCTGGCCAACCGGATGACGGTCGCCGCCCAGCGCCTGCTGCCGCGAAGCTGGGTGCGGCGCGCGGCGGGAGATCTCTTCCGCCCTCCCACCGGTGGTGGGAGAGACGCGTGAGGGCCCGATCCCTGTGGTCGTCGTGCTCGAATGGGAAAGGTTTCCGTGAAAATCGGCGGGCCGGCTGCTATCATAGGCGATCTCACGCTACAGTCTGGTCTTCGTAGAGGATGAAGGGGACAGGCGTGAGCAGAGAGGGAGATATGGAGGCGGCGCAAAAGAAAGAGGCGGCGGAGAAGTCTGCGTTCACCGATTACGACTACAGCAATTTCTACTACGGCGCGGGCGACGACCCCCTCAACGTGCTTCCCCCGTTCAGCGCGTGGTTCCGCGAGGCCAAGCCCAACGGCTACTATTTGTACGCGGAGCCGCTCGAGTCCGCCCCCACCACGCGCGTCCGCGTGCGCGACGGCAAGACGGGCGAGGTCCGCGACCTCGTGAACCTGGCCTCCTACAACTACCTCGGGATCTCGTACCGGCCGGAGGTCAAGAAGGCGGCGGCGGAGGCCCTCGAGCGCTACGGCCTGGGCGCCTCCGGCTCGCCGATCCTCTCCGGCACCTTCGACATCCACGTCGAGCTGGCCAAGGCGGTGGCCGAGTTCAAGGAGAAGGAAGCCGCCATCCTGTTCCCGACCGGCTACAGCGCGAACGTCGGCTTCATCTCCGCGCTCATGCGCTCGGGCGACCACATCTTCTGCGACCAGTACGCGCACGCCTCCATCGTGGACGGGGCCATCCTGGCCAAGTCCAAGACTGTCTTCTTCCGCCACAACAACCCCATGGACCTCGAGCGCAAGCTCAGCGGCGTCCGCGGCAAGAAGCTGGTGGCCATCGAGGGCGTGTACTCGATGGACGGCGACGTCTGCGTGCTGCCCGAGATCGTGGACGTGGCCAAGCGCCACGGCGCGCGCATCCTGATCGACGAGGCCCACTCCACGTTCCTCTTCGGCGCCAACGGCCGCGGGGTGGCGGAGCACTTCGGCCTCGAGGACGAGGTCGACTTCCACCTGGGCACGTTCTCCAAGAGCCTGGGCGGCCAGGGCGGGTTCGTGGCCGGCTCCCGGGAGATGGTCGACTACGTCCACGGCTTCGGGCGCTCGCGGTTCTTCTCCTGCAACCTCGCCCCCGCGGTGGCGGCCGGCCTCCTGGCCGGGGTGCGCATCGTCGAGAACGAGCCTCAGCTCCGCGCGCGCCTCTGGAGCAACGTGGCCTACCTGCGCCGCCGTTTCGCGGAGGAAGGCATCGACATCGGCAAGTCCGCCTCCCAGGTCATCCCGGTGATGGTCAACAACGACGCCAAGGTGTTCGCGGTGGCGGAGAAGATCCAGCAGGGCGGGCTCTTCCTCCAGCCGGTGACCTACCCGGCCGTCCCGAAGCACAAGTCGCGCCTCCGCATCTCCGTCTCCGCCGCCCACAGCGAGGAGGAGCTGGAGACGGGCGTGCAGGTGATCGCGCGCGTGCTGAGGGAAGAGGGGATATGCCGGAGCTGACGCGCTACGGCTATCGCGACGCGATGAGCGGGTTCTTCGAGTTCCCGACCGACAACGCGCGCCGCATCCTGCCCCCGAACCTGGAGCCGGTCGAGGTCCACCACGGCACCAGCGTGTTCGCCCTGACCGCGTTCGACTTCACGACGAGCATGGTGGGCCCCTACGGGGAGGTGGTGATGGCGGTGGTCGTGGCACCGCTGGTCAAGCCGGGGCAGCCCTTCCCGAAGTCGGCGATGTACCCCTACCTGGTGGCCACCACCACCCGCGCCGCCCGCGAGCACGCCATCGAGCGCTGGCACCTGCCGCACTGGATGGAGGACGTGGACGTCCAGTTCGACCGCGGGACGGACCGCATCACCGTGCACGTCAAGGCGGACGGCTCGCCGGTGGCGGACATGACCATCCACCAGTACGCCTGGAAGCCGGTGTCGCACCTGCACCAGGCGTTCATGAAGGACGGGGACGCGAGCTACTTCGCCCAGATCACCATGGAAGGCGAGCACAGCGAGCACGAGGACGAGAAGGGGGTCGTGAAGCTCCACGACCATCCGTTCAACAAGGCCCTCTCCATCGGCGACGTGTACGAGGTCCCGTTCCGCGAGCAGTGGATGCGGGAGGGGGTGCAGACCTTCCAGCCCCTGGTCCAGCTCGAGGCGGCCTGACCGCGGCCTCCGTGCCGTCGCCGGACGACATCTTCGTCGTCGTCAACCCGGCATCCGGCAAGGGGCGCGGGGCGCGCCTGGCCGAGCCCGTCCTGAAGGCGATCGCGCAGGCGACCGGGGGATCTCCCCCCGCGCACGCGCTGACCGGGCGCGCCGGCGACGAGGTCACGGTCGCCGCCCAGGCCCTGGCCCAGGGCTACCGGCGCCTGGTGGCGGTGGGCGGCGACGGCACCTGGAGCAACGTCGGCAGCGCGATCCTGCGCTCGGGACAGGAGGCCGCGCTCGGCTTGGTCGCGGGCGGCACCGGCTGCGACCTCGCGAAGTCGCTGGGCGTCCCCGCCCAGGACCCGGCGGCGGCGGCGCGGGTGGTGGCGGCCGGCCACACGCGGAAGATCGACGTCGGCACCGTGGACGGGCGCCACTTCCTCAACGTGCTCGGGTTCGGCTTGGACATCGCCGTGATCGAGGACTCCTGGAAGGTGCGCTATCTCCGTGGCGCTCCCCTCTACCTGTATTGCGCGGTCCGCCAGCTCTACCGCTTTCACGGCTTCGAGGTGGAGATGTCGGGGGACGGCCGGCCGCAGTCGCGCGAGGACATGCTCATGCTGATCGTGGCCAACGCGCGCGTCTTCGGGGGTGGCTTCAAGATCGCCCCCGGCGCCCTCCTCGACGACGGCCAGCTCGACGTGGTGGCCTTCGCGAACATGCCGCGCCGCCGGCGCTTCCCGATCATGGTCTCGCTGCTGCGCGGGACGCACGGGGCCGCTCCCGAGGTCCGGACCAGCCGCGCCTCCTCCCTCCGGCTGCGCTTCGCGGGCCCGCCCGCCTTCGAGACGGACGGGGAGTGGAACCGCGCGGGCTCGAGCGAGCTCGAGGTGGGGATGCGTCCGGCCGCCCTGAGCGTCCTGGTCCCCGCCCCCGCTTGACCCATGCGGATCCTGGCCCAGGTCCGCAGCCTGCTCGGCGTGGCCGCCCTCGTGGCGTGGCTCCTCGTGGGTGATCTCTGGGAGCGCTTCGTGGTCTGGCCCCGCATGCGGCTCCGGCCGGCCCGCGCTTACGCTCTCATCTCCGCCTACATGAAGATGATGTCGCACGGCATCCTGGGCATCGTGCAGGCGGCGGGCGGCCGCCTCGCCCGCACGGGCACGATCCCCACGGAGCAGCCGTGCTACATCGTGATGAACCACCAGTCGCTCCTGGACATACCGACGGCCACCCTGATGGCGGAGCCCTACGTGTGCCGGTTCATCGCGCGGGCGCGCTACGGCAACTGGGTGCCGTCGGTGTCGCTGTGCATGCGCCTGCTCGGCTGCCCGGTCATCGAGCCGGAGAACCGCAAGGCCTCGTTGCGCGCCCTGCGCGAGGCGGCGCGCGCCCAGCCCCACGGCATCCTCGTCTTCCCGGAGGGGCATCGCACCCGCGACGGCGAGATCCAGCCCTTCCACACCGCCGGGCTCGAGATCATGATGCGCGAGCGGCCGCTGCCCGTGTACCTGGTGGTGACGGACGGGTTCTGGAAGGGCCGCCGGTTCGTGGACTTCCTCTTCAACAGCGACCGCATCGACGGCCGCACGGAGGTGCTCGGCCCGTTCCCGCCGCCCGCGGACCGGGAGTACGGGCCGTTCCTGGAAGGGCTGCGCGGGGAGATGGTGGAGCGTTTGCGCCGGATGCGCGGAGGCGCGGGTGTGGCCGCCTGAGAGCCTGCGCCAGGCGGTGGCGGCGCGGGTGTTCCCCGATCCCCTGCGAAAGGACGTGGCCGCGGTCGCGCGCACGGTGGCGGAGGCGGGGGGCGACTCCGTGCGCTCGATCGTGTTCTTCGGCTCGCGCAAGACCAAGGCGCGGCCGGACGCCTACAGCGCCTACGACGTCTTCGTCGTGCTCTCCGCCTACACGCGGTTCTATCGGTCGTTACGGGCCCAGGGGCGCCTCCGCCTCCGGCCGGCCCTGGGCGCGGCCTTGAACGCCTGGCTCCCTCCCAACCAGGTGTCGATCCCGGTCGAGCTCGAGGACGGCGCGCGCGTGCTGGCCAAGTGCGCGGTCGTGTCCGAGGCCACCCTCCAGGAGGCGACCGCGCGCGGGCGCAAGGACCACTTCATCGCGGGCCGGCTCTTCCAGCCGACCGAGGTCCTCTACGCGGCCACGCCGGAGGCGAGGGAGGCGGCGCTCCGCGCCCTGGTCTCCGCCCACGCCCTCACCTGGGACTGGGTGCGCCCCTGGCTGCCCCCGCGGTTCGACGTCGCGGAGTACTGCCGGACGCTCCTGCGCGTCTCCTACGCGGGGGAGATCCGTCCGGAGCTGGAAGGCCGCGCGGAGGCGCTGTGGCGCGCGCAGGAGGAGTACCTGCGTCCGGTCTACTCGGTCCTGCTCGAGGCCCTGCGCGAACGGGGGGACCTGCTCGCGCCCGCTCCCGGCGAATACGCGCCGGCCCGGCCGCCCACCGCCGGCCAGCGGCTCCGCTCGCGCCTCTTCTTCCGCTGGTCGCTCGTGCGCGCGACCGCCCGCTGGGCCAAGTACATGGTGACCTTCGAGGACTGGCTCGAGTTCATCCTGCGCAAGGCGCAGCGCCACAGCGGGCAGCCCATCGCGCTCACGGAGCGTGAGCGCCGGCTGCCCCTCGTGTTCCTCTGGCCGCGGGTGATCGCCTACCTGCGGCACAAGGACAAGCCGTGAAGGGAATGGGCACGTCCGCGCTCGTCCTCCTGGCCGTGCTCGCGGCGGCGGTGGTCTCGATCGTGGTCTACGCGGCCACGGGCGCGCGTCGCGATCCGGACGCCCAGCGCCGCGGGTCGCGGTTCCTGATGGGGGCGGGCGACTTCCTGGTGCACTGGTTCCTGTGGGCGATCTCGCCCGCGGAGCGCCTGGCCCTGCGGCTCGGCCTGACCCCGGACGCCTTCAACCTGGGCGGCCTCGTCTTCGGCTTCCTGAGCGGCCTCGCCATCGCCGCCGGCCGTCTGGAGCTGGGCGGGTGGGCGATCCTGCTCGGCGGCATCTGCGACATCCTGGACGGCCGCGTGGCGCGCCGGACCCAGGTGGCCTCGCCCTACGGCGCCTTCATCGACAGCACGCTCGACCGCTTCGTCGAGGTCTTCGTCTTCCTGGGATTCGTCGTGTACCTCCGCGCCTTCGCCTACGGCCCGCTGCTGGCCGCCTCCGCGATCACGGGCTCGCTGCTCGTGAGCTACGCCCGGGCCCGCGGCGAGTCGGTGGGGGTGCTGTGCAAGGAGGGCCTGATGCAGCGGGCGGAGCGGCTCGCGCTCACCTTCGCCGCCTGCATGGTCGACCGGCCGCTGGCGGCGGCCCGGGGATGGGCGCCGGGGACGCTCGTCCTCTGGACGATGGCGGTGATCGCGGTGGGCAGCTTCACGACCGCCGCCCATCGGACCCTC
>JBGPBV010000145.1:0-16890 GCA_041481445.1 Vicinamibacteria bacterium
GCCGTTCAGGGAGGCGATCACCGGCACCGCGACCGCGGCCTTGATCTTCCGGAGCTGCTCCAGGTACTCGTGGGGTCCCAGGGCGAAGGCGTCGGAAGAAGGGAAATACGAGAGCGCCTCCGCGAAGGACTGCTCGTGCGATACGGTGTGGACGAAGGCCGACACCTGCTCGCGCTGGATCTGCTCCTCGAACAGCGAGTGCATGACGATGGCCGAGGCCCCCGCGTCCTCCAGGCGCTTCACGGTATCGAGGTCGTCCACCATCGGGGAGGCCCCGGGCATCAGGGGGTGGCTGAGCTCCAGGCCGAGGTAGCGGGTCGAGAGGTCCATGGGCTAGCTCCTCACCGGGACGGGCGCAACGGGCGGGTCGGGTTCGGTCGCGTCGGGGTTGGGGATGGTGAGGCCGGCGAGCTGCTGGTAGACGGCGAAGCGCTGGGCCGAGGTCTTCTCGGCCTTCGCGAGCAGCATCTTGAAGCGCTTGGGGTCGAGCTTCTCGACCATCTGGAAGCGCGCCTCGTTCCGCATGTACGCCCTCGGCGAGATCTTGGGAGGGGCGGAATCGAGGATGAGGGGTGGCAGGCCCGCAATCACCCGCCGCGGGTCGAACCGGTAGAGCGGCCAGACTCCCGAGTCCACCGCGAGCTTCTGCTGCTCGGCTCCGTAGGCCATGTCGTAGCCGTGGGCGATGCAGTGGCTGTAGGCGATGATGAGCGACGGGCCGTGCCAGGACTCGGCCTCCTGGAACGCCTTCACGGTCTGGGTGTCCTTGGCCCCGAACGCCACCCGGGCCACGTAGACGTGACCGTAGCTCATGGCCATCATCCCGAGGTCCTTCTTGGCCGTTTCCTTGCCGGCGCTCGCGAACTTGGCGGAGGCGCCGAGCGGCGTGGCCTTCGACTGCTGGCCGCCGGTGTTCGAGTAGACCTCGGTATCGAGAATCATGATGTTGATGTCGCGCTGGAGCGACAGGACGTGGTCGAGGCCGCCGAAGCCGATGTCGTAGGCCCAGCCGTCGCCGCCGACGATCCAGACGTTCTTCTTGACCAGGTAGTCGGCGAGCTGGTGGAGCTGGGCCGCCTCCGGGCCTGGCATGCCGGCCAGCCTCGTCCGGAGCGCCGCCACGCGCTCGCGCTGCGCGGCCAGCCCGGTCTCGTTCGACTGGTCGGCGTCGAGGATGCCCCGCACGAGGTTGTCGCCAATGGCGCCGGCCAGGCTGTTCACCATGCCGACCGCATGCTCGACGTGCGCGTCCAGGGCCAGGCGCATGCCCAGGCCGAACTCCGCGTTGTCCTCGAAGAGCGAGTTCGACCAGGCCGGGCCCCGGCCGTGGCGGTCGACCGTGTAGGGTGTCGTGGGCAGGTTCCCGCCGTAGATCGACGTGCAGCCGGTGGCGTTGGCGATCAGCACCCGGTCGCCGAAGAGCTGGGTCATGAGCTTGATGTACGGGGTTTCGCCGCAGCCCGCGCAGGCCCCCGAGTACTCGAAGAGCGGGAGCAGGAACTGGGAGCCCTTCACGTCCCCCTTGACCGTCGCGCGATCGGGGTCGGGCAGGTCGAGGAAGTACGCGTAGTTCTCCCGCTCGGCCTCCCGGAGCGGCGGCTGGGGCGCCATGTCGATGGCCTTGTGCTTGGGGTTCGACTTGTCCTTGGCCGGGCAGACCATCACGCAGAGGTTGCAGCCGGTGCAGTCCTCGGGCGCCACCTGGATCGTGTACGCCTGTCCCTTGTACTCGAGGCCCCGGTAGGGAGTGGACTTGAAGGTGGCGGGCGCGCCGCCGTTGACGTCGGAGGGGTAGACCTTGGCCCGGATCGCCGCGTGCGGGCAGACCATCGCGCACTTGTTGCACTGGATGCAGATCCCGGGGTCCCAGACCGGGATCTCGAGGGCGATCGACCGCTTCTCCCACTGGGCGGTCGCGGTGGGCCAGGTGCCGTCGACCGGGAAGGCCGAGACGGGCAGCAGGTCGCCCTTGCCGGCGATCATGACCGCGGTGACCCGCTTCACGAATTCGGGGGCGTTCTCGGCGATCAGCGGCGGGCGATTCCTGGTCGAGCTCGCCGCCGCCGGGAGCTGCACCTCGTGCAGGTTGGCGAGCGTCTCGTCCACCGACGCGAAGTTGCGGCGCACGACCTCGGCTCCCTTCTTGCCGTAGGTCTTCTCGATCGACTTCTTGATCTGCTCGATCGCCTCCTCACGGGGCAGCACCCCGGAGATCGCGAAGAAGCAGGTCTGCATGATCGAGTTGATGCGTCCGCCCATGCCGGTCGCGGCGGCCACCTTCAACGCGTCGATCACGTAGACCCTGAGCTTCTTTTCGAGGATCTGCTCCTGGACCTCGCGCGGCAGATGGTCGAAGACCTCCGCGGCCCCGTAGGGCGCGTTCAGCAGGAAGACCGCTCCCGGGCTGGCGCACTCGAGGATGTCGAACTTGTCGAGGAAGCCGAACTGGTGGCAGGCCACGAAGCTGGCGCGGCGGATCAGGTACGCGGAGCGGATCGGCCCGGGCCCGAACCGCAGGTGCGAGATCGTGATCGCCCCCGACTTCTTCGAGTCGTAGACGAAGTAGCCCTGGGCGTCGTTGTCCGTCTCCTCCCCGATGATCTTGATCGAGTTCTTGTTGGCGCCCACGGTGCCGTCGGCCCCCAGGCCGTAGAAGACCGCCCGCACCCGTTTCTCGGAGTCGATGTCCAGCTCGTGGTCGAAGGGGATCGAGGTGTGGGTCACGTCGTCCGTGATGCCGATCGTGAAGTGGTTCTTCGGGCGCCCACTCCGCGCCAGCTCGTCGAACACGGCCTTGACCATCGCCGGGGTCCACTCCTTGGAGGAGAGCCCGTAGCGGCCCCCGATCACCCGCGGGTCGCAGGAGATCAGTCCCGTCTCCCGGGCCTCGCGGAGCGCGGAGACTACGTCGAGATACAGCGGCTCGCCCACGCCTCCCGGCTCTTTCGTCCGGTCGAGGACGGCCAGGGCCCGGACCGTCTTGGGCAGGGCGGCCGCGAATGCCGCCAGCGAGAACGGCCGGAAGAGCCGCACCTTCAGGATGCCGACCTTCTCGCCCTGGCCGAGAAGCCAGTCGACGGCCTCGTGGGCTACCTCGGCCCCCGAGCCCATGAGCACGAGCACCCGCTCGGCTTCGGGATGGCCCACGTAGTCGAAGAGCCCGTAGTGGCGGCCCGTCCGCTCCGCGAAACGGTCCATCGTCTTCTGCACGATCTCGGGGCAGGCCTGGTAGAAGCCGTTGGCGGCCTCGCGGGCCTGGAAGAAGACGTCCGGGTTCTGGGCGCTGCCGCGCAGCACCGGCCGGTCCGGGGTGAGCGCGCGCTCGCGGTGCGCGCGCACCAGGTCGTCCCGGACCATGAAGCGCAGGTCGTCGTCGGAGAGGACGTCGATCTTCCGCACCTCGTGCGACGTCCGGAAGCCGTCGAAGAAGTGCAGGAAGGGGACCCGGGCCTCGAGGGTGGCGGCGTGGGAGATGGCCGCGAAGTCGTGGGCCTCCTGCACGGAGCCCGCCGCGAGCATGGCGAAGCCGATCTGCCGGCAGGCCATCACGTCCGAGTGATCGCCGAAGATCGAGAGGGCGTGGGTGGCCAGCGTACGTGCGGCCACGTGCATGGTGAAGGGCGTCAGCTCCCCCGCGATCTTGTACATGTTGGGGATCATGAGGAGCAGGCCCTGGGAGGAGGTGAAGGTGGTGGTCAGCGCCCCCGCCTGGAGCGCGCCGTGGACGGCCCCGGCGGCGCCCCCCTCGGACTGCATCTCGGTCACGTCGGGGACGAGCCCCCAGATGTTCCGCTTGCCGTGGGCCGACCACTCGTCCGACAGCTCGCCCATCGGCGAAGAAGGGGTGATCGGGTAGATCGCGATCACCTCGCTTACGCGGTGGGCGACCGAGCCGGCGGCCTCGTTCCCGTCGATCGTGATCGTTTCGTTGCGTGGCATACCGAATCCCCCTGACTCCCGTCGCTCGTTTCACACTGAGGATGTACGCCATTCGCTATAACACGATTTGGAGCCGGAGTGCGGGCATGCCGGACGCAAGGCTCGCGGCGGCGGGCTCGAAGGCGGATCAAGAGGTGGCTTCAGAACGTCGGCAGGTCGGCGCGTAGGTTGAACAACCCGGGTTCGCGCCACAACCGCATCCCTGATCAGCGTCCGCGCTGGCCGGTGACCTGCGCCCTCGGCGTCGAGTGGCGGGTCACGGACCACGCCTGAGGGACGGTCAGCTCGCTTCGGCCAGGCCAGGACGGGGACGAGAGCCGCAGGCGGGACGGTGGCCTCGGCGGGGGCCGCCGGGGCCAGCGGCGCCGCGAACACGGATGCGACCAGCTCGAGGTGCTCGAGGGCCGCCGGCGTGGGAAGAGGATCGTCCTCCAGGAAGTAGAGCACGGCCAGGCCGACCGTGCGCGAGGTCGTCCTCAGCGGCAGCGATGCGAGCGCCGAGAGGTGCCGCTCGCCTCCGCCCAGGAGCGCCCACAGCTCGAGGTCGCAGGCGGCCTCCTGGAGACAAGGCCCGTCCGCCTGGGCGAGCGCCTGCAGGTACCGCCTTCCGCCGGGGCTGTCGAGGAGCAGGGTGCCGTCCCCCGACAGGTCCACGACCCGGTCGAACCCGTCCGCGGTCACGAACGCGAAGGACGCGCGGGCGGCGCCCGCGCTCTCCGCTACGCAGGCGAGCATCCGCTTCACCGTCATCGCCACGTCCCGCCGATCCAGGTCGCCGGCGATGGCCAGCGCGCGCCGTGTGTCGGCCAGGCTTACCTGCGCCTCGTCGCGCTCCGCCGTCACCGTGGCCAGCCTGGCCGCCAGCTCGGTGCAGGCCTCCGCGTAGGCTTCGGCCACCGCGCCCGGGCTCCTCGCCACGCCGCGGCCGCCGTCGCCGTCCGGCCCGGCGACGGCAACGCGGATGGTGAGAGGGGTATCGGTGCGCGCGCGCGCCGCCGGACGTCTCGGCTGGAGCTCCACCGGCTCTCCGGAGTGATCGCGCGCTCGAAACGCTCCACGAGGTCGGCCATGGGGGCCGGCGGCACCGGGAAGGAGATCTGCTTGAGCACCAGGCCGTCGCGCCGCTCGCGCTGGCGCCAGGTGGTGATCATCCGCGGGTAGTCCTGGTTCGTGGTCAGGATCTCGTCGCCCCTCCTCAGGTCCAGGCCGAGCTGGCCAGCGGAGCAGCCGGCCGAAGACTCCGCGGAAGAGCGTGTGCTTCCCGAGGTAATGAACGCGAAGCCCCAGCGCGAGCAGCGTCGCCATGGCGACGACGAAATCCCAGTTGGAGGTATGGGGCGCGATGACGATCACGCAGCGAGGCACGTCGGGCACCGCGCCTTCGATACGCCAGCCCAGGATCCGCAGCGCCACGCGCCCGAAAGCCCTGGACGGCGCGTTTCCCCAGCCGGGGGCGGAGGGGGGAGCTCGGGCACCCTGGACCGGGCCATCAGCGAAGGTGTCTCATTCGCCTGTCAACATCGCGAAGAGCGTCATCATGACCGGGGCACCGGACCCTGTCGCGTACGGCCGCTCGACGAACCGCTCGACGACTGGGCGTCGGTGACCGCCACCTTTGATCTTGACCCTTGATTCGCCACGGGCGTATGGTCGTGTCAAGCATCCGCGCTCCCCCACGAGGGGGCGCGGCCGGATTGAGCGGATTGGAAGATCCGTGGTCCGACGCAATCCTGATCGTCGCAAACGCCCAATTGGGGAGGAGCAGTATGAGTCAAGCCGCAGAAGCCGTAGGCCCGACCGTAAAGCTCAGCGGACGGGTCAGCCAGTTCATCGCGCAGAAGCGCAAGCTCTTGATCGACGGCAAGTGGCTGGACGCCGCGTCGGGCAAGACATTCGAGGTCTACAACCCGGCCACGGGTGAAGTGATCGCCCACGTCGCCGAAGGGGACAAGGAGGATATCGACCGCGCCGTAAAGGCCGCGCGCAAGGCGTTCGAGACGGGTCCCTGGTCGAAGATGACACCCTCCCAGCGCGGACGCATCGTCTGGAAGATCGGCGACCTGCTGCTGGAGAACCTCGAGGAGTTCTCGGAGCTGGAATCGCTCGACAACGGCAAGCCGGTGGGCGTGGCGCGCGCCGCCGACGTGCCGCTGGCCGCCGACCTGTTCCACTACATGGCGGGTTGGGCGACCAAGGTCGAGGGCAACACCATCTCGCTCTCGGTGCCCTACACGCCGGGCCAGAGCTACCACGCCTACACTCGCCGCGAACCGATCGGCGTGGTCGGCCAGATCATCCCGTGGAACTTCCCGTTGCTGATGGCAGCGTGGAAGCTCGGCCCGGCGCTCGCCACCGGGTGCACGGTGGTGCTGAAGCCGGCGGAGGAGACCCCGCTGACCGCGCTGCGTCTGGGTGAGCTGTTCGAGAAGGCCGGTCTGCCACCGGGCGTCGTCAACATCGTCCCCGGCTTCGGTGAAACCGCGGGCGCGGCGCTCGCCGCTCACCCCGACGTCAACAAGATCGCGTTCACGGGATCCACCGAAGTGGGCAAGCTGATCGTCAAGGCGGCGGCGGGCGACCTCAAGAAGGTCTCGCTCGAGCTCGGAGGCAAGTCTCCGAACATCGTCCTCGCCGACAGCGACGTCGAGGCCACGATTCCGGGGGTGGCCAGCGCCATCTTCTTCAACCACGGCCAATGCTGTTGCGCCGGTTCTCGCCTGATGATCCAGGACAAGATCTTCGACAAGGTCGTGGAGGGCGTCGCCGCGCAGGCCAGGCAGATCAAGCTCGGGCCGGGGCTCGATTCGTCCACGCAAATGGGTCCGCTCGTCTCCTCGACGCAGTTCAAGCGCGTCACCGGCTACCTGGAGAGCGGTTTCAAGGAAGGCGCCAAAGCGGTGGTCGGCGGCAAGGGCCTCAGCGGCAAGGGGTATTTCGTCGAGCCCACCGTGCTCGTCGACACGCGCCCCGACATGAAGGTGTACAAGGAGGAGATCTTCGGGCCGGTCGTGACGGCGATGCCGTTCAAGAACGTAGACGACGAGATGATCGCCAGGGCCAACGACACCGTTTACGGTCTCGCGGCGGGCATCTGGACCAAGGACATCGGGAAAGCCCACGCGCTGGCGGCCAGACTCCATGCCGGTACCGTGTGGATCAACTGCTACAACATCTTCGACGCCGCGCTGCCGTTCGGCGGCTACAAGCAGTCCGGCTGGGGCCGCGAGATGGGCCACGACGTGCTGGAGAACTACACCGAGACCAAGGCGGTCTGCCTGGGCTATCCGTCCTAGGAAGTCACGGCCCGGCGAGGCGCGCTGAGCTTCGCCGGGCTCCGCCGTCCCCACCTGCGCTCCCGTCGAGACCGACAAGACGGCGCTCACACCGCGAACATTCGTCCCCCATGTCTGCGCCCTGCACCGGGCTCACTCCCACGCCGCTCGCGCGGGTCGCGCCGCCTGCCCGCTCCGGTGGCCCGCGACGTTCGGGACAAGGCCGCGGCCAGCCGGCTGCACGTGGTCCGCGACTGGTTTGACGAGCTCAACCGGCGAGTTCCAATCCGTTAGGGGCTGCGGTCTCGGCCCCATGGGTCCGTGGAGCACCGTGATATTCTGAGACGCCTACCGGATACACCCTAGGCGGCCTCGAGGGGCGCATGACGCCACATGATCAGCGACTGCGCAGCCCTGCCCGCGCGCTGCTCGTGATCGAGCAGCCCGTGCTGGTCGAGGTCGTCAAGCTCGCGCTCCATCACGGCCACTACACCACCCGGACGGCGAAGACGGTCGAGGAAGCCACCGCCGCGCTCACCGGGTGGCGGCCTCATCTGGCCATCGTCGACATGGACACCGCCGGGAGCGCGATCCTGGATCGGCCCCGGCCCGCCCAGGAGGCCGGCCACCTCCCGGTCATCGCCCTCACGCGGCGGGGCGACCTCAAGGCCAAGCTGGCGGCGTTCGAGCGTGGAGTGGACGACATCCTGACCGTTCCCTTCTCCCCCGAGGAGTTCGTGGCACGGACCCTGGCGCTCATGCGGCGGAGCTACAGCGAGGCCGTCGAGTTCACGCCGGTGCTGCGGCTCGGCGATCTGGAGATCGACATCCTGAACCGCCGCGTCCGAGCCGGCGGAACGGAGCTGCACCTCACTCCGCTCGAGCAGAGCCTGCTCTATCTGCTGGCCGCCAACGCCGGCCGCTTGCTCACGCGCGACGAGATCCTGGACTACCTCTGGGGCGCCGACTACGTGGCGGAGAGCAACGTGGTCGACCGCCACATCCGTAACCTCCGTACCAAGCTGCAGGGCCGTTCCCGGCGGCCGCAATACATCGCCACCGTCCCCGGTCGTGGCTATCGTTTCGTGCCGACGACCCCCGACGCGTCGCCGTCGCTCCTGCCGGCCTGAGCATCAGGGCGGGCGTCCTGCGCGCTCACGATGAGGAAACTTCATGACTTTGCCTGAGCACTCCACGACACTGGACTGCCACCTCGAGACAGTTCGTTCCGCAGGGGCGTCTCCAGAAGACCCGTGTCGGCGTCCTGTTTCATCAGGGGTCCAACAACCAGAGGGATTCATGTCAAATAAAGTTGCCTTCAACCAACAGGACCGGTTCGTGGTCGCCCTCGGCGGCCGGATCGTGGTCACCACCAGGGACGGTAGCGTGTTCGGCCATGACGTATCGGGGCGCACCATCGGCGACGGCTTCCAGTTCAGCGGGTCCCGAGCGGCCTTCAACCCGCAGGACCGGTTCGTGGTCGCCATCGGCAACACGCTGATGATCACCACCCAGAACGGTGACGTGTTCGGCAACGAGGTGTCGGGCCGCGACGTCGGCTCGCCCTTCAAGTTCACCGGGTCCAAGGCGGCGTTCAACCCGCAGGACCGTTTCGTGGTCACCATCGGCAACAAGCTGATCGTCACCACCCAGAACGGCGACGTGTTCGGCCACGAGGTGTCGGGCCACGACATCGGCCCGCCCTTCAAGTTCACCGGGTCCAAGGCGGCGTTCAACCCGCAGGACAAGTTCGTGGTCACCATCGGCAACAAGCTGATCGTCGTCACCCGGAACGGTGACGTGTTCGGCCACGAGGTGTCGGGCCACGACATCGGCCCGCCCTTCCAGTTCAGTGGGTCCAAGATGGGGTTCAACCCGCAAGACCGGTTCATGTTCACCATCGGGAACACGATGATCGTCACCACCCAGAATGGCGACGCGTTCGGCGCGGACGTCTCGGACCGCAACATCGGCCCGATCTCCCTGCTCAACCCCTTGGACGTCCACGCGTTCGACACCGGCACGCTGGTCAGCGACCTGCCGCTCGGCGGCTCGGCGCACGTCGTCGTCACCAAGTCCGGTGCCTTCTCTTTCACGAGCCACGCGCACGACAGCGGCTTCGACAACATCAACTACGCGCTGGGCGCGGTCCTGATGACCCCCTCCGGCCTGGCCTTCACCTTCGGACACCAGGGACACGTCGAAGGTACGATCGCCGGGTTGCCATTTGGCAAGCCTGACCGGGACGACGATTCCGCCGCCTCCGGTTCCAATCCCACCCTCCAGGTCGAGTTCGATCGCCTGCAGGGGGCCCACCTCGTCGGGACGCTGGCCGGTACCGATACTCTCCTGGACGGTCTGAAGGGTCTGATCGGTGATGCAGTGAAGACAGCCGCTTCGCAGCTCGGACTGGCGGCCGCACAAGGTGTGATCGCGCTCGTCTAACGCTCGTATCGCAGCCGGACGACTCGTCGGTTTGCTCCGGCTGCGTTCCGTTCCCCCCCGCCTTGACCCTCGAGTCGCGACGCCGATAATGGTGGCCGCTCTGGACGGGAGGTCCTCTTGGAACGGCTCCGTTGCGACTGGTGCGAGAGCACCAACACCACCGACGCCCAGAGCTGCCGCTCCTGCGGCGCGCCCCTGCACGACGCCGAGCGGGTGACCGACTCGGGCTGGCGCGAGGCGCCGCGCATCCGCGACATGACGGAGATCCAGTTCGGCCAGAGCGCGCTGCGCGTGGAGGGCGAGATCGTGCCGGTGGCGGAGATCTCGCTCGTCGAGGGCGACTCCGTCTTCTTCGAGCACCACGTCCTGCTCTGGAAGGACGACTACGTCGCGCTGTCGGTGATGACCGTTCCCGGCGGGATGAAGCGGGTCTTCGCGGGCATGCCGTTCATGATCAGCGTGGCCCAGGGCCCCGGCCGCATCGCGTTCTCGCGCGACGCCACGGGTGAGGTCGTCGTGCTGCCCCTCCACCCGGGAATGGAGATCGACGCGCGCGAGCATGCCTTCCTCCTCGCCTCCCATCACGTGGGGTACTCGTTCGTCCGCATCCAGGGGTTGCGCAACATCCTCTTCGGCGGCCAGGGCATGTTCCTCGACCGCTTCGTGTCCCGTGAGCCGGGCGTCCTCATGCTCCACGGATACGGCAACGTGCTGGAGCGCCGGCTGGCCGCGGGCGAGAGCATCCTCGTCGAGCCGGGCGCTTTCCTCTACAAGGACGCGGCCGTCACCATGAACGTGGAGGCGGTGGCGGGGCTGGCGGTGGGGCTGTTCGGCGGGGTGGGCATGAACCTCGTGCGCATGACCGGTCCCGGCCGCGTGGGCATCCAGTCGATGTACGTCCACCACGCGACCGAATGAGCCCGCGCGCGGCCTACACCTGTCACTTCTGCGGGACCCCGGGGACCGGGAAGGAGCTGAGCTGCCCCGCCTGCGGCTCGCCCACCGACGTCGCGCGGGTGGTCTCGCCCTCCGGATGGGAGGAGCTCGCGCCGATTCCCGACCTCGCCCGCCTGCAGATCGGCCGATCAACGTGCCAGATCGAGGGCGAGCTGGTGCCGGTGGCCGACTTCACGCTGGCCGAGGGCGACAGCGTGTACTTCGCCCATCACGTCCTGCTCTGGATCGACCCCGGGATCGGCCTGGAGACGATCTCCCTGCCCGGCTTCCGTCGCCTCCTGGCCGGGATGCCCGTGGTCATGGCCCACGCGCGCGGGCCGGGCCGGATCGCCTTCTCGCACGACGAGCCGGGCGAGTTGGTGGCCCTGCCCCTGCACCCGGGGCAGACCGTCGACGTGCGCGAGCACGTCCTCGTGGCCGCCACCGGCGACGTCCGCTACGAGATCGTCAACCCCGACATCTTCTACTCGGCCCGGGGCACCGAGAGGAGCAGCTCGCACTACCCGCTCGGCTACTTCATGGACCGCTTCACCGCCACCACGCGGCCGGGCCTCGTCCTCGTCCACGGCGCCGGCAACGTGTTCACGCGCCGGCTCGGCGAGCACGAAAGCCTGCTCATCCACCCTTCCGCGCTGCTGTTCCGGGACGCGAGCGTGGCCATGCACCTCCACGTCGAGTACCCCGTGGGCGGAGGCCTCAGCGGCTGGAACGCCTACGTGTGGCTCCGCGTCTACGGGCCGGGCCGTGTCGGAATCCGCTCGGCCTACGGGCCCTCGGAGAACCTCTCGCCGGCGGGTCTCCACAGCGACTGGACGGAGCGCCGTGTCGAGTCCACGACCGCCTGGTACTTCATGCGCGACGGCCAGCAGCAGGGACCGACGACACTGGCCTACGTCCAGGGCATGGCCCTCGTGAAGCGCCTGCCCGCGGACACCCCGATCTGGGCGGAGGGCCTGCCCGGCTGGTTGCCCGTCAACAGCATCGGCCTGTGCACGAAGTGCGGGGTCGAGCAGCCGATGTACAGGACGAAGTGGCGGCCGCTGGGCGTGAAGGAATGGATCTGGACGATCGTCTTCCTCCCGATCTGCTTCCCGTTCATGTTGATCGGGCTATTCATGTCCGTGCGGCGCTGCACGCGTTGCGGCACCATGGCGCGTTAGCCGGACTTGGCCTGTCCCTTCTCCCGCGCCTCGCGCGCGTCGTAGCTCTCCCCATAGATCGACGGCACCTTCGCGCCCATCGGCCGGAGATAGGTCGAGAGCTGCCCGCGGTGATGGATGGAGTGATTCAAGCCGACCAGGACGTACGCCACCGCGGGAAACCGCAGGATGCCGCGGAAGTCGATGATCTTGACCAGTTGATCGCCGCTGGTCTGGCTCAAGCGATCGATGTCCCGGGCGAATCGTTCGGAGTACCAATCCACGATGTCGGCCGGTGTGCGAACGGCGTCGGGACGCGTGGGGCCGGTGAAATCGAACGCACCCGAGGCGACCGCGGTGAGAAAGCGGGCCTCGGCTGCGACGATGTGCCACGCCAGCTCACCCGCGCTCCTTCCCACGCTGTCCGGCCGGTAGTCGGCCTTCTCGGCGGGAATGGCGGCGATGACCGCCTTGGTCAGCGGGTGCTCCGCCTTGAAGGTCGGCAATCCGACGGCAGTCAGGATGAGGGTGGCCTGGTCGGGCGTCAGCGTGCTCATAGTGCTCATATGCGTATTCTCTCTCCCTACGAACGTCGAGGAGCGGTACCGACGGCTGAAGGCGAAGGCGGCGGGAACGCCGAGCACCCCCGTCGCGATCGAGTAGCCGCTCACGCCCTATTGCGATCGGAGCGCCTGCGCCGGGTCCACCGCCAGCGCGCGTCGGGCGGGGACGTAGGCGGCGAGCAGCGCGGTCACGGCCAGGGCGCCGGTGGTGACGGCGAACGTCGCGCCGTCCACCGCCACCGCGTGCATGACGGCGGCGGAGAGCGCCCTCGCCGCCGCGAGGCCGGCGGCCCCGCCCAGGAGCAGGCCGGCGGCGGTGAGACGCAGCGCCTGCGCCATCGTGAGTTGCAGCACGTCGCCCGTGGAGGCCCCCAGGGCCACGCGCACGCCGATCTCGAGCGTGCGCAGGCTGACGCGATAGGACATGACGCCGTAGACGCCGCTGATGGCCAGGACGAGGGCCAGGCCACCGAACACGGCCATGATCGCGGCCACGTACTGGAGGCCGATCATGGAGATCGAGATCGACCGGCGCATGCTCCAGACCCGGTAGGCCGGCTGGTAGGGGTCGACGGCGGCCACGGCCAGGCGCGCGGCCGCGGACGCCGCCTCCGGATCGACCGCCGTACGCAGGGCCCAGCCCGTATCCGGAGACGGGTCCTGCGCGAACGGGCGATAGCACGTCGGGGAGTTCCGGTGCGCCGCCCAGTGCTGGATGACGTCGCCGGAGACGCCGACCACCGTGATCCAGGGCGCGTCTTCGCCCCCCAGGCGGAAGCGACGGCCGAGTGGATCGCGCCCCGGCCAGTAGCGCTGGGCGAGGGACCGGCTCACCACGGCCACCGGGCGCGCCGTCTCGTCGTCGGAGGCCTCGAGGCCGCGGCCGGCCAGGATGGGCAGGCGCAGCGCGCCGAAGAAGCCCGGCGAGGCGGTGCGGCTCTCGACGAGCGGCGGGTTGCTGCGATCGAAGGCGGGCTCGCCCTCCACCTGGATTGGACGGGACGAGCCTCCCGGCTGGCCGGGAAGGAGGTTCGCGAAGCCCACCGCGGTCACGCCGGGGATGGCGGACAGGCGCTCGGCCGCGCTCCGCGCGAAGGTCCGTCGCGACTGGGGATCGCGGTAGCGGCTCTCGGGCAGCGTGATCTGCAGGGTCAGGAGGTGGTCGGGGTCGTAGCCCTGCGGCCCGAGCATCAGCTCGTGCGCGCTGCGCAGGGTGAGGCCGGCCACCACCGCCAGGGCGAGGGCGCCCGCGATCTGGACAACGACGAGGACGCTGCGTCCCCGCTGTCGCCCCGCCCCCACGGTGGCGCCCCGCCCGCCTTCCGCCAGCGCGTCCACGAGCGCCGTGCCCGACGCCCGCAACGCGGGGACGAGGGTGAAGACGAGCGTCGCCAGCACGCCGAGCGCGAGCGAGAAGGCGACGGTGCGGCCGTCCATCCGGATGCCGTCCCAGCCGGGCAGGAACCGCGAGACCTCGGCCGGCATGTGCTGGCGCAGCTCCCGCGCCGCCCAGAAGCTCAAGGGCAGGGACACGGCCACGGCCAGGAGCGAGGTCACGAGCCCTTCCGTGAGGAGCTGCCGTAGGATCTGTCCGCGCTCGGCGCCGAGGGCCAGACGGAGGGCCAGCTCGCGCCGGCGCTCCGCCCCCCGCGCGAGCATGAGGTTGGCCACGTTGACGCAGGCCATGAGCAGCACGAGCGCCGCAGCGAGCTGCCACAGCCCCAGGATCGGGCGCAGGCCGGGGTCCTCGTAGCCCCTCTGCAGGCCCTCGATGGCGATCCCGCGAGCGGCGTTCGTCTCCGGGTGGTCCTTCTGCAGGCGGCGGGCCACCAGGGCCATCGCCTTGGCCGCGTCGTCGATCGAACGTCCGCGCGCCAGCGATCCGATCGCGGTCAGGTAGTGCGTGTCGCGCGCGTCGGCTCCGGCGGGAGGCAGCACGAGCGGCGCCCAGATCTCGGCCCCGTCGGGAAAATGGAACCCGCGGGGCGCGATGCCCACCACGACGTGGGCCTCTCCGTCCACGGTCACGGTCCGTCCGATGATGCCGGGGTCGGACCCGAAGCTGCGCTGCCACAGGTCGTGCCCGAGCACCACCCGGCGCTCGGCCCCCGGCCGGCCCTCTTCCTCGAGGAAGCTGCGCCCGGCCTCCGGCGCCACGCCCAGGGTCTCGAAGAAGCGCGCGGATACGCGGTAGCCCTGCACCCGCTCGGCGAGCTCCTGGCCACGCAGGTTCGCGTCCCACCATTCGAGCGCGACCATCCGCTCGAACACTCCCGCCGACTGGGCTTGCCAGTCCCTGAAGTTGGCGGGCGCCACGTTGGAGACGTCGTAGGGGTCGGCGCCGGGCGCGGTCTCCCACAGGCGCACGAGGCGCGGGAGGTTCGTGAACGGCAGCGGGCGCAGGAAGAGCCCGTTCAAGACGCTGAAGATGGCGGCGTTGGCGGCCAGCCCCACGGCGAGGGTGGCGACGACCAGGGCGTTGAAGCCGGGCCGCTTCGACATCGCGCGCACAGCGAACCGTGCGTCCCGCAGCATGTGGCTCATCCTCTCCCCTCTCGTACGCGGCGGGCCGACCGCGGGTTGCGTTTTCTTCGCGGAGCGGAGGGCGAAGCGGGCGGCCAGACGGATGGCCTCCCACGCGTACCAGACCCGAGCCCGCCCGGGCGAGAGCTCGGCCCGCTCCGAGTGCTCCTCGTGCAGGTCGCCCAGCACCGATTAGCGCCAGTCCCCCGCGGGAAGGACCGCCGCCAGCAGCCGCTCGGCCCAGGACGGCGGGCTCTGGGGCACCTCGGTCACGGTTTCCCCAGGAGCGTTTCGAGCCCTTCCCACATCTCCAGCCGCGCGCAGCGGGAGGCGCGGAGGGCGGCCAGCCCGCGCGCGGTCACCTTGAAATAGCGGCGGGCGCGGCCTCCACGCTCGGGCCGCGGCTCGCCCATGCGCGAGGAGAGGAGGCCCTTGTCCTCGAGCCGCTCGAGGGCGGTGTAGAGGGCCCCGCGCGCCACGCGGCGCCGCGCCCGCCGGCGGATCTCCTCGCGCACGGGGATGGCGTAGGCCTCCTCCTCCAGGCGGAGCACCGCCAGCAGGACCACCTCCTCGAACTCGCCCAGGTTGGCCACGCCGTTAAGGCCTGCAATGTAGACAATACCCCTATTTCGTCGGCCTGCGGATCCCGCCCGGCTTGGGTTAGGATCGCCGCGCCATGGGACGACCGGGACGACTGGCGCTGGCCCTCCTGGGCGCGCTGGCGGTGGCGACGCCGGCGGCCGCGCATCCGGCCCCGTTCAGCTACGTCGACCTCACGCTGCGCGAGTCGTCCGTGGACGTGACGGTCGTGGCCCATAGCTTCGACCTCGCGCACGACCTGGAGCTCGTATCGCCGGAGCTGCTGCTCGATACCGCGGGGATCGAGGCCCGGCGTGAGAGCCTCGTCGCTCTCCTCGGCCCCCGTCTCCAGATCGAGGCCGACGGGCGCTCGCTCTCGTGCGGGGCGTCGGGCCCGCCGGAGGTGATCGCCGAGCGGGCCTCGGTCCGGCTCGGCCTCTCGTGCGCGCTGGACCGTCCGGCCGGCGTCCTGCGCGTCCACGCGACGATGTTCCCTTACGACCCGGCCCATCAGACATTCGTCAACGTCTACGAGCACGGCGCGCTGCAGACCCAGGCGATCCTGGACCGCGATCACGGCTCGTTCGAATACTTCGCAGGCACGCGGCAGGGCGCCCTCGCGGTGGCCGGGCGGTTCCTGCCCGCGGGCATCCATCACATCCTGATCGGGCCCGACCACCTGCTGTTCCTGGTCGGCCTGCTGCTGATGGGCGGCACCGTCCGCCAGCTCGCGCTCGTGGTCACCGCGTTCACGCTGGCCCACAGCCTGACGTTGTCGCTGGCCGTGCTCGGCGTGTTCAACCCGCCGGGTCGGATCGTGGAGCCCGCCATCGCGCTCAGCATCGTGTACGTGGGCGCGGACAACCTGCTCGTCCGCCAGGGCCGCGACCTGCGGGCCTGGATCGCGCTCGGCTTCGGCCTCGTGCACGGGCTGGGCTTCGCCAGCGTCCTGCGCGAGATGGAGCTGCCGCGCCGGGCGCTGGGCTGGTCGCTCTTCTCGTTCAACCTCGGGGTGGAGATCGGACAGCTCGTCGTCGTGCTGGTGGTGGCGACTGCGCTGGCCGCGCTGAGGGCCAAGAGCGAGCTGGCCGGACGACGGCTCGCGGTGGCGGGATCGATCGTCGTCGTCGTGGCCGGCTCGATGTGGTTCGTGCAGCGGTTGGTGTTCCCGTAGCGGCGCGGCGGTCCGCCCGAGCGCCAGGAGGCATCACATGAATCGACGAGTCGTCCTCGGCACCCTGATGGCGGCGGGCGGCGTGTCGCTCGCGGTGTCGGCCTACCAGGCCTCGCCGTCCCCCGCGCCGTCACCCAAGGTCGTCGAGGTCGAGAAGATCAAGGACAACCTGTTCATGCTCAAGGGCGGCGGCGGCAACACCGCCGTCTTCGTGGGCACGAAGGGCGTGGTGGTCGTGGACACCAAGCTGCCCGGCTGGGGCCAGCCCATCCTCGACAAGATCAAGGAGCTGACCCCCA
>JBGPBV010000146.1:0-16771 GCA_041481445.1 Vicinamibacteria bacterium
CAGAAGGAGAACCCGGACGCGCCGGGGCCCATCCCGGCCGAGCTCGTCACCGCCTCCGCCAGCGGCCTCGACCCGCACTTGAGCCCGGAGGCGGCGCGATGGCAGGTGCCGCGCGTGGCCAGGGCGCGCGGCCGCTCGGTCGCGGAGGTGGAGGCGCTGGTGGCGGCCGAGACCTCGGGACGCACGCTCGGGTTCCTCGGCGAGCCGACCGTCAACGTGCTGCGGCTCAACCTCGCGCTCGATCGCGGCTTCGCGCGCCCCTCCGGAGGGACGCCATGACGAGCGCACCCTCGACTCTGCCCTCACCGGCACGGATCACCGCCGACGACTCGCTGGCCTACGTGGCCGCGGGTCCGTTGCTGGCGATCGTGCTCGGCGTCCTCCTGTCGGCGCTGCGCGAGTCCGTCTCCGCCTCGAACCTGAGCTTCCCCTTCGTGATCCTCACCATCGTGGTCGCGGCGTTCGGCGGCCGGACGGCAGGAGTCGTCACCGCCCTGGTATCGGCGCTCAGCATGGACTTCTTCCTCACCCAGCCCTACCTGAGCCTGAGGATCTCCTCCGCCCACGACGTGATCGCGTTCGTCGGCCTGGCCACTTGCGGCCTCGTGGCGGCGGCCCTGGGATCGCCGGGTCGCATCGCCGCCCTGCACGAAGCCCGGCGCACCATCGGCCTCTTTCACGCGTCGGTGCTGGGGCTCGAGGGCGGCGGCCCGGCCGATACCGCCCTGGCCAGGCTCCTGGACGCCAGCTGCAACGCCTTTCCCGTCAAGGCGCTCGTCGTGCGCGATGAGCACAACCGGGTGGTGGCCGCTTCGCGCGGGCCGCACGCGCTCCTCCCGATTCCGCAGCAAGTCGTGGCCGAGGACCTCCTCCTGCCCGCGGGCGCCGGTACGAAGCTCCCGCGCCGGAGCCCGCCGCTCCCGCCCGAGGGCGCCCGGCTCCCCCTCCGTACGGGGAACCGCGACGTCGGATGGCTGGACCTGTGGGGCGATGGCCTCGGCGCCAGCGCCGCCTCTCGCCAGGCCCTCTGCGACCTGGCGCGCCTGTGGGCGGCACTGCTCGGGCGCGAACAGCCCCCTCGCGCGGCCTGAGCACCCTCGAGCGGCCGATGCGCGGTGACGATCTCCAGCGCACGTACCGCGTGCGGATCGTGGTCTTCCTGGTGCTCGTCGTCCTCGCCACCGGGAGCCTCGGCGCCGCCTACCGGACCGTCAACACCCTCCGATACCTCGAAGTCGTGGAATCGGCACGCGACGAGTGGCAACGGCCTGACGACGTCCTGCGGGCGCTCGGCGTGCGACCGGGGGACACCGCGGTCGACCTCGGGTCCGGAGTGGGATACTTCGCCCTGAAGCTCGCGCCGCGCGTAGGCGAGCGCGGATGGGTGATGGCCGTGGACATTCGCCGAATGCCGTTGGCCTTCCTTCGCCTCCGCGCCGCGTGGCAGCGCCGGCACAATGTCAGGGTGATTCGCTCGGGTGAGGATGATCCCCGTCTGCCGGAGCTGTCCGTCGATGCCGTGCTCGTCGCGAACACCTACCATGAGCTGGCCGACCCCGGGGCGGTCCTCGACCACGTCTTTCGAGCGCTCCGGCCCGGCGGCCGTCTGGTCGTCGTCGATCCGACTCCGGGTGCGGGGGCCGAGGACGGCCCGGAGACCGCCACCCACCACTACGAGCGTCCGGCGACCGCGGAGACGGAGCTGCGTGGCGCCGGGTTCGCAATCCTGGATCGGGACGATCGCTTCATCGATTCCGGCCGCCACCGCTGGTGGATGATCGTGGCCCGCCGCGACGGGCCTCGATCCGGGGCCGGCGCGACGCCGCCGGCGCGGCCCACCTCCTGAGATGGCACGCGCCCGGCCGGAGGACTTCCTCGAGCTGGTCGAGCGGTCGAAGGGGGGCCGGCTCAAGGTCTACATCGGCTCGGCGGCGGGAGTGGGCAAGACCTACCGCATGCTCCACGAGGCGCACGGCCTCGAGGAGCGGGGCGTGGACGTCGTGCTCGGCTTCGTGGAGACGCACGGGCGGGCGGAGACCGCGGACCTGATCGAGGGCCTCGAGGTCGTGCCCCGCAGGACCATCGAGTACCGCGGGGTCTCCGTCGAGGAGATGGACCTCGACGGCGTGCTCGCCCGCCAGCCCCAGGTGGCGATCGTGGACGAGATCGCGCACACCAACGCCCCCGGCTCGCGGCATCGCAAGCGCCACGAGGACGTCCAGGAGATCCTCGCCGCCGGCATCAACGTGATCTGCGCCTTCAACGTGCAGCACCTGGAGAGCCTCAACGACCTCATCGAGCGCGTCACCGGGATCAAGGTGCGCGAGACGGTGCCCGACGCCTTCCTCAAGAACGCGGACCAGGTCGTGAACCTCGACCTCTCGGTGGAGGACCTCATCGACCGCCTCAAGTCCGGCAAGATCTACACCCCGGACAAGGTGCCCCACGCCCTGGAGAACTTCTTCACCCCGGAGAAGCTGCGCAGCCTGCGCGAGCTGGCCCTGCGCGAGGTCGCGGAGGCGGTCGAGCGCGCGCCCACCCTCCCCACCGGCACCCCCAAGCCGCGGCACGTCACCGGCCGCGTCATGGTGTGCATGTCCTCCTTCTCCCCGCGCGCGGCCGCCCTGCTCCGCCGCGGGTCGCGGTTCGCCGGCCGCCTCAACACGGACTGGTTCGTGGTGTACGTGGAGACGCCCTCGGAGTCGCCGGACCGCATCGACTCCGCCGCCCAGCGCCACCTGCTGGAGAACATCGACAAGGCCAGGGAGATGGGAGCGGAGGTGGTGCGCCTCAAGGGGAAGGACCCGGTGGCGGCCCTCCTCGACTTCGCGCGGTCGCACAACGTCGCCTACATCATGCTCGGCCGGTCGCGTCGCCCGCGCTGGAAGCGGATGGTCGGCGACTTCGTGAACCGGATGGTCGACGAGTCCGAGGGCTTCGACCTCTACATCGTCTCCACGGAAGAGGAGGAAGATAGGGAGCCGTGACCCTCCGCGCCCGCCTGCTCCTGGCCCAGCTCCCCCTCGTCGTCGCCGTTCTGGCCCTGGGCGCGCTGGCCCTGCACACCCTCCGCTCGCTGGGCACCGCCTCCCAGGACATCCTCAAGGACAACTATCGCAGCGTCCTGGCCGCCCAGCGCATGAAGGAGGCGTCGGAGCGGATGGACAGCGCCGCGCTCTTCCTCGTGGCCGGCGAGCGCGAGAAGGCGGCCCGGCAGATGGAGGTGAACCGCGGCCTCTTCGAATCCGAGCTGAAGGTCGAGGAGGGCAACATCACGGAGCCGGGCGAGCAGGAGGCGGCGGAGGCCCTCCGGCGGGAATGGCAGGACTACCAGGCGCAACTGGCCGACTTCGCCCGCGCGCCCTCCGGTTCGCTGGGCCAGGATTACTTCCGGGAGCTGGAGCCGCGCTTCCTCCGTCTCAAGGGCACCGCCGACACCGTGCTCGAGATGAACCAGGCGGCGATGGTGCGCAAGAGCGAGCGCGCGCAGGCGGTGGCGCAGCGCCTGGAAGTGGCCACCGTGGTCTCCGCGCTGGTCGCGCTCGCCCTGGCCGTGCTCACCACCACGCGCGCCATCACGCGCGCCGTGCGCCCCCTCAACGTCCTCACCCACGCGGTGCGCCGCATCGGCCAGAAGGACTTCGCGGCGCGCGCGCGCGTCGAGGGCAGCGACGAGATCGCGGCCCTGGCCGCCGACTTCAACGCCATGGCGGAGCGGCTGGCCGAGTTCGAGCAGAGCTCCCTGGGGGCGGTGGTGCAGGCGCGGCAGGCCTCCCACGCCGCCATCGAGAGCCTGCCCGACCCGGTGGTGGTGTTCGACCGCGCGGGGTCGATCCTGGCCGCCAACGAGGCGGCCCGGACCCTCCTGCGCCTCCCCGCCGACGAGCAGTCGGCGCGGCTGGGGGACGTGGACCCCGGGCCGCGCGCGGCCATCGAGCGGGCGCGCGCCCACGTCCTGGCCGGCCGCGGTCCCTACGTGCCGCAGGGCTACGAGGAGGCGGTGCGCCTCGCCGTGGGCGGCGTCGAGCGGCAGTTCCTCCCGCGCGGCAGCCCCCTGCGCGAGGCGAGCGGGGCCATCGGCGGAGTGGCGGTGACGCTCCAGGACGTGACGCGCCTCCGCCATTTCGACGAGCTGAAGACGGACCTCATGGCCACGGTGGCCCACGAGTTCCGGACCCCGCTCACCTCGCTGCGCATGGCCGTCCACTTGTGCCTGGAGGGGGCGGCGGGCCCGCTGACGGAGCGGCAGGCCGATCTCCTGCAGGCCGCCCGCGAGGACTGCGAGCGGATGCAGGCCATGGTGGACGACCTGCTCGACCTCTCGCGCATCGAGGGCGGCGTGCTGGACGTGCGGCCGCAGCCGGTCGAGGTGGAGCCCCTCCTCGAGCAGGCGCTGGACGCGGAGCGGGCGGCGGCGGCGGAAGCGCGCGTCGAGCTGCGCAAGGAGGCGCCGCCGGGGCTGCCGCACGTCTCCGCCGACCGCGAGCGCATCCATCTCGTTCTCGTGAACCTGATCTCGAACGCGATCCGGCACACGCCGAAGGGGGGCGCCGTCCGCGTGTCCGCGGCCGAGGGCCCCTTTGGCCAGGTCACCCTCCGCGTGAAGGACTCGGGCTCCGGCATCCCCCGGGAGTTCCAGCCCCGCATCTTCGAGAAGTTCTTTCGCCTGCCCGGGGGAGACACCGGCGGGGCGGGCCTGGGCCTGTTCATCGCGCGCGAGACCGTGCGCGCGCACAAGGGCGACATCGGGGTCGAGAGCGCGCCCGGGAGCGGCACCACCATCTGGTTCACGTTGCCGGCGGTGGAGTCGGGCGAGCCGCACCTCTCCGGCCTCGCCTGAGCCCGACTCCCGCGGGTTTTCCGGCTCCGTAAGCCGCTTACCGGCGACGTAAGGCCGGACCCCCGGTGTGCAGCGCCCCGGCCCCGCTTTGCGTCGGGCACGGGCCTTGCTCGCTCGCTTCGCTTCCGCATCGCGGCTCCCATGCCCCACTGACGGCAACCCGTCTGGACCCTCTCGCCCGTGCGCGCCGTCGCGGGAGCCGCGCCGCCCGGGCGCAGATGGAGGTGGAAGAATGAAGATCCTGCACGCAAGCGTGGCCCTGGCCGCGGTGATGCTGGCCGGAGCGGCGATCAAGGCCGACGACGACCATGACGGAGATCACAATCGAAGACAGGAATTCAAGGCCCGGCTCTCCGGCGACAACGAGGTCCCTCCGGTGGAGACGGACAGCTTCGGAAGGGTCGAGATCGTGTTCAACAAGGACGAGACCAAGGCCGAGTACCACCTGACCGTGCGCAAGGGCGTACGGGTGACCCAGTCGCACATCCATTGCGCGCCCGACGGCGTCAACGGACCGGTCGTCGTCTTCCTGGCCGGCCTGCACGCGCGAGGATGGGACGTGGACGGGTCCTGGATCGAGAACGCCACGATCACGGACGACAACGTCATGCCGCCGCCCGCGGGCTCGCCGTGCCCGCAGGCGATCACCAACCTCCGGGAGCTCGCCCAGGCCATCCGTGACGGCAACACCTACGCGAACGTCCACACCATCGCCCATCCCGGGGGCGAGATCAGGGGTCAGCTCCGCCGCGACGGGCACGGCCACTGAGCCGGAGAGTGAGCGACTCCGTCGTCACCTGACGTCCGTGGCGGGGCGTCCCGGAGCCATTTCCGGGGTGCCCCGCCGATTCAGATGCCGTACCGCTTCCGTTTCCTCCACAAGGTCGACGGATCGATGCCCAGGATCTCCGCCGCGTGCTCCAGGCTCGGCGCACGGAGCAGCACCCGTTGGATGTGCTCGCGCTCCACGTCGTCGAGGCTCGCGTCGCCGCCCAGCGCGGGCCCGGGCGGGGCGGCGTCCACGACCTTGCGCGGGAGGGCGGCCGCCTCGATCACGCGGCCCTCCATCAGGACCACGGCGCGCTCCATCGCGTTCCGCAGCTCGCGGACGTTCCCCGGCCACTCGTAGCGCAGCAGCGCCTCCTGCGCGTCCGGAGCCAGCTCCGGGGCCGGGCGTCCGCCCTGGCGGGCGAAGAACGCGATGAAGTGGCGGGCCAGGGCCACGACGTCCTCGCGGCGCTCGCGCAGGGGCGGCACCGTCACCTCGATCACGTTGAGCCGGTAGAGCAGGTCCTCGCGGAACCGCCCGGCGGCCACGTCCTCCTCCAGGTCGCGGTTGGTGGCCGAGACCACCCGCACGTCGGCGCGGCGCGTGGCCGTCTCCCCCACCCGCTCGAACTGCTTGTCCTGCAGGAAGCGCAGCAGCTTGGCCTGCAGGGTGGGCGCGATCTCCGCGATCTCGTCGAGGAACAGCGTCCCGCCGTGGGCGGCCTCCACCTTGCCCGGCTGGTCCTTGACCGCGCCCGTGAAGGCCCCGCGGGCATGGCCGAACAGCTCGCTGGCCAGCAGCTCCTCGGACAGGGTCGGGCAGTGCACGACCACGAACGGCCCCGCGCTGCGGCGGCTGGTCGCGTGGAGCAGGCGGGCGAGCACGCCCTTGCCCGTCCCGTTCTCTCCGCGCAACAGCACCGCCGCGTCGGAGGCGGCGGCCCTTCGCACCGTGTCCTGCGCCGCCTGCAGGGCCGCCGATCGCGTGGCCAGCTCCAGCTCCGGGACCGCCTCCGCGAGCTGCCGCTCCAGGTCGCGCACGCGCCGGACCAGCGCCCGGCGTTCCGCCGCCTTCTCCACGAGGTGGCGGATCTGCGCGGGCGTGAAGGGCTTGGGCAGGTAGTCGAGAGCCCCCCGCCGCATGGCCTCGACCGCGGTGTCGACGGTGGCGTAGGCGGTGATGACCACGATATCGAGGCCGGGGCTCGCCGCCACCAGCCGCGGGATGAGGTCGAGGCCGGAGCCCTCCGCCAGCTTGAGGTCGACCAGGGCGAGGTCGAACACCTCCCGCGCGGTGAGGGCGATCGCCGCCTCCGCGCCCGCGGCCAGGGCCACCGTGCAGCCGATCTGCTCCAGGGCAAGGGCGAGGGTCGCCCGGATGTTCTTCTCGTCGTCGACCACGAGCACCCGCAGCATCGCCGGGTGCCATTCTCACCCGATCCCGGCCGCGGCGCGCGCCCGCCGGCTATCGCGGGCTGGCCTTGGGGTTGGGAGCCGGGGCCGGACGTTGGCCGCCGCCTCCGCGGCCCGTGGGCCGCTCCGCGCGGAAGCGCGCGCCCTGCGCTAAGCTCTCGCTCGGCCGATGACCTTCGTCCTGGCCGGTACCGTCGGGGGCGTGCCCGTCCGGATCGCGCTCCGCGACGGGCTCAACGTGCTCGGGTCGGCGCCGGAGGCGGACGTCCAGCTCCGCCACGGGACGGTCTCGCGGACGCACGCCGAGCTGCGCGTGGAGGGCGGGCGGGTGGAGGTCAAGGACCTCGGCTCCCGCAACGGCACCTTCGTGGCGGACGGACGCGTGACGGTGGCCGACGTCCCCATCGGTACGCCCGTCACCTTCGGCCAGGTGCGGCTCCGCCTCGAGCAGGTCGAGGCGGCCGACCTCGAGCCGGCCGCGCCTCTCTCCCCCTCCGCCGACGGTGCGCCGGCGCGCCCGGAAGCGGAGCGCGCGGAAAGAGGCGGCACGATCCGCACCAAGCCCATCGAGACTTTCGCCACCGAGCGGCTCCCCGCGCTGCTCGACCTCCTCCTGCAAGGCGCGGACGCGATGCGCCTGGCCCAGGCCACGGGCGCCGCCGCCTTCGAGACCCTCCCCGTGGTCGAAGTGGAGGTGGCGTCGAGCGGGCCCGACCGCGCGGTGGTCTTCTTCGCCCGCCGCGAGGGCGACTATCCCGAGGCCACCCGGGTCGAAGCGAAAGGCGAGCTCTCGCTGCGCGTGACCTTCCCCGAGCCGGCCACCGCGGACGCCTTCCGCTCGATCGTCTCTTCCGCGGGCGCGCTCATCCGCCTGGCCGTGCCCTCCCGCCGCGCGGAACCCGGCCGCCCGGCCGCTCCTCCTCCCCTCCCCGATCCGCCCAGCGTCGTGGACGCCGTGCGCGCGATCTACGAGGAGGCGGCGCGGGTGGCGGCGGGCGACATCGGCGTCCTCATCTGCGGCGAGTCGGGCACGGGGAAGGAGGTCCTGGCCCGCTACATCCACGCCGCGTCGGGGCGCCGCGGCGGCCCCTTCGTCGACCTCAACTGCGCCGCCCTCCCTCGTGACCTGCTGGAAGCCGAGCTGTTCGGCATCGAGAAGGGCGTGGCCACCGGCGTGGAGGCGCGGCCGGGCAAGTTCGAGATGGCCAGCGGCGGCACGCTGTTCCTCGACGAGATCGGCGACATGGCGCTGGAGACGCAGGCGCGCATCCTGCGCGCCCTGCAGGAGGGCGTGGTCTACCGGATCGGAGGCAACCGCGCGCGCGCGGCGGACATCCGCGTGGTGGCGGCCACCAACCGCGACCTCGACCGGATGCGCGCGGAGCGCCAGTTCCGCGAGGACCTGTACTACCGGATCGCCATCTGGACCCCGCACCTGCCGCCGCTGCGCTTCCGGAAGGGGGACATCCCGAACCTCGCCGCCCACTTCCTGGCCCGCGAGGCGGCCCGCCGCGGCCTGCGCGTGCGCGGCCTGTCGCGGGCGGCGCTCGATGCGCTGGTCGCCTACGACTGGCCGGGCAACGTCCGCCAGCTCGAGAAGGAGATGGCGCGCTCGGTCCTGTTCCTCGGCGACGGCGAGATGCTCGACACCGCGCGCCTGAGCGATCCCGTCCGGCGGGCCGGCCGCGCCGCTCCCGCCTCCGAGACGGGCGGCCTGGCCGCCGTCCTCGAGCGGGCGGAGCGCGAGGAGATCCTCAAGGCGGTGCGCGCGGCCCAGGGCGACGTGGCCAGGGCGGCGGAGGCGCTCGGCGTGGGCCGATCGACCCTCTATCGCCGGATGAAGGCGCTGGGCCTGGACGCGCCGTCCGAGGACGCGTCCGGCGCGCCGCACGATTGAGGAGACGCGCCTGGGTCCGGATCAGTTCCCGGCCTCGATGAGCGCCGCGGGCGTCCCGCCGCCCGCGATCGGCTCGTAGGCCGCGCGGAGCCGGGCATTGAGGGCGATGGCTCGCCCCAGGAGCTCTCGTGCCTCCGCCTGGAGGCGCGCGGCGGCTGGCCCTCTCTCCCGGTGGGCGGCCAGGGCCAGGAGCGCGGCCTCTTCCGCCATCGCCTTCGGCAGCCGGGGATTGAGCGACACCGCCTGCCGGGCGGCCCGAAGCCCCCGCGCCACGTCGGCGGCGGCGTCGCCACCGCGCGCGGCCCGCCAGGCCGCGCGACGGCGGCAGGCCTCCGCCTCCAGTCGATAGGCGTCTGCCCGGCGCGGATTGAGCCGCGTGGCCCGCTCCGCCGCGGCCAGGGCGGCCTCCACCGCCCCTTCCGGCGACCGGCCCTGCCGCACCGCCCAGCGCCCGGCCGCGATCTCGAGCCGCGCACGCGCGACGAGGGCGTCCACCTGATGCGGGTTGGCGCTCAAGGCGACGGCGAAGGCCTGCCGCCCCTCGCGCAGGGCGCCGTCCGGCGACCGCCCCACCGCGAGCAGGTACTCCGCCTCGATCGCGCGCGCCCTCACGGGGTCGGCCCTCACCTCCGAGAAGGTCGGGTCGATGGCGAGCGCGCGGCGCGCCGCCTCTTCGACGCGCTCGAGCCAGGGCCCGGGGTCGGCGCCCCGCTCCACCGCATCCTGCGCCGCCGTGAGCTCGATCTGGCCCACCGCCTGGTGCGCGAAGACGTTGTTGGGGTTGATCTGCAGCCCCCTCGCGACGACCTGGCGCGCCTGGGAGAGCGCGTCCTTTGTGTCGAGGCCGTGCTCGAGACGCTCGGCGGCGCGCGCCCAGTACGTCAGGGCCAGGTTCGTGTACGGCGCGGCCAGGGTCGTGCCCATGAGCTCGGTGGCGCGCAGGCCGGTCTCGACCGCGCGGTCGAGCGAGGGGTTGGGGTCGATCCCGCGCGCGGTCTCGTACAGGGCCGTCGCCTGGTACAGGCCGGCCAGGTTGCCGACGGCGGTACGCTCGTTCGGGCGCAGCACGAGCGCCGCCTCGTAGAACCGCGCGGCGTCCCGGAAGGCGACCAGCCCGTCGCGCCCCGCCCGCATGTCGGCATCGCCCTGGCCCCAGAGGGCGGTCGCCAGCGTGCTCAGCGCATCCGGATCACGCGGATCCAGGCGCGCCGCCTCGCGGCCGGCGGCGACGGCGCCGGCGAGCGTGGCCTGGGTATCCTCTCCCCCCTGGGTCTGCCTCTCCGCCCACCTCCACAGGGCGCGAGCCTTGCGCTTGTACGGAGAGGCCCGGTCGGGGTCGGCGCGGATGGCGGCGTCGCAGGAGACGTTCATCGTGGACAGCGTGGACGCGACCGCCGAGCCGCTGCGGAGCTGGGCCTCGAGCACCATCAGGAGCCGGAGGCATTCGGCGTCGTAGGCCTCGGGGTCGCTCCGCGCGACCTCCAGCGCGGCGAGCTGGGCCCGGCCCGCGCGCTCGTAGTCCGCGAGCGCCCCCGCGTAGTCCCCCCTCTCGTGCCGCTCCCGGCCGCGCGCGATATCGACCCGGCCGGCGAGGAGGTTCGCCTGGTAGAAGCCGGGCACGCGTGCCGCCGCTGCCGTCTCCCGCAGGGCGTCGTCGTAGCGCCGCTCGTAGAAGGCGATGAGCGCGGGCACGTATTCGAGCGGCTGGTCTCCCGCCTTTCCCGCCGCGCGCAGCGCGGCCAGCGCGGGGTCGCGGAAAGCCTCCTCCGCCTCCTTCCGCCGCTGCTCGCGCAGCTCCCGGTTGCCGGTGCGCTGGGCGGCGTCGAGCGCCTCCGCGTACAGGCCGCCGAGCGCGCGGCCCAGGGCCAGGGCGACGTCCGGCCCGCGGTCGCCGAGGTCCCAGGCCTGCTGGAGGCAGGATCGGGCCGGCGCGAACTCCCCCAGGGCGAGATGCCCGCGGCCGAGCGCGAAGAGCCCGGGAGCGCGGGCGAGCCGGCCGCCGCGCGCCATGTCGGCTTCGATCGCCTGCAGGCGGGCGCGTATGCGCGCCTTGTGCGGCCGCACGTCGTGAAGGGGCAGGAGGTAGGCGGTCTGGAGGGTGCCGTCGATCCGCTCCACCTCCTGCCCGAAGTGCTGGGCGAGCCGGGCCTGCTCGGCCGCCGCCCAGCGCGCGCGCATCCAGGCCAGGCCCAGGGCGGCGGTCACCATCAGGGCGGCGGAGGCGGCGACGACCGTGACCGGGTGCGCCCGCGCGCGCCGCGCCAGGCGATAGGCGAGGCTGGTCGGACGCGCGGTCACCGGCTCGCCCGCGAGGTAACGGCCGAGGTCCTCCGCCAGCGCGCGCGCGGAGTCGTAGCGCCGCCACGGCTCCTTCTCGAGGCACTTGAGGATGATGGTCTCCACGTCGGCGGGAAGCCCGCGCACCAGGCGCGACGGCGGGACGGGCTCGGCGTGCACGACCTGGACGGCGACGTCCAGGTCGCTGCCCTCGAAGGGCGGCCGCCCCGCCACCAGCCGGTAGAGCACGGCCCCCAGCGCGTACACGTCCGTGCGCCGGTCGAGGGCATGGACCTCGCCCCGGGCCTGCTCGGGGGACATGTAGGCGGGCGTCCCCACGATGGCCCCCGTCTGCGTGAGGCCGGCCGCCTCCGCCTCCCGGGCCAGGCCGAAGTCGAGCACGTAGGGCTTGGAGGGGCCGTCCGGCCGCCTCTCCACCATGATGTTCTGCGGCTTGAGGTCGCGGTGGATGAGGCCGGTCTCGTGGGCGGCGTGCACGGCCAGGGCCACGTCGCGCACCACTCGCAGGCGCTCTTCGAGGCCCATCTGGGCGGCGGCCACGTCCAGGGTCTCGCCGTCGATGTACTGCATGGCGATGAACGGGCGGCCTTCCTCCGTACCCACCTCGTAGACCTGGCATATGGAGTCGTGGGCCACGCGCGCCTGCAGGCGGGCCTCGCGGAGGAGACGGGCGGCCAGCATCGGGTCGTGCCAGCGGAGGTATTTCAGGGCGACGAAGCGGCCGAGCTGCGGGTCGTAGGCCTTGAAGACCTCTCCCATCGCGCCGTGACCGAGGGGGACCGCGGTCTCGTATCGCATCGGCCGCTGGCTACGGCACGCTCAGGGCCGGCCGAGCGCCCACCGGATCCCGCCCTCGACGTGCCGGCGGTACCAGGGAGCGGCGATGACGTCCGGACGGTGGCCGAGCGCGGTGTAGAAGACGCGGCCCTTGCCCGGCTCGCGCGTCCAGGCCAGCGGGAACAGGCCGGGCGCGCCCGTCTCCGGATGCGTGTCCATCGAGAAGAGCAGGTGGACGCGCGCGGGGTCGAAGCGCTTGAACTGGTAGATCTCGTCGAAGACCTCGAAGGAGGCCTCGAGGCCGCGCGTGGCCGGGTGCGCGCGGTCGCCCACGAGCACTCTCACCTTCGTCTGCGGGCCGTGGTGGGCGAACTCGCCACCCAGCAGGTCGAGGAAGGCCGGGAAGCCGTGGAAGGTATCGCTGGCGGCGTGGAAGCCGATGAGGGCGTGACCGTCCTCGATCCAGGCGAGCAACCCCTCGCGGTCGGCGACCGGGAGGTCTCCCGTCGTGCTGGCCAGGACGATCCCGTCGTACCTGGCGAGCCCGGCCGCGGTGGTCCTGGCCGCCAGCTCCTCGTCGGTGCGCGCGGCGTCCACGTCGAAGACCCCGGTCTCCTTCCCGATCTCGGCCACCAACCGCTCCAGGTCGGGGATGGACTCGTGGCGAAAGCCCTTCGTGACCGTGACCACGAGCAGGAGCGCCTTTGGCTTGGAGGCGGCGGGCGAGGGCGACGGCGTGGCCAGGGCGAGGGCGAGGGCGGCGGCAGGAAGGATCATGGTGCGGACCATAGCACAGGGGTTCCGGGGCACCGTCGACGAGTGATAGACTCCGGCACCGGCCATGACGCTCCTCCGCGTCCCTCCCCCGCTCGGCAAGGCCGTGGACCTCAAGCGGACCTACGACGCCGTGATCGTCGGGTCCGGCGCCGCCGGCGGCATGGCCGCGCACGTGCTGACCTCCCACGGCCTCGACGTCCTGCTGCTGGAGGCGGGCAAGCAGATCGACACCACGGCGGAGCTCAAGTCGCTGGAGTGGCCCTACGACCACCCGCGGCGCGGCGAGATGCCGTACGACCGCCATGCCCTGCGCGGCGCGGAATACGCGTTCCGGAAGCCGCCCTACGCGCCGAAGGACACGCCCTGGAAGGCCGTCCACTCCTACGTGCAGGGCTGGAGCGGCACCGACTACAGCAAGAACATCGTCGTCGACGAGAAGGACCATCCCTACACGGGCACCCGCTACGCGTGGGTGCGCGCACGCTGCCTCGGGGGCAAGACCAACATCTGGGGTCGCCTCGCCCTGCGCCTGAGCGACTTCGACTTCAAGGGCAAGAGCCACGACGGCTGGGGCGAGGACTGGCCGATCTCGTACGCGGACCTCGAGCCCTACTACGACAAGGTGGACCTCTACCTCGGCATCTCCGGCCATCCGGAGGGCCTGGCCCACCTGCCCGACTCGAAGTTCCAGCGCTCGACGCGCCTCAACACGGCCGAGGTGATGCTGCGCCAGTCGATGGCGAAGCGGGGCCGCGTGCTCACCCCCTATCGCGCGGGCGTCACCACCGACGGCCTCAAGCACAACAAGTACCGCAGCCGCTGCTTCGGCCGCGGCGCCTGCAACCGCCGCGTCGGCGGCTGCGACATCCACGCCGCCTTCGACTCACCCACCGGCCTCATCTACCCGGCCTTGGAGACGGGGCATCTCGTCATCCGCACGGGCTCGATCGCGCGCGAGGTCACGGTCGATCCCGTCACCGGCAAGGCGCGGGGGGTCTCGTTCGTCGACGCCGCCACCGGGCAGACGATGGAAGCCCTGGGCAAGACGGTCATCCTCGCCGCCTCTACGCTCGAGTCCGCGCGCCTGATGCTGCTGTCGAAGTCGTCGTCGCATCCGAATGGGATCGGGAACTCCAGCGGACATGTCGGCCACAACTTCTGCGAGCACGTCATGGGGCCGGGGGTGGACGGGTTCGTGAAGGACCTCGTGGGCAAGCCGCGGACGCTCGACGACGGGCGGCCGGGCGGGTTCTACGTGCCGCGCTTCCGCAACCTCAAGGACAAGCAGAAGGACTTCCTCCGCGGCTACGGCTTCGAGGGCAGCAGCGGGACGGGCATGTCCCCGGGCAGCGCGCGCGCCCCCGGCTTCGGCGCCGCCTACAAGAAGACGGTGCGGGAGATGGCGGGGGCGACCATCGGCATGGGCGGCTTCGGGGAGGTGCTCTCGCGCTACGAGAACGCGGTGAGCCTCGACCCCGAGGTCAAGGACAAGTGGGGCATCCCCGTCCTGCGCTTCGACTTCAAGTTCGGCGAGAACGAGAAGAAGATGGCGGAGGACATGGCCAACACCGCGCACGAGATCTTCGAGGAGGCGGGGATCGAGATCGTCGACACCGACCGCCACGTGCTCACCGAGGGCTGGTCCATCCACGAGCTGGGCACCGCGCGCATGGGCGACGACCCGAAGAAGTCGGTCCTCACCCAGCACCAGCAGAGCCACGACGTGAAGAACCTCTTCGTGGTGGACGGCAGCAGCCACGTGAGCGCGTCTTGCCAGAACCCGACCTGGACGATCATGGCCCTGGCCTGGCGCTCCTGCGACTACCTGGCCGACGAGCTCGGGAAGGGGAACCTGTGACGGTCACGCGGCGGGACGCCTTGAAGCTGGCCGCGGTGGCGGCGGCGACGCCGCTGCTGCCCGGCGGGATGGCGGAGGCGGCGGGCGCGGCGGCCAGGCCGCTCGCCGGCCGGTTCTTCAGCGCGCCGGAGATCGCGCTCCTCGACGAGCTGGCCGAGATGATCATCCCCGCCGACGCGCATTCCGGCGGGGCGCGCGCCGCCGGCGTGGCGGGCTACATCGACGGCCGGCTGGCGGAGTACGACCCCGCGATCCCCGACCTCAAGGCCGACCGCGACCGCTGGAAGGCCGGGCTGGCCACGGTCGACGCCCTCGCGCGAGAGACCTCGGGCAAGACGTTCCTCGAGACGACGCCCGCGGAGCGACTGGCCCTCCTCAAGCGCATGGCCAAGCCGATCGCGGAGGCGGAGCGGCCGACCGGGGAGCCGGAGGGACAGCCGCCCGCGGTCGAGAAGCCGGAGACGGCCGGCCAGCGCTTCTTCGTCCTGCTCAAGTCCTGGACGGCGCGCGGGTACTACACCTCGAAGGTCGGCATCCACGACGAGATGGAGTACAAGGGCAACCGCGCCATCGTCGAGTTCGCGGGGATCGACCCGGCGACGCTGCCTCCCGTCCGTCCCCCGGAGTGACCGGCCCCTATGAAGAATCCAATCCGCGCCAAGCTCTTCGTCATGATGGTCCTGGAATTCTTCATCTGGGGCGCGTGGCTTCCGCTGATCTTCGGTTATCTACCCAGCCTCAAGTTCACTCCCGCCGAACAGTCGTGGATCCTGAATGCGTTCCCCATCGCCGCCATCGTGGGGATGTTCTTCAGCAACCAGTTCGCGGACCGGCATTTCTCGGCGGAGAAGTTCCTCGCCTTCAGCCATTTCGTGGGCGGCGCGGCCATCCTCAGCCTCGCCTTCACGAGGTCGTTCTGGCCGTTCTTCGGCCTGATGCTGATCCATTGCCTGCTCTACGTGCCCACGATCTCGATCGCGAACTCGATCGCCTTCGCCAACATGAAGGACGCGCAGAGCGAGTTCGGCATCGTCCGCATGGGTGGGACCATCGGCTGGATCCTCGCGGCGTGGCCCTTCACGTTCATCCTGGTGGACTGGGACAAGGTGCGCGCGGCCAACCCGCAGGGGTTCACGGGATGGCTCGGCGCCGCCCTCAACTCCGGGCTCGTCGGCGACGCGCTGCGAGCCGGCACGCGTTGGACATTCGTCGTCGCCGGCATCGCCTCCCTCCTTCTGGCCGCCTTCAGCTTGACCCTGCCGCACACGCCACCGAAGAAAGCAGACGAAGGCGGAGTGGAGAAGCTGGCCTGGCTGGAAGCGCTGAAGCTGCTCAAGCATCCCTTCATCCTGGTCCTGTGGCTCGTCACGTTCGTCGACTCCTTCGTGCACAACTGTTACTTCAACTGGACGGGCGTGTTCCTCGGCACGGGCCGGGCGGCGGGCGGCGTGGGAATCCCCGGCAACTGGATCATGCCCGTCATGAGCATCGGCCAGGTCGCGGAGATCCTCACGATGTTCGTCCTCGGGGCCACGCTCAAGCGCCTGGGCTGGCGCGCCACCATGATCGTGGGCATCCTCGGCCACGCCGCGCGGTTCGCGGTGTACGCGTTCTTCCCGCAGCAGACGGGGCTCATCATCCTGGTGCAGATTCTCCACGGCATCTGCTACGCCTTCTTCTTCGCCACCGTCTACATCTTCGTGGACGAGTATTTCCCGAAGGACGTGCGCGCCAGCGCGCAAGGGCTCTTCAACGTGATGATCCTCGGCATCGGCGCCCTCGTGGCGAATTCGATCTGTCCGATGTTGCTCCAGGAAGTCTTCACGACGAACGGCGTGACGGACTTCCACGGGCTGTTCCTGGTCCCGTTGACCGCGGCGACGACGGCGGCAGTCGCACTCGCGCTCTTCTTCCATCCTCCGCCGAAGCAGCTGCAGGCGCCGGCGATGGAATCGACGGCCGCGTAATCGATTCGGCGTCCTTGACGGCGGTTCGAGAGTCGCCGCACTCAGCGGACCTCCGCGATCATCTCGATCTCCACGCAGGCGCCGTGCGGGATCTGGGCCACCCCGAACGCGCTGCGGGCGTGCGGGCCGCGCTCCCCGAAGACGCTCACCAGCAGCTCGGAGGCCCCGTTGGCCAC
>JBGPBV010000147.1:0-16764 GCA_041481445.1 Vicinamibacteria bacterium
CGCAGCCGGCTTCGAAGCTGCCCGCGGAGACGCTGCTCGACCGCGCCGTCCTGAAGGCCCTCGACGAGGAGCTGTCCGGCGCGGCGGCCAAGGACCACGTGTCGCGCCTGGCCCAGTGGCATCGCGTTCCCGCTTCGACGGGATTCCAGGACGCGATCGAGTACGTGATGGGCCGCGCCCGGGCCTTCGGCCTGAGCGACGTGCACGTGGAGACCTTTCCCGGCGACGGGGCCACCTGGTTCGGCACCCTGCGCGGCAACCGGGGCTGGCGCGTGGACGGGGGATGGCTCGACGAGGTGGCGCCGCAGCCGCGGCGGATCACGTCCGTGGACGACGTGGGACTGGCCGTGGCCGACAACAGCGAGAGCGCCGACGTGACCGCCGATCTCGTCGACGTCGGCAGCGGGTCACAGGCGGCGGACTACGACGGCAAGGACGTGCGCGGCAAGCTCGTGCTCTGCGACGCCACGCCGTCGGCCTGCCACCGGCAGGCGGTGGGGGAGCGGGGCGCGGCCGGCCTCGTCAGCTACGCGTCCAACCAGGTGAGCGCCTGGTGGCGGGACGACCAGGACCTCGTGCGCTGGGGCCATCTCGACGCGCGGGGGCGGCACAACGCCTTCGCGGTCATGATCTCCCTGCGCGAGGCGCGTGCCCTCCAGCAGCGGATGGCCCGCGGCGAGCACATCACCCTGCACGCGGTCGTGCGCGCGCGCAACGACGACACGTCGCCCTACCAGACGCTGGTGGCGACCCTTCCCGGCACCGATCCCGCCGCCGGCGAGATCGTCTTCAGCTGCCATCTCGACCACGAGAAGCCGGGCGCCAACGACAACGCCAGCGGGTGCGCGGCCATCCTCGAGATCGCGCGGACGCTGAAGACGCTCGTCGACGGCAAGCGCATCCCGCCTCCCACCCGTACGCTCCGGTTCGTCTGGCCCTCGGAGATGACGGGCACCATCGCCTACCTCGTGAAGTACCCGGAGATCGCCGCGCGCATCCGGGCGGCCGTGCACCTGGACATGGTGGGCGGCGACCCGTTCGTGACCAAGTCCGTCCTGCACGTGACGCGGTCGCCCTGGTCGATGGCCACCGTCACGGACGACGTCGAGGAGGTGTTCGGCCGCTACGTGATCGACGGCGCCCAGCGCGCGGCCGGCGACGGCGACATGACGCGCGCGATCCGCTCGCCGGCCGGATCGAAGGACGCCTTCTGGGCCGACGTCACGCCCTACGAGAGCGGCAGCGACCATTGGATCTACCAGGAGGGCGGCTTCGGCATCCCCGCCATCTACCTGCGGGATCACCCCGACGTCTACATCCACACCACGCGCGACCTCCCCGACAACATCGAGCCGACCAAGATCAAGCGCTCGGCCTTCATCGCCGCCGCCAGCGGGTACTACCTGGCCACCATGCCCGATCACGGCGCCTGGCTGCTGCGCCTCAGCTACGCCAGCGCGTACGCGCGCCTGGCCGAGGACGGACGGCGGGCGGCGGCGATGGCCGCGGGCCATCGCGGCCTCGAGGCCGCCAACATCGTCACCCAGGGCCTGCGCCGCGAGCAGCGGCGCCTCGGCTCGCTGTCGCGCTTCGTGGACCTGGACGCGGCGTTGCCTCTCGGCCGCGAATCCGTGGACGGTCTCCGCGCTTCCCTGGCGGAGGCGGCGAAGGGAATGCTGTCCGCGATCCCGTCCAGCGGGGCCGATCCCGATGCGCGCGCGGCCGGAGTCGCCGACACGCGGGTCCCCGTGCGCAACAAGGACGTCAAGGGGCCGCTGGCTCCGAACGAGGACTGGGTGAAGGAGAGAGCGGGGGAGAGCGCGGCGACGATCGCCATCGTCCGGGTGCCGAGGAGCGAAGACGTGACCTACGAGATCGTGAACTTCATCGACGGCGTGCGCTCGGCGGCCGAGATCCGCGACGCCGTGAGCGCCGAGTTCGAGCCGATCGATCCCAAGGCGGTCTCGGAATACCTCGACGTGCTGGCCAAGGCGGGGGCGGTCACCTTCCGGAAGTAGGCCGTCCGAGAGTCATGAAGCGGCGCCGCGGGAGCCCGTCAGCGCCGTCACGTAGTTGATCGGCGCGTGATCGGCGAGGTCACGGAGGGCGACGGTGCCCGGCAGCAAGGCGACGCTGAGGTATTCGTGGAAGGCCGTCTTGCGGTCAGCTTCGATCGTCGGCTCATCCGCCGACTCGAGGACGGTCCCGTTGCGATCGATGTAGCGCAAGGTGCGGGTGTGGACGTATCCGAACTCGCGGGGCGGGACGCGCGTCACGAGGTCGCGGCACCCGACGAACCGATCATGGACGATTGAGTCCAAGCTGCTGGCGAACGTCTGGTCGCCCACCAGAGGCGAGCCGAACGTGGCGAGGTAGTCAGGGCGACGCAATGAAGCGGCCAGGGTGGCGAGGGCCGCACCCAAGCTGTGGCCGGTGAACAGAAGCCGGCCGGGCGTTGCTTTCAGTATGTTGGTGATGCGATCCCAGAGTGATTCTGGCAGTGCGTCCGCGAAGCCAGTATGGACATTGCCCGTAGGGGACTGGCGCGGCCAAGGAAGCTTCTTGAACTTCGCGTCGGCGATGATGTCCATCGGGTCGTCCGGCTCCGTGCCGCGAAAGGCGAGGACCACTGTGCTGGGAAGGGAGACGCTTTGGGCCACGAAGCCCTGCGTCCCCCCCTCGTCGAGCGGCTCCCCGACGAGTCGAAAACCGCCTCGGCCGAGGAACTCGGCGAGTCGATCCCTTTCCTTGACGTAGCCCAGTCGAGCCATTTCCGCGCAGATGGCCGCCTCCGTCCTGTAGAGCCTGTCCTTGAAGAAATCGGTGGCCCGACCCGGCTTGAGCAGCGATTGCTTCGAGATATCGATATTGACGCTCATGACTCGAGGATCGCCGTCGTGGGCATGACGTGACCGATGATGAGGCGCGACATGCCACCCAGTGCGTGCGGAGTGTAGTCAATTACCGTTCCCGGTCAAGACAATTACGCGCGACGCGAGTCGCTCAGTCGTACCTCAAGGCCACCAGGGGATCCGTGCGCGAGGCGCGCCAGGCCGGCCAGGCGCTGGCGGCGAGGGCGGCGGCGAGGATCATGGCCAGCGTCCCACCGAACGTCACCGGGTCGCCCGCGGGCACGCCGATGAGGAGGTTGCCCAGGCCGCGCGTGGCGGCGTAGGCGGCGATCAGCGCGACGGCGGCCCCGATGGACGCCGTGACCAGCGTCTGCCGGATCACCATCCGCAGCATGTCCACCGGCCGGGCGCCCATCGCCATGCGGATGCCGATCTCCTGCCTGCGCTCGGCCACCGAGTAGGAGACGACGCCGTACACGCCCAGGGCGGCCAGGACGAGGGCCAGGGCCCCGAAGGCTCCCAGCAGGCTCGCGGCCATGCGCGGCGCCCAGAGGGCCTGGTCGAAGAGCTGCCGGATGGTCTGGACGTTGGTGATGGGCATGCGCGCGTCCAGCGATTGCACCTGGCCGCGCACGGTCCCCACCGCCGTCGAGGGGTCGCCCTCCGTGCGCACGTGCAGGGTGACCGCGGCCGAGGGGTGCTGGGCGAGCGGGAAGTAGAAGAACGACTGGGCGTCTTCGCCGATCGTGAAGTACTTCGCGTCGCGAGCCATCCCCACCACCTCGATGATCCAGGTCTCGCCGAAGCAGCGGAAGCGCTTGCCGATCGCCTCCTGATCGGGCCAGAGGCGGCGCGCCATGGTCTCGTTCACCACCGCGACCATCGGCGTGGAGGCGCGGTCCGCCTCCGTGAACCCCCGCCCGCGCACGATCGGGACGCCGACGGTCTCGAAGTAGCCGGGGCTGACCTCGTTGAGCGGAGTCAGCCGCCCGTTGCGCCGGTCGTTCGGGTCGACGCCCTCCGGGAAGACCGTACGCGAGAACCCGCCATTGAAGAGGGCGGACGAGGCCAGCACGGCCCCCTTGACCGTCGGCAGCGCGCGGACGCGCTCGAGCACCGTGCCCTCGAAGGCCTCGGCCGCTTCCCCGGAGTAGCCCTCGGCCCCGGTGTCGAACGAGAGGAGGAGGAGGTGCGTGGTGTCGAAGCCGGGGTCGGTGCGCTGCGCGTTCTGGAGGCTGCGCAGGAAGAGGCCGGCCCCCACGAGCGTGACCAGCGAGAGCGCGACCTGGGCCATCACGAGGACGTTGCGCATCGCGAACAGGCGGGCGGAGCCGCTCGGGCGGTTGGTCCGGTCCTTCAGGTGCTCGGTGAGCTGGGGCCGCGAGAGCTGGAGCGCGGGCACGAGGCCGAAGAGGAGGCCGGTGAAGAGGGACACGAGCAGCGTGAAGGCCAGCACCGGGCGGCTCATTCCCAGCGAGAGGGCGTCCGCGTTCAGGAACGGCGGTCGCAGCGACCACAGCAGGCCCTGGCTGACCCGCGCGATCAGGAGGCCCACGCCGCCGGCGAGCAGGCCGAGCAAGGTGCTCTCGGTCAGGAGCTGGCGGATCAGCCGCCCGCGGCTGGCCCCGAGGGCGATGCGGATCGCGATCTCGCGGCGCCGCGAGGCCGCACGCGCGAGCAGCAGGTTCGCCACGTTGGCGCAGGCGATGAGGAGGACGAGCGCGACCACTCCCATGAGCACCGCTCCGGCCACGGACATGTCCTGCCGGAACTCGGGGTTCAGGCCCGTCACCGGCGTGAGGGCGGCGCGGCGGGAGTCGTTGTCCTGGGGGTATCCCTTCTCGAGCGCGGCCGCGATCGGGTCCAGGGCGGCCTGGGCCTGCGCGATCGTGACCGACGGGGCCAGACGGGCCACGATGTTCGTGAGCAGGGCCCGGCGGTTGTCGAAGTTCTCGTCCACGAACCCGGTGAGGACCTGCCGGCGCGCCGACACCGGCAGCCAGAGCGCGGGACCGCCGAGGGTGTTCACGCCGCGGAACCCCGGGCGGGCGACGCCGACCACGGTGAAGCGCTGGCGGTCGATCTCGATCAGGCTGCCCACGACCTTCGGGCTCGCCCCGAACCGGCGCTGCCACAGGCCGTGGCTGAGCACGACCACCGGGTGAGCGCCGAGCTGCTCGTCCTCGGCGGCGGTGAAAGAGAACATCCGCCCCTCCGCGGCCTGGGCCCCGAGCACGTCGAAGTAGTTGCCGGTCACGACCTCGCCGAAGACCTGCTCGGGCTCGCCGCCGCTGGTGAGGCTCAGCGGCGTGAAGAGGGTGGCGGCGGCGCCGCTGAAGACCCGGCCGGACTGCTCGCGATAGTCGCGGAAGTTGGGGTAGGACGTGGGCATGAATCCCTGGAACCGGTCCCGGTTCTTCGCGTCGGTCGTGAAGAGGGAGACCAGCCGGCTCGGCTCGTGCACGGGGAGCGGGTTGAGCAGCACCTCGCTCACCAGCGAGAAGATCGTCGTGTTCGCCCCCACGCCGAGGCCCAGCGATCCCACCGCGGCCAGGGTGAAGAGCGGGCTCTTCACCAGCAGCCGCGCCGCGTAGCGCAGGTCCTCGCGGAAGCCGCTCAGGAGGCCGCCCCCCGGCGGAGCGAGGCCGGCGTCCGGCTCCGGCCCCGGAGGCGGGGTCTCGAGGGCGGCCCGGATCTCCGCGGAGAAGGAGTCGGAGGCGAGCTCGCGGCTCACCGAGGCCGCGGCCTCTTCCGGCGTCTGTCCCTCGCGCATGGCCCGCGCGTGGCGCTCCTCCAGCTCCTGGGCCAGCTCCTCGACCACGTCCGCTTCCTGGTGCGGCTCCAGGCCGACGGAGGCCAGCCGCTCACGGACCGCACGCCGCCAGTCATGCATGGGCCGTCCTCACCACCCGGTTCACCGCGGCCACGAAGGCGCGCCAGGTGTCCTTCTGCTCCGCGAGCACCTTGCGTCCGACGGGCGTGAGGCGGTAGTAGCGGCGCCGCCGCTCCCCCGCCCGCTCCACCCAGCGTCCGGCCACCCAGCCGCGCTTCTCCAGCCGGTAGAGCAGGGGATAGAGGGAGGCCACGTGGAGCTGCACGACGCCGTGGCTCTTCACCTCGATCTGCCGCCCGATGTCGTAGCCGTGGCGCGCCCGCGCGTCCAGCAGCGAGAGGATGAGCAGCTCCGTGCTGCCCTTCTTGAGCTCGCGGTCCGGGATATCTGTCTTCGGCATATATGACGACCATATACATCCGGCGGCGCTCGGCAGTCAATACCGGACCGGCCGCACCGCCAATTTCCCAGCGTAGACTGCGCGAAGACAGGGGATGGAGGATCAAACCCTTGAACATCTCAATGGCGCTCATCGCCAGCGCCGCCCTGCTCGGGCAGGTGCGGGCGGCAGACAAGAAGACGTTTCCCCTCGCGGGAGTGGACGGCCTCGAGCTGCGGGGGGTGCAGGCCTCCGCCGTCGAGCACGGAGGCCGGCGCGCGGTGCGGCTGGTGGAGGTCCCGGGGGCGAGCGGAGATTCGATCGCCGTCGTCAAGGGAGCCGACTTCGGCGACGGCACCATCGAGGTCGAGCTGGCCGGACGCCCCGGTGCCGGCGCGGCCGAGGGCGCCCGCGGCTTCGTCGGGATCGCGTTCCACGTCCAGGCCGACGGCCACTTGGAGTGCTTCTACTTGCGCCCGACCAACGGCCGCGCCGACGACCAGCTCCGCCGCAACCACTCCACGCAGTACATCTCGCACCCGCAGTTCCCCTGGCAACGGCTGCGCCAGGAGAACCCCGGGGTCTACGAGTCCTACGTGGACCTGGTGCCGGACGCCTGGACGAAGGTGCGCATCGTGGTGGCGGGGCCCAAGGCGCGCCTGTACGTGCATGGAGCCGACCAGCCGGCGCTCGTCGTGAACGACCTCAAGCTGGGTGCGGTGCGCGGCGGGGTCGGGCTCTGGATCGACTCAGGGACGGAAGCCCATTTCACGAACCTGACCATCGGCCCCTGAAGACGTAGACTCGTCCCCGTCCATGCGCCTGCGGACCGCCGCCGCCGTGCTCGTGACGGTCATCGCCGCCCCGGCGGGTGGTGGGCGCGGCGCGGAAGTGGGGCCGACCTGGACCGCGCGCTGGATCACGGCGCCCGGCACGGCGCCCTTCGACTACGGCGTCTACCACTTCCGGCGGGCGTTCGACCTGGCGGAGGTCCCGCGCAACTTCCTCGTCCAGGTGACGGCGGACAACCGCTACGAGCTCTTCGCCAACGGCGCGCGCGTGGCCTCCGGTCCCGCGCGCGGCGACCTCTTCCACTGGCGATACGAGACCGTGGACCTGGCCCCACATCTCGTCGCCGGCCGCAACGTGCTGGCGGCCGTGGTCTGGAACTTCGGCCTGCTCGCCCCCCAGGCCCAGGTGACGCACCAGACCGGCTTCCTGCTCCAGGGCGCCGGCGAGACCGAGAAGGCGGTGAGCACCGATCGCAGCTGGAGGGCGATCCGCGACGAGGCCTATGCGCCGCTGCCCGTGCCGCCGGACGAGGTCCAGCACCGGTACTACGTCGCCGGCCCCGGTGACCGGGTGGACGGCGTCGCCTATCCCTGGGGCTGGGAGCAGCCCGCCTTCGACGACTCGGGCTGGGCGGCGGCGGAAGCGGGCCCCATCGGGAGCGCGCGCGATGCCGTGGATGCCCCCAGCCGGTGGATGCTCGTCCCGCGCGCGATTCCGCCGATGGAGGAGCAGCCCGTCCGCTTCGCCCGCGTCCGGCGCGCGAGCGGAGTCACGGTGCCACCGGCGTTCCCGCAGCATCCCTCGCCCCTGGTCGTTCCCGCGCGTTCCAAGGCCGTCGTCCTCCTCGACCAGGACCACCTGACCACCGCCTATCCGGAGCTGACGGTGAGCGGCGGGCGAGGGGCGACCGTGGCCCTGCGCTATGCGGAGGCCCTGCTCGAGCCGGGCGGCCTCCGCAAGGGCCACCGTGACGAGGTCGAGGGCAAGGAGCTGCACGGCCAGCGCGATGTCTTCGTGACGGACGGCGGCCCGGGGCGGCGGTTCCGGCCCCTCTGGTGGCGCACGTACCGCTACGTCCAGCTCGAGGTCGAGACGGCGGGAGAGCCGGTGTCGGTGGACGACCTCACTGCCACCGCGACCAGCTTTCCCTTCACGGCGCGGGCGCGGCTCGAGGCCGACGTGCCCGACCTGGACCGGATCCTCGACGTCGGCTGGCGCACCGCCCGCCTGTGCGCGCACGAGACCTACATGGACTGCCCGTACTACGAGCAGCTCCAGTACGCGGCAGACACGCGGATCCAGGCCCTCGTCTCGCTCTACATGACGGGAGACGGCCGCCTCGCGCGCAACGGCCTCGAGCAGCTCGACGACTCACGCACGGCCGAGGGCCTCACCCAGAGCCGGGCGCCCACGCGCCTCCAGCAGTACATCCCGCCCTTCTCGCTGTGGTGGGTCGGGATGGTCCACGACTACTGGCGCTACCAGGACGATCCCGCGCTCGTGCGCCGGATGCTGCCAGGCGTACGCGCGGTCCTCTCGTTCTTCGCCGATCGGCAGTTGCCGGACAGCTCGCTCGGACCGCTGCCCTGGTGGAACTTCGTGGACTGGGTGCGCGCCTGGCCGCGCGGGGTTCCCCCGTCGCTCCTCGGCGCCTCCGCCCCCCTCGACCTCCAGCTCCTCCTCGCCGACGGCTACGGGGCCGACCTCGAGGACGCGCTCGGGTCGCCCGATCGCGCCGCCGAGCTGCGCGCGGCCTCCGTGCGCCTGCGCGCCGGGATCCGGACCCGTTACTGGGACGAGGCGCGGGGCCTCTTCGCGGACACCCCCGCTCACGCGGAGTTCTCGCAGCACACGAACGTGCTGGCCGTCCTGGGCGGAGTGGTCGACGGCGCCCAGGCGCGCACGGTCATGGAGCACGTCCTCGCCGACCCCACGCTCGTCCCCTGCTCGATCTACTTCCGCCACTACCTGCACGCCGCGCTCCAGCGCGCGGGCCTGGGCGACCGGTACCTCGACCTCCTCGGACCCTGGCGGCAGATGCTGGCCGAGGGCCTCACGACGTGGGCGGAGACGAACGAGCCCGACGTGCGCTCGGACTGCCATGCCTGGGGGGCGAGCCCCAACTTCGAGCTGTTCCGGACCGTGCTCGGCGTCGACTCCGCGGCCCCCGGCTTCCGGAAGGTGATCATCCGGCCGTTCCTGGGCCGGCTCGCGCGCGCGTCGGGACGGGTCCCGCATCCTCGGGGCGAGATCGCGGTGAGCCTGAGCGTGAACGCCGGCCGCCTGGAGGCGGACGTCGGCCTCCCCGAAGGCGTGGAGGGCGAGATCGTGTGGGGAGACGTGCGCCGGCCGCTCGCCGCCGGTCGTTCCCGGCTGACCCTGTCCGCCGCCCGCCACTGACGGCGGGAGCGTACAATCCGGTCCAACCGAGATCCAGCCCGCCCTCCGGCCATCGACGTCCGTCAATGAAAGGATCGCCCATGAAGCGCGAACACGTCGTGCGGCTCCTCGTCCTCTCCGTAGCGCTCGTCGCCGGAAGAGCCCCGAGCGCCGGCGCGCAGCCGGCCGGCCGGGCGTTCGTGTCGACCCTGGGAAACGACGCGCAGTCCTGCGCGATCACCGCGCCTTGCCGGACGCTGACCGGGGGCATCGCGAAGGTGGCGCCGGGCGGCGAGGTCGTGGTCCTCGACAGCGGAAACTACGGCGCCGGCAGCATCACGAAGGCCGTGCGCGTCACCGCCTCCGCCGGCGTCACCGCCCTCGTCGTCAAGCCGATCACCATCGCGGCGGCGGTGGGGGACACGGTCGTGCTGCGCGGCCTGACCATCAAGCCCAACCCGCCGCTCCCCGACCCCGGCATCGGCGGCGGCGCCTCGACCGGGACCGGCATCACCTTCGTCTCGGGGGGAACGCTCCACCTCGAGAACAGCGTGATCGACGGGTGGGACGAAGGGCTGCGCGTGATGGCCTCGACGCCCACCGCGCTGTGCCAGTCCGCGCCCGTCGGGATGAGCTCGAACGAGTGCAAGATCGCGATCGAGGAGACCACCTTCCGCAACTGCGGCGTGGGACTCTACGCCGACAATGCGACGAGCAAGATCTCGGTCGAGCATTCGCATTTCGACCACAACGGCAACGGGCTCTTCATCCGCGCCGGCCGCGTGGCCCTGAAGGACACGGTGATCTCGGGCAGCACCGTCGTCGGCATCGACGTCGAGAGCCCGAGCTCCGACGTGACCGCCGACCGGTGCCTGATCGCCCAGAACGACGAGGGCGTGGACCTGGCCGTCACCGCCGGCGGCGGGACCTTCCGCCTCTCGAGCTCCACGGTGACCGGCAACGGCATCGGCATCAAGAACTTCGGCGGGGGCATCTTCGAGACCTTCGGCAACAACGCGATCCGCGGGAACCTGAGCGACATCCAGAGCCCGATCGTCCTCGTCGCCCTTCAGTAGGGAAGGCCGAGCCGTCCCAGGATCTCGGACAAGCCGTGGTCGGCCAGGGAGTCGAGGACGAGGTCGGCCTCGTCCAGGGGCAGCCGGCGTGTCAGCGTGTTGGGGATCGCCACGCAGCGCATCCCCGCCGCCCGTGCCGCGCGGATCCCGTTGGGCGAGTCCTCGAAGGCCACGCACCGGGACGGCGCGACCGCGATCCGGCGCGCCGCGAGCAGGAACAGGTCGGGCGCGGGCTTGACCCGCTGGACCTGGTCGCTGGTGCAGACGGCATCGAAGAGATCGCGGATGCCGTGGCGGGCGAGCCAGCCTTCGACCCAGGTCGAAGGGCTGCTCGAGGCCACCGCGGTGCGGAGAGAGGCGGCCCGCGCCTCGCGCACGCGGTCGGCCACGCCGGGCAGGAGCGGCTGGGACTCGCAGCGGACCTTGTTCCGCGCCCAGACCTCCTGGCGCAGCGCCTCGCGGTCGAACGGCTCGCCCGTCAGCGTGGCCAGGTGCGCGCAGGGGTCGTATCCGCCGACCGTGCCCACCGTGTGCTGGTACACGTCCAGGGTGAGCTCGTGGCCGCGTGCGCGGAAGACCGCGCGCCACTCCTCGTACTCCCCGCTCTCGGTATCGAGGATCGTCCCGTCGAAGTCGAAGACGATCCCGATCGTCCCGGTCAGGGCGTGGCCACCACGGGCAGCTCGACCGCGCTCGGCTGGCCGGGCGCGACGTGGATCCGCTGGACGGCTCTCTTGTAGTCCTCCGGCTTCGCCCAGAAGATGCTCGGCACGAAGGTCTGGGGATTGCGGTCGTAGAGCGGGAACCAGCTCGACTGCACCTGGACCATGATCCGGTGCCCGGGCAGGAAGACGTGGTTCGCGCTCGGAAGCGCGAACGCATAGGCGAGGGGCTGGTTCGGCGTGAGGGCGGCCGGCTTGTCCAGGCCCGTCCGGTAGCGCCCGCGGAAGATGTCCGCCGAGACCATGAGAAGGTAGCCGCCCATCTCCCGCTGGCCGGCCACCTCGTCCGGGTAGACGTCGATGAGCTTCACCACCCAGTCGGAGTCGGTGCCGCTGGTGGAGGCCCAGAGGTTCGCCACCGGCGGTCCGCTGATCTTCAGCGGCGCGGTCAAGACCTCCGAGCTGAAGGCGAGGACGTCGGGGCGGCCCGCGGCCTCGCGCTGGTCGTCCACCAGCCACTCCGACCAGGTGAAGCCGGTGCCGTAGCCGACGGGCTGGATCGGCCGCGCACGGAAGGGCACGGGCTTGGCCGGATCCGACACGTATTCCTCGTAGGTCTCGCCGGGGCGCGGTGCCTCGAAGCGCAGCTTCAGACCGGCGCGGAGGAAGAGCGGCGTCGGCCTGATCGTGCACCCGCTCGCGCAGCCGGCCGGCCAGGCCGGCAGGCGCCGCCACACGTTGGTCCCGGTCTCGAACGCGGTCACCGGCGCCACGTCCGCCCTGGGCGCGCCCTCCTTCAGGTACTGGTCCAGGAACGGGCGAAGCACCTCGCGCCGGAACCAGGCCGCCGTGTCGGAGCCGAAGCGGAGCGCGCCCAGCGTGCTCCCGTCCGCGATCTCCTGGCCGTGATGCCACGGCCCGAGCACGAGGAACACCTTGTCGTTGCCGGTGTCCTTGGGCTCGATCGCCTTGTAGACGGCCGTGGCGCCGTAGATGTCCTCCTGGTCCCAGAGGCTGTGGACGAGCATGACCGGGACGGCGAGCGGCTGCGCGGCCAGCAGCTTGTCCACCGCCTGGTCGCGCCAGAACGCGTCGTAGCTCGGATGCTCGAGGACCTTCCGCCAGAAGCCGACCTGCTCGAGGCCGTGCCGCCGGCCCAGCTCGCCCGCCGAGCCCGCCTGCATGTAGAGGTCGTAGTCGTCGAGGAAGCCGCTCCACCACTTCTCCTCCGACTTGCGGTGGGCTTCCTGCTCGTAGATGTAGGGCAGGTTCTGCTGCCGGAATGCGCCGTTGTGGAACCAGTCGTCGCCCATCCAGCCGTCGACCATCGGGTTCATGGGCACCGCGACCTTGAGCGCCGGGTGCGGGTTGACGAGCGCCATCAGGGGCAGGAACCCGTCGTAGGAGATGCCGAGGATGCCGACCCGGCCGCTCGTCTCCGGCACGTTCTTCACGAGCCAGTCGATCGTGTCGTAGGTGTCGGTGGCGTGGTCCACCGGCGTGGGGTTGAGCGGCCCGTGCAGGGGCCGGTTCATCACGTAATCGCCCTCGGAGCCGTGCTTGCCGCGCACGTCCTGGACCGCGCGGATGTAGCCCCCCTCGACGATGACCTCGGTGGCGTTGTCGTAGCCGTCGAGGATCGGACCGAGGTGGGGGCTGTGCGCGTGGGAGGTGAGGGCGGTCGCGTCGTAGGGAGTTCGGGTGAGGAGGATGGGCGCCCGTGACGCTCCTTTGGGCACCAGGATGACCGTGTGGAGCTTCACCCCGTCGCGCATCGGGACCATGACGTCGCGCTTGACGTAGTCGAAGCCCTCCGTCGACGGCTCGAGCCTGGCCGGCGTCTCGCTCGGCAGGCTGGGGTACTGGACGGGCGGGGGAGAGGCGGTCTGGGCGGCCAGGGGCCCCGTGAGCGAGAAGGTGAGAGCGGCCAGGGCCAGCGGGACCTGAAGCCGAGCACGTCCGATCGAGTGCATTTCGCGACCTTAGTGCAAGACCCCGCCCCGGGCAATCGCCGGCCGGACAAGGCTTTCGGTGATCGACTCCCGTGGCCAGGCGCGCTACACTGGGCGTTCCGCAGGAGCGGGTCGGGTGGTCGCCGCGGCCTTTGTCACGGCCGGGGAGGAAAGTCCGGACTCCGAGGGCAGTGTGCTGGCCAACCGCCAGCGAGGGTGACCTCAGGGAAAGTGCCACAGAAAACACACCGCCGAACTTCTCGCCGCCCCGGAGTCGATCCGGCGCGGCTGGAGGTGGCAAGGGTGAAAAGGTGCGGTAAGAGCGCACCGCCGGCCTGGTGACAGGACGGGCAGGGTAAACCCCACACGGAGCAAGACCAAATAGGGGGGCGTTCGAGGCTGGCCCGGCCGAAGCTCCCGGGTAGGTCGCTGGACCCCGCGGGTAACCGCGGGGCTAGAGGAATGATCACCACCGTCGCCCCGTGAGGAGCGGCGGGACAGGATCCGGCTTATAGACCCGCTCCTGCGGACTGTTTCGAGCCGACATGACGTACGAGACGGCGATCGCCCCTCGGCAAGGGCGCGCTGGGTCCGAGGCCCTCGCGCAGGAAAGACGGTATCATCTGCCGCGGCATCGTCACGAGGAGCGACGCGCTGAAGAAGCTCAAGATCCTGGTCACCGGAGGGGCGGGGTTCATCGGGAGCCACCTGGCGGAAGCGCTCGTCACGCGCGGCCACCGTGTGCGCGTGCTGGACGACTTCTCGGCCGGGCGGCGCGAGAACCTGCGCGCGGTCAAGGGCGACGTCGAGATCCTGCGCGGCGACTGCGCGGACCCGGCGGCGGCGCGGCGGGCCGCGCGCGGCATCGACGTCGTCTACCACGAGGCGGCGGTGCCCAGCGTGGCGCGCTCCGTGGACGACCCCCAGCTCTCGCACCGCGCCAACGCCACCGCCACCCTGACCATGCTCGTGGCCGCGCGCGACCGCGGCGTGCGGCGCTTCATCTACGCGGGGTCCTCGTCCGTGTACGGGGATGCCCGGCAGCTCCCCAAGCGCGAGGACATGGAGCCGCGCCCGCGCTCGCCCTACGCCGTCGGCAAGATGGTGGGCGAGCACTACCTGCGCGTCTTCCACGAGCTCTACGGCCTCGAGACCCTGACCCTGCGCTACTTCAACGTGTACGGCCCGCGCCAGAACGCCTCCTCGCCCTACAGCGGCGTGATCAGCCTCTTCATCACCGCCCTCCTGGCCGGACGGCGGCCGGTGATCTACGGCGACGGGGGGCAGAGCCGCGACTTCACGTTCGTCGAGGACGTCGTGCAGGCGAACCTGCGCGCCCTGCGCGCGCGGGGGCTGGACGGCCAGGCGGTGAACGTGGCGACCGGCCATCGCGTGACCCTGCGCGAGCTGATGGACATGCTGGCCCGCGAGCTCGGGGTCGAGCCCAGGGCCGAGCACCGCCCGTCGCGCCCGGGGGACATCCGGCACAGCCTGGCCGACATCTCGGCCTCCCACCGGCTGCTCGGCTATCGTCCGCGGGTCGACTTCGAGATCGGGCTGCGCCGCACGCTGGCCTGGTACCGGGAGACCTCAGGAGCGCGGCGCTGAGGCCTTGAGGGCGTCCTCCCAGCTGCGCTGGAACTCGGGATAGCTCAGGGCGAGGGCGACGGGCAGGGCCTCCTCGGCGGGGAGCCGGTCGCCGAGGCCGGCCAGCAGCCGCACGACGGCCCCCTCGCCCCGCGTCCGCACGATGTGGGCGACGGCGGAGAGGCTCTCCGCGTAGGCGAGGCCGACCTGCTCCGGGGGCAGCGACTGGAACGGCCCCTCCAGTGTCAGGAGCGAGAGCATCCGGCCCTGCCGCGCGGCGGCCGCGACCACCGCGTCCTCGCGCCGGGGATCGCCCCCCTCCAGCCACTGCGCGATGCCCTCCTGCAGCCAGACGGGGCAGTTCCCGCCCGTGCGGGCGCGGATGAACGAGTGGGCGAGCTCGTGGCGGAGGACGGCCACGAGGGCGACGGAGAGCCGCTCCATCCCCCGCAGGGGCACGTGGATGGTGCCGTCGTTGAAGCCGGCCGCCCATTCCGGCGCCCGCGCGTCGGGCATCCCGGTGCCCATCTCGAGGATGACCGTGATGGGGTCCTCGGGCCGGAAGCGCAGCCGCGCGGCGTAGTTGTCGTAGGCCCCGCCCAGCACCTCCAGCACGGCCGTGCCCAGGGGCTCGTTGATGCCGCCGTCGTAGCGCAGCCGGAACTGCGCGCGGGAGGCGGAGGGCGCGGTCACCAGCTTCGAGAGCTTGCGCTCCACGTCGGGATCGGGCCGGAGGCGCAGGGCCTGCCGGTACTCGTCCTGGGCGGCCATGGGCTCGCCGGTCGCGGCCAGGGCGTCGCCGAGGAGGACGTGCGAGCGCGGGTCCAGGTCGTCCAGGGCGGTCGCGCGCGCGGCCGAGGCCCGCGCGCCGGGCGCGTCGCCCATCGCGAGCTGGGCCTCCGCCAGTCCCTGGAGGGCGACCACCGAGCGCGCGTCGCGGGCGAGCACGCCGCGGAGCTTTTGGCTGGCCCCGGCGGCGTCGCCGGCCCGCAGGCGCTCGCGGGCCTCGGCCACCTCGGGGTCGGCGGCGGCGCCCCGGGCGCGCTGGTCCACCGACTGGACCAGGCTGCGCGGGAGGCCGTACACGTTGCCGTTCTTCTCGTAGCGGAGCTGGGTGCCGTCGTACCACGTGCGGTCGGCCTCGATGAGGCGGCCGTTGGTCAGCGTGATCGTGTCCGCCCGGAGCGCCGGCGGGAGGAGAAGGGCGGCGAGCGTGAGCAGGAGGCGGAGCGCCCGGCGGATCAGGGGAGGACCTCAGCGGCGCCGAGCACCTTGGGCGTGGCCCCGCCGTTGCGGAAGTACTCGGGTACCCCGTGCAGGGCCGCCTGCGCGCGGGCCTCCGACGCGTAGACACCCCAGCACAGCCGGTAGCAGTCGCGGCCCTTGTAGTTGACGGGCAGGATGAACAGCTCGGGGCCGCTCGCGTTCTCGACGGCCTTCTGCACCGTCTCCGTCGAGCAGGCCACCAGGAGCTGGATGACGGCAGCGGACTTCCCGGCGGCCCGCGTCGAGGACGCGAAGGCGTGCGCGGCCTCCGGATAGCTGCCGGAGCGCAGGAGCGCGCGCGGGTCGGCGGCGCCGGCGGTCGCGGCCCGGGGCGAGGGAGCGGGGGCCGGGGTGGTGGTGCGCGCCGCCGGAGAGGGCGGGGCCGGAGTGGCGGCCGCCGCGGGAAGCGTCGTCGTCGGGACCGCGGGCGGGGTCGCGGCGGAGGTGGTGGCGGCGACCGCCGGCGAGGCGGCGCCCGCCGAGCCCACGTCCGGAGAGCTCGGGGGGAGAAGGGCGGCGGCGCTCGGCGTCGCGCGCGGAGCCGCGGGAGAGGGCACGGAGGCGACGCGCGTGCGCGGGCCCATCCGGTTGAAGTAGTACCAGCCCGCGGCCGCGCCGACGAGGAGGACGGCGGCCACGCCGAGGAACAGGGGAGCGCGGCTGGAAGACTCGCGGCGTCCACCGCCCGAGCGTGCGAACGAAGGCGCCCCGCGATCCGACACCAGGGCGGGCTTCTCGAGCGGAGTCAGCGGTCCTTCCGCGGTCCGGGAGTTGAGGAGCGAATCCAGGGCCGCGAGGTCCTCCTTGCTCGGACGCGACGTCCGCGCGGTCAGGCTCGGCTCCGGGGCCGACGCGAACGGAGCCGACGCGGCCAGGGCGCCGGACGGCCGCGGCCGGCTCGTCCGCGGCCGCTCGGGCATCACCAGCGGGAGCGGAGAGACGGTGCTCGGCACCGCCGGTCCAGGCACTTCCGGCGGCTCCGAGGC
>JBGPBV010000148.1:0-16756 GCA_041481445.1 Vicinamibacteria bacterium
ATCACCCTGGCCGCGGTCTACACGCCGGTGGCCATCCAGGGCGGCCTCACCGGCGCCCTCTTCCGCGAGTTCGCCTTCACCCTGGCCGGCGCCGTCATCGTCTCCGGCGTGGTGGCCCTGACCCTGTCCCCCATGATGGGCTCGCGCCTCCTGCGCGCGGGCGACACCGAGAAGGGCTTCGCGGGCTGGATCAACCGGCGCTTCGACTCCGTGCGCGGGGCCTATACCCGCGCGCTGGGCGGCACCCTGCGCTACCGGCCGGTGGTGCTGGTGCTGTGGGGCATCGTGGTGGCGCTCATCGTTCCCTTCTACCTGCTCTCCCAGCAGGAGCTGGCGCCGGTGGAGGACCAGGGCGTGGTGTTCGGCATCGTGCAGGCCGCCCCCAACGCCACCCTCGACCAGACCCGGCTCTTCACGACGAAGGTCCACGACGTCTACCGGTCCTTCCCGGAGACCGAGAGCATCTTCCAGATCACGAGCCCGACCGGCGGCTTCAGCGGCATGGTGACCAAGCCGTGGAGCGCGCGTCACAAGACGACCGAGCAGCTCCTGGTGGAGGCGGCGGGCAAGCTCTCCGACATCCCCGGCATCCGCGTGATCCCGATGACTCCGGCCCCGCTGCCCGGAGCGGGTGACTTTCCGGTGGATCTCGTGATCGCCTCCACCGCGGAGCCGGCCCAGCTCGTGGAGCTCGCGAACCAGCTGGTGGGGAAGGCCTTCCAGAGCGGCCTCTTCATCTTCGCGGACGCGGACATCAAGTTCGACCAGCCGCAGGCGGAGGTGGTGTTCGACCGCGACAAGGTCCGCTCCCTCGGGGTGGACCTGAGCCAGGCCGGCCGGGACCTCTCCACGCTGCTGGGCGGCGACTACGTGAACCGGTTCAGCATCCAGGGCCGGAGCTACAAGGTGATCCCGCAGATCAAGCGCGCGGACCGGCTCACCCCCGATCAGCTCGAGCAGATCCACGTCACCGGACCCGGCGGCAAGCTCGTCCCGCTGTCCACCTTCGCCACCCTTGCCACCTCCACCGAGCCGCGCGAGCTCAAGCGCTTCCAACAGCTCAACGCCGTCCGTATCCAGGGCGTGATCCCGCCCCAGGTCTCGCTCGACAAGGCCCTGGCGTTCCTGGAGGGGGAGGCCAGGACCATGCTGCCTCCGGGCTTCACCGTGGACTACGCGGGGGAATCGCGCCAGCTCCGGGTGGAGGGCAGCAAGTTCCTGGGGACGTTCCTGCTCTCGGCGGTGCTGATCTACCTGGTCCTGGCCGCGCAGTTCGAGAGCTTCCGCGACCCGTTCATCGTCCTGGCCGGCTCCGTGCCCCTGGCCCTGTCCGGCGCCCTGCTCTTCTCGTTCCTCGGCCTGACCACGCTGAACATCTACAGCCAGGTCGGTCTGATAACGCTGGTGGGCCTGGTCGCCAAGAACGGGATCCTCATCGTGGAGTTCGCGAACCACCTGCAGGAGACGGGCCTCGAGAAGCTGCGGGCGATCGTGGAGGCGGCGGGGACCCGGCTGCGTCCGATCCTGATGACGACGGCGGCCACCGTCGTGGGCCACTTCCCGCTCGTGTTCGCCACCGGCCCGGGAGCGGGTGCGCGCAACAGCATCGGCATCATGCTCGTCAGTGGCATGATCATCGGCACGATGTTCACCCTGTTCGTGGTCCCGTCGATCTACGTTCTGGTGGCGCGCACGCGCGTGCCGGCGGTGGCCCCCGTGCATGCCGGCGGGCCGGACGTGGACGCGGAGGACACGATGCCCGACCTGGCGGAACTGGCGGTTTGACGAAGCGGCCCCGCCGGTGGGCGGTCCCTTTCGCCGCCGCGCTGGTGCTGACGGTGGAGAGCGAGACGTGGGGGGCGAGGGTGGTCAGCGTGAGCCGCTGACGGCACGGCCCTACAATACCGGGAACCCCCGCGCCCTCAAGGCCGACTTGACCGCCTCCCGCATGGCCTTGCTCATGGGCAAGGTTTCCCCGTCCCCGGAGCGCGTGGGCATCATGGTGGTGGCGGAGGTCACCTTCCACTTGCCTTCCGCCTGCCGCACGAGCCGCACCCGGCCGTAGCCGCCCGCGTAGGCGCTGTCGATGACGCGCTGCCACTTCTCGACGTCGCCGGGCTGGGCCTCCCCCGGCTGCCATTCCACGTCCACCCGCGCGGACAGGCGCTCAGATGACATCTCGCCTCCTCGACAGAGGCACGATAGCAGGAGTCCCGGTCCCGCGCGCAGGGATTCTCGCCCCCCCTCCTCCGCGCCCGGGTCGGGTGTGGTTCAATGTGGCGGCCGGGAGCGGCGGCGGGACCTGAACCGGGCCGCGTCATGGTGTATGTTCTGCGGAACCTGTCTTTCGGACCTCGCGCGCGCGCCGACGGGAGCCCTGCATGAGAACGGACATGCCGTTCGACCAGCACCGAGCCTCCACCGGTCTGGTCGACGTGCTCGACCGTGTGCTCGACAAGGGTCTGCTCGTGGCGGGCGACATCCGCATCTCCCTGGCCGAGGTCGAGCTGCTCACCATCCGGATCCGGCTCATCGTGTGCTCGATCGACAAGGCCCAGGAGATCGGGATGGACTGGTGGCGGACCGACCCGCACTTCTCCGGGGCCCAGATCGGGAAGTCGTCGGCGGAGAACCAGGAGCTGAAGCGCCAGATCCGTGCCCTCGAGCGGCGGATCGAGGAGCTCTCGGGGGGGGCGCTTCCTCCCGCGGCCAGGAGACTCAAGCGCGCTCGGCGCCGCGCCGCGCGCTGACAGGAGCATGACCGATGCCCGTTGAACGCACCGTAGGCGGAACCAGCCTCATCGACGTCCTCGACCGGGTGCTCGACAAAGGCATCGTCATCGACGCCTGGGTCCGGGTCTCGCTCGTGGGCATCGACCTGATCACGGTCGAGGCGCGCATCGTCGTGGCCTCCATCGAGACCTACCTGAAGTACTCGGAGGCCGTGGGCCAGCTCCCGCCCGTCTCCAAGCCCGTCCTGGAACCGGCCCGCGCCTCCGACTCGGTGCTGGCGGAGAACGCCGCCCTGCGGGCCCAGCTCGCCGCCATCGAAGGGGGCGGTGGCCGCCGCCGAAAGCGCGCCGCCGTCCGCCGCCGAGGGTAACGCTTGGCCAGGCCGGCCTCCATCTCCGCGAGCACCGCGGTCGCGCGGGGCGCCGGCCAGGCGGAGGCACGCCTGGGCCTGGCCGAGTTCCTCCTCACCTGCGACGACGGCGTGGACTGCGCGCGCCGCTCGCTCGAATGGCTGGGCGAGTACGGGGCCGCGCGCTCGGGGGCCTGCCTGGCCGTGGACGGCGAGCACCAGCGCCTGGCCGTGATCGCCACCCACGGACCCGGCCTTCCCTCCGACTTCATGGTCGACCTGGAGGACCGCGCGCATCCTCTGGTGGCGGCCGCCTTCGGCCGGCAGGCCCTCCGGTTCTCGGACCGCCGCGGCGAGCACCACCCGCCCTCGCCGCTGGGCCGCCTGAGCATCCTGGTCCAGCCGATGTACGCGCGCATGGGACGCGAGAACGTGCCCGCGGGCCTGCTCGTGGTCAGCCCGCCCGAGGTCGACCCCGCCCTGGTGGCCTGGGTGGGCAGCGTGCTCGCCTCCCCGCTCGTGCGCCTGGGACGCAGCCGGAGCCTCATGGAGGCGGACCGGCGCGTGCGGCGGGAGCGGACGCTGCTCGATGCCGTCCCCGACCCCATCCTCCTCACCGACCCCGAGGGGCGCGTCCTGATCGCCAACGCGCGGGCCAAGGCCCTCCTGGTGGCCGGGGAAGGGGAGAGCGAGGGGCGCCGGCGCGCGGTGGCCCTCAACAACATGCTCTTCTCGTCCGCGCTGGCCCAGACCGCGATCCACGAGGGGGGCCGGCGCGAGCTGCTCCTCGTGGACCCCGTGGAGGGCTCGGACCTGCTCTTCGAGCTGCTCAGCACCATCGCTCCCGACATCCGCGAGGGCACCGCCCTGGTCTCGATCCTGCGCAACATCTCCGACCTGCGCCGCGCCAGCGAGGAGATCGAGGAGAACTACCGCCGCCTGCGCATCGCGGAGGCGGACGTGCGCGCGGAGCGGGACCGCCTCGACCTCATCATCGACTCCGTGGCCGACCCCATCCTGGTGACGGACCCCGCGGGGGCCCTGATGATGATGAACACCCCCGCCGAGCGCCTCTTCTCGGTGCCGGACACCGCCGCCCCCGACCACGGCGTGCGCGTCCAGGCCAACGACGCCCACTTCTCCGCGTTCGTGTCGAACCTCCTCTTCGCGCCGGAGGGCGAGCGGCGGCGGGGCGAGATCGGCCTCGTCGATCCGGAGACGGGGCAGCCCCTCCCGGTGGAGGCCATCTCGGGCAAGATCTACTCCGAGCACGGCGAGGTCACGGCCATCGTCACCGCCCTCCACGACCGCGCGGAGGCGATCGAGAGGGCGCGCCTGTACGAGGAGCTCAAGCAGGCCTCCGCCCTCCTCGAGGAGCGGGTCCGGCAGGCCACCTCCGAGCTGGTCGGCCAGAACGAGCTGCTGCGCCGGCAGCGCATCGAGCTGGAGCAGGCCTCCGCCGCCAAGTCGCAGTTCCTGGCCAACATGTCCCACGAGTTCCGGACGCCGCTCAACGCGATCCTCGGCTACACGAGCCTCCTCCTGCAGGGCGTGTCCGGCGCCATGACCCCCCAGCAGGAGCGCAACCTCGGCCGCGTCGACAGCAACGCGCGCCACCTCCTGGCGATCATCAACGACATCCTCGACATCTCCCGCATCGAGGCCGGGAAGATGCCGCTCCACCTGGGCACGTTCCCCCTGCCCACGCTGATGCAGGAGGTCGTGGCGGAGCTGGAGCCCCTCATCCACCGCTCGAAGCTCTCCGTCCGCATCGACGGCACCCGGAAGCTGCCGTCCCTCTCCAGCGACCGCCCGAAGGTCAAGCAGATCGTGCTGAACCTGGTCACCAACGCGATAAAGTTCACGCCCAGCGGGTCGGTGACCGTGTCGGCACGGTACGACAGCAAGGGCAAGGAGCTGGTCATCGCGGTCAAGGACACGGGCATCGGCATCAAATCCGAGGATTACGAGCGCGTCTTCGAGGACTTCCGGCAGGCCGACAACTCCCCGGCCCGGGAGTACGGAGGGGCGGGCCTGGGGCTGGCCATCTGCCGGCGCCTCGCCCACATGCTCGAGGGACGCCTGGAGTTGCACAGCGCGGTCGGCCGGGGCTCGACCTTCACCCTGACCCTGCCCGCGCGGCTGCGGAGGCGGTGATGCCGGACAAGAAGCCGCGCTCGGGAGCGGGGAAGGGCGAGCCGGGCCCCCTCATCCTGGTCGTCGACGACTTCGAGGACAACCGCGAGATGTACGCCCAGTACCTGCGCTTCAACGGGTACCGCGTGGCGGAGGCGGTCGACGGGCTCGACGCCCTCACCAAGGCGGCCGCCCTGCGCCCCGACCTCATCGTGATGGACCTGTCCCTGCCCCGGCTGGACGGCTGGGAGGCCACGCGCCGCCTGAAGAAGGATCCCGTCACCAGCGGGATCCCGGTGGTGGCGCTGACCGGACACGCCCTGGCCGGCCACGATGAGGGCGCGCGCAGCGCCGGCTGCGACTCGTTCGTGACCAAGCCGTGCATTCCGGCCGACCTGGAGGCGGAGATTCGACGCGTCCTGACCACGAAGTCGGGCGCGCGTGGGAGGTGATGACGGTGGCCAAGACCCGCCGGGGGAAGCAGGCGCCGAAGGCGGCGGCGCGTGCGGTCCCGAACAAGGCCGGCCGCCCGGCCGCGAAGGCGGCGCGACCCGTCCCCGCCGAGCGCAAGCCGGCGCGGTCCGCGGAAGCGCCCGCCCGTCCCGCCGCCGCGCGCGTGGGGCGCGCGGCCGCCACCGAGAGCCGCGGCAAGTACGTCTACTGCATCATCCGGTCGGACGAGCCGATGAAGTTCGGCCCCATCGGCATCGGGGCCGAGCCCGCCGACGTCCACTCCGTCAACCACAAGGAGCTGGCCGCGGTCGTCTCCGACACCCCGGTCGAGGTCTTCGACGCCACCCGCGAGAACGTGCTCGCCCACGAGCGGGTGAACGAGACGGTCATGCGCAACCACACCGTCATCCCCATGTCGTTCGGCACCGTGTTCAAGACCCAGGACGACATCGTGGAGCTGCTGCGCGCGGCCTACGACGCCTTCACGGACGTGCTCAACAAGATGCGGGACAAGCTCGAGTTCGGCCTCAAGGTGCTCTGGGACCGCGACGTCATCATCCGGAAGATCGAGAGCGAGGACGAGGACGTGCGCCGGCTCAAGGGGGAGATCTCCTCCCAGAAGGGCTCCACCTACTTCGCGCGCATGCAGTACGGCCGCCTCATGGACTCCGCCCTGGAGGCCCGCTCGGAGCGCTACGTGCGGGACATCTTCGAGGAGCTGCGGCCGGTCTCGGTGGCCTCGCGCGCCAACAAGCCCATCGGCGACAAGATGATCATGAACGCCGCCTTCCTGGTCGCCCGCGAGAAGGAGGCGGCCTTCGACGCCAAGGTGAAGCAGATCGGGGCCCGCCACGACAACCTGACCTTCAAGTACACGGGCCCCTGGCCGCCGTACAACTTCGTGAACATCCGCCTGAAGCTCGAGCGGGCACGAGAGGGAGAGTAGGCCCTGCTCATCATCGACAGCCTGCTCGTGGGGGGCGTCCGCTTCGTCCTCGACAAGCTGGTGCAGGCGGTCGACGCCGAGCTCGGCGACGACACCGTCCTGCGCGAGGAGCTGCTGGCCGCGCAGATGCGCCTGGAGCTGGGCGAGATCACCGAGGAGGAGTTCGCGGTGGTCGAGCGCGACCTGCTGGCGCGCATCCGCGAGGTCCGCGAGCGCAACACCGCCCCCGCGCCGCCTCCGGGCGAGATGAGGATCGCGGGCGTGGAGGCGACCTTCACCGGCGAGGAGCACGCCGCGGACGGAGAGGGCGAGGCGGGCCACGGCCGGCGCCGCTGAGCGCGGCCCTTCCGCGAGGTTCCGCTTCTTCGGCGGCAAGGGCGGGGTCGGGAAGACCACCTGCTCCGCCGCCACCGCCGTCGGCCTGGCCGAGACCGGGCGGCGCGTCCTCGTCGTCTCCACCGACCCCGCGCACTCGCTGGGCGACGTCTTCGCGCGGCGGCTGGGCCCGCGCCCGCGCGCGCTGCCGGTGCGCCGCGGCTCGCTGGCGGCGGTCGAGCTGGACGCCGACGCCGCCCTCCGGCGCTGGCTGGAGGAGCGCCGCGAGCGGCTGGCCACGATCGCCCTGCGCGGCACCTATCTCGACCGCGAGGACGTCGACCGGTTCCTGTCCCTGTCGCTCCCGGGCACGGACGAGCTGATCGGCCTCCTCGAGCTGGCGCGCCTGGCCCGGGCGCGGCCCTACGACGAGGTCGTGGTGGACACCGCTCCCACCGGCCACACCCTCCGCCTGCTGCAGATGCCGGAGACGCTGCGGCAGATCGCCTCCGTGCTCGACGACATGCAGGCCAAGCACCGCTTCCTCTCCCGCAGCCTGGCCGGGAGCTACCGCGCCGATTCCGCCGATGAGCTGATCGCGGAGCTGGAGGGCGAGGCGGCCGGGATGCTGGCCCTGCTCCGCGACCCCGCGCGCGCCACGTTCGCCTGGGTGACGCTGCCGGAAGCGCTCGCGCTGGAGGAGAGCCGCGACGGGGTGGCCGCCCTGGGACGATCGGGCGTGCGCGTGGCCGAGGTCGTCGTGAATCACCTCACCCCGCCGCCTCCCGGACCCTGCCGCCTCTGCGGGGAGCGCCGGCGGGCGGAGGCGATCCTGCTGGACCAGACGCGACGCGCGTTTCCGGGCCTCCCGCTGCGCGTGATCGCCGCCCGCGACGACGAGCCGGAAGGGGTCGACCGGCTCCGCCGGATCGTGCCCGAGCTGCTCGGGCGGGTGCCTCCCAGGCCGACGGCGACGAGGCGGGCCCCGCGCGGACGCCGATCGGAGGGGGCGGTGCGATCGCCGGCGGCCGCCCCGTGGTGGCTGGCCGAGCTCGCCCCGCCGTCGCGCCGCCTGCTCGTGTTCGGCGGCAAGGGCGGGGTCGGCAAGACGTCCGCGGCGGCGGCCGCCGCCTTGATCCTCGCCCGTGACCGGCCCGAGGCGCGGGTGCTGCTGCTCTCGGCCGATCCCGCCCATTCGCTCGGCGACGCCCTCGAGGCGCGCCTGGGAGACGACGAGCGACGCGTGCCGCGGGCCCCGCCCCGCCTCCTGGCCCGCGAGCTCGACGCCGACCGCGCGCTCGCCGCCGCCCGCGACCGCTATCGTGGTGCCGTCGACCAGCTCTTCGACGCCTTGCGCGGCCGCGCGCACCTGGACCCGGCCTTCGACCGCGCGGTGGTCCACGACCTGATCTCGCTGGCCCCTCCCGGCATCGACGAGCTCTTCGCGATGGCCGCGGTCACGGACGCGCTCGCGTCCGACGGGAAGGCGGACGCGCCGTCCGTGGTGGTGCTCGACACCGCTCCCACCGGTCACGCCCTGCGGCTCCTGGCCCTGCCGGAGGCCGCGCGCGAATGGGTGCAGGCCCTGATCTCCGTCCTCCTCAAGTACCGCGACGTGGTGGGGCTGGGCCGCCTGGCCCGGGAGCTCGTCGAGATGTCGCGCCAGCTCCGCGCGCTCGAGGCCCTGCTGCGCGACCCTGCCCGCGCCGGCTTCGTGGCGGTGACGCGCCCGGGCGTGCTGCCGCGCCGGGAGACCGAGCGGCTCCTGGAGGAGCTGGGCGCGCTGGGCATCCCGGCGGCGGCCCTGCTCGTCAACGCGATGACGCCGCCCGGATGCGCGCGCTGCCGGCGCGCGGCCGCCCGCGAGGAACGCGAGGTGCGCGCGCTGGCGCGACGCTGGCCCTCCTTGACAGGGCCGGACCGTCCGATGATTCTTGCTCCCATGACCGCTCCCGAGCCGCGCGGAGTCCGCCCGCTGCAGGACTGGGGCGGGTCGTGGCGCCCCTTCGGCTCCCGCGGCTCCGCGTGATGGCCCGGGTCTCCCGCAAACCGCGAAGGGCGCTCCGCGCGCGGAAGCGCGGCCCGGCCACGTACCTGTATGCGGTCGTGGCCAGCGCCACGGAGCCGGCCACCGCCGCGCCCGCCGGCCCCCCGGAGACGGGTCCCCTGCGCTGGCTCCGGCTCGGCGAGGGCCTTTGGCTGGGTGCCGCCGACGCCCCGCGGGCCCGGTACGACGCGCGCGCGGTCGAGAAGGGGCTCCGGGACCTGGAGTGGGTCTCCGCGTGCGCGGTCGCGCACGAGCGGGTGGTCGAGCACCTGTCGGGCCTGGGCACCGCGGTGCCGATGAAGCTCTTCACGCTGTTCTCGAGCGACGCGCGCGCGGTGGCGGCCCTGGGGCGCTCGCGGGCGCGGCTGCGCCGCGTGCTCGGCCGCATCGCCGGGCGCCGGGAGTGGGGCGTGCGCGTGAGCGTGGACGAGGTCACCGCGCGCTCGCGCGCGCAGGAGCGTGCGGAGCAGGCGGCGGAAGGGCTCCGCGCGGGGGCGCGCTTCCTCACCCGCAAGGGCCAGGAGCACCGGGAGGTCCGGGACATCGTGGAGCGGGGACGCGCCGCCGCGGACGGCGCCTTCAAGGCGATCGCGCCCCACGCTGACCGGACCCGGCGTCATCCCCCCGCCGCCTCCGCGCCCGGCCTGCGGCTGCTTCTCGACGCGGCCTTCCTCGTCCCCGAGTCGGGCACGGCCGCCTTCCGCGAGGCCGTGCGCGCCGAGGCCGCGCGCCTGGGCCCGCGGGGCTACCGCGTGGTCCTCACCGGGCCCTGGCCCGCCTACAACTTCGTGGCCGAGGCGCGATGAGGGACGCGCGGGAGGCGCTGATCGAGGAGGCGGACGCGAGCCTGCTCGAGCTGGTGGACCATGTCCTGAACCGGGGGGTGGTGGTCAAGGCCGACGTGATCCTCTCGCTCGCGAACGTCGACCTCGTCTACCTGCGCCTGTCCGCCCTGCTCTGCGCCGCCGATCGGGTCTGGTCTGCCACGCGCACGCCATGAGCCCGCTGTACCTCTACGCGCTGCTGGCGGAGGCCCCCGCCGGCGCGCCGCCGGCGGGGCTGGCCGGCGAGCCCGTCCGGTTCGTCTCGTGCCATGGCGTGGTGGCCGCGGTGGGCGACGTGGCCGCCGCCCCCTCCCTCGACGCCTCGGCCCTGCGCGCCCACGACGAGGCCGTGCGCCGCCTGGCCGCGGCCGCTTCCGCCCTGCTTCCCGCGCGCTTTGGCTCCCTCGCGCCGGACGAAGACCATCTCCGGGACGCGCTTCAGGCGCGGGTGCCCGCGCTGAAGGCCGCTCTCGAGACCGTGCGCGGCTGCGACCAGATGACCCTGCGCTTCTCCTCGACGGAGAGCACGGTCGCGGCCCCGGCGTCGGTTCCGGCGGGGGCAGGTCCGGGCACGCAATACCTGGCCGGGCGCCGCGCCGCCCTCGGTGACGCGCGCCGCCGGCCCGAGGTGGCCCGGATCCTGGACGCGCTGGCCCCCCTCGTGCGGGCCGAGCGGCTGGAGCCCCACCAGACGCCGCCTCTGCTCGCCTCCGCCTTCCACCTCGTCCGCCGCGATGCCCTCGACGCCTATCGCGCGACGCTGGCCAGCGTCTCGGGAGAGGCCGGTGTCCGCGTCACGGCCAGCGGGCCATGGCCGCCGTACGCGTTCGCCGGCGATCTGGCGTGAAGCGGCCGGCCACGAAACGGAAGGCGCGGGCGCGGCCGAAGGCGGCCACGCGCGGCACGCCCCGCCGCGGGCGCGACGTCACCACGGTGAGCCGCGCGGAGCTCCGGAGCCTCCGCGCCGAGGTCCAGCGCGGGGGGGGCGCGCCCGGCCGCTGGAACGCCGATCCCGACGACGTGCAGCGCTCGGTGGCCCGGCTCGTGCTGGCCCTGGTCGAGTTCCTGCGGAAGCTGATGGAGCGCCAGGCCATCCGGCGCATGGAGGAGGGCACCCTCGACGAGGCCCAGGTCGAGGCGATGGGCGTCTCCCTGATGCGCCTGGAGGAGACGCTGCACGACCTGGCCGCCCGCTTCGGCCTCTCGCCCGAGGATCTCAACCTCGACCTGGGGCCCCTGGGCCGGCTCATGTAGTCGCTACGGTGGAGCGCGCACGCCCCGCGCGCCCGCGCCGCCGGCGGACGGAGGGGCTGAAGGTCCGCCCTCGTCGTATGCTCGCGGCATGGCGGTGCCGCTGCGCGTGCTCGTCGTCGGCGAGGACCCGCTGGCTCGCGGCGGGCTCGTGGCCGCTCTCTCGACGCGCGACGACCTGACCGTCGTGGGCCAGGCCACTCCGGAGGAGGCGCCCACGCTCCTGCGGCGAGCGGATCCCGACGTCGTCCTCTGGGACGCCGGCATCGAGGTCGCGCCCGAGCTCGACCTTCTACAGGCGATCGCCGACGGGCGCGGCCCGGCCATCGTCGTGCTGACGGCAGGCGAGGGCGGCGGACCGGAGCTGCTCGGCGCGGGGGCGCGCGGAATGCTCGCGCGCGATGCGGATGCCTCGCGGATGGCCGCCGCCCTCCAGGCGGCGGCCCAGGGACTCGTGGTCGTGGACGAACCGCTCGCGGACGGGGCCCTGCGCCGCCGCCCGACGGGCGAATCGCTCGTCGAGCCGCTCACCCCGCGTGAGACCGAAGTGCTCCAGCTCCTCGGCCACGGACTTTCCAACCGGGCGATCGCCGGGCGGCTCGCCATCAGCGAGCACACCGCCAAGTTCCACGTCAACGCGATCCTGGGCAAGCTCGGCGCGCAGAGCCGGGCGGAGGCCGTGGCCCAGGGCGTCCGCCTGGGCCTCCTCCTTCTCTGAGCGGACCTGCCCGATCGGGCAGGGTGGGCCCGGCCGTCCGGCGGATGCCCACCCCTGACGGGCACGCTACCGTGAAGCCGGGCCGATCGAACCGGGACCCGGGAGGATCAGGATGAGCGCAATGGGAATCGAGCTGTCGGAAGCATCCGCGGCGGCGGTGGAGAAGGCGGGGCCCGCCGTCCTGCGTGTCGAGGCACGGCGGCGCGGCCCCTCGAGCGGCCTCGCGTGGTCGGCCGACGGCGTGATCGTGGCCGCGCATCACAACGTGGAATGGGACGAGGACATCGCGATCGGGCTCGCCGACGGGAGCACCGCGCAAGCGAACGTCGTCGGCCGCGACCCCACGACCGACGTGGCCGTCCTGCGGGCGCCGGTGAGCGGTCTCGCCGTTCCGGACTGGCGAAAGGACGGAGTCAAGGCCGGCCACTTCGTCCTGGCGCTCACCCGTCCGGGCCGGACGGTGCGGGCGAGCCTGGGGGTCGTGCACGCCCTGGGCGAGGAGTGGCGGACGGCCGCGGGCGGACGCGTGGACCGCTACCTCCAGACCGACGTCGGCGTGCAGCCGGCGTTCTCGGGGGGCCTGCTCGTCGACCTCTCCGGCCAGGCGCTCGGCATGAACAACGCGGGCCTGATGCGCGGCACGAGCCTGGCCCTGCCTCCGGCCACGCTGCGGCGGGTCGTGGAGGCGCTCCTGGCCCATGGCCAGGTGCGGCGCGGCTTCATCGGCATCGGCACGATCCCCGTCCGCCTGCCCGCGTCGATGGCCAAGGCCACCGGCCAGGACGGCGGCCTCCTGGTCACGTCCGTCCAGGACGACAGCGGCGCCGGCCGCGCGGGGCTCCTGCTCGGCGACGTGCTCCTGTCCGCCGGGGGTCGCGTCCTCTCGAGCCCGGGAGACCTGCTGCCGCTGGTGGAAGAGGACCGGATCGGGCAGGCGGTGAGCGTCCGCGTCCTGCGCGCGGGCGAGACGCGGGACGTCGCCGTGACCATCGGCGCCCGCGAGGCGCGCGGGGGACGCGGGTGAGCCTGCTCGCGCAGCTCTCGCGGGAGCTGGCCGCGCTGGCCGAGGCGGGAGCGGCCGGCGTGGTCGGCCTCGAGCACCGGCGCGGCCAGGGCTCGGGGGTCGTCCTCTCCCCGGACGGCTACGTCCTCACCAACGCGCACGTGGCCCGCGGCGGCGGGCCGCTGCTCGTGCGCCGGCCGGGAGCGCCGCCCGCTCCCGCCGAGCTCGTCGGCATCGACGCGCGCACCGATCTCGCGGTGGTCCGCACGCCCCAGGCGGGACCGCCGCCCCTCGTCCTCTCGGACGGCCGCCGCCTCCAGGTCGGGGAGCTCGTGATGGCGATCGGCAACCCGCTGGGGCTCGACCGCTCGGTGAGCCTCGGCGTCGTGAGCGCGCTGTTCCGCGAGCTGCCCACGCGCGACGGTGTCCTGGAAGGCCTCATCCAGACCGACGCCGCGGTGAACCCTGGACACTCGGGCGGGCCTCTGCTCGACATGGAGGGGCGGGTGGTGGGGATCAACACCGCCATGCTCGCGCCCGGCCGGGGCATCGGGTTCGCGGTGCCGGCCGAGACCGCGAGCTGGGTGGCGGCGGTCCTGATCCAGCACGGAGAGGTGCGACGGCCGTACCTCGGCATCCGTGCGCGCGGCGAGGACCTGGCGCCGGCGCTGGCCCTCGAGATGGGGCAAGCGCGCGGCATCCGCGTGGTCGGCGTCGAGCCGGGCACGCCCGCCGCCCTCGGCGGGCTCAGCGGAGGCGACCTGCTCCTGGCCGCCAACGCGTCTCCCGTGGCCACCCTCGACGACCTCGCGCGCGTGCTCGTCCTGGCCCACCCGGTCCTCCTCGACGTGGACGTGCTGCGGGCGGGGACGCGGCGTCACCTGGTCGTGAGGCCTCGCCCGCGCGCGGCCTGAGAAATTTTTCGGTCCCGGGCCGCGGGAACCCGTCTGATAAGATCGGGATATGCGGCTCGGGATCGATTTCGGGACGACCCATACCGTGGCCGCCGTGGTCGACCGCGGGAACTATCCGGTCGTGTCCTACGAGTGGGGCGACGTGGTCCCGTCGCTGGTCGCGGTCCGTCATTCCGACGGCGACCTGCGCCTGGGCCAGGACGCGCTGGCCGTGGCCGACGATCCCGGCTGGACGCTTCTCCGGTCGCTCAAGCGGCTCCTCGCCGACGCGGGCCCTCTCTCCGAGGTGCTGGCGGGAGAGCGGAGCGTCCCCTTGCTCGACCTGCTCGTGGCCTACCTCGAGCAGCTCCGCCAGGACATCGCGCATCGCTCGAACGCGGGCCTGACCCGTGGGGAGCCCCTCGAGGTGGCGGTCAGCGTTCCCGCCAACGCCTCGAACGACCAGCGCTTCCTGACCCTGGAGGCCTTCCGGCGCGCGGGCTTCGAGGTGCTCGCGCTCCTCAACGAGCCCTCCGCCGCCGGCTTCGAGTACGCGCACCGCTTCCGCAGCACGGTCACCAGCCGGCGCGAGTACGTCCTCGTCTACGACCTCGGCGGGGGCACCTTCGACTCCTCTCTCATCCACATGGCCGGCCGCGTCAACGAGGTGATCACGACGGCCGGCGTCTCGCGCCTGGGCGGGGACGACCTCGACGAGGCCATCCTCCAGCTCGTGCTCGAGCGGGCGGGCCGTCCGCGGGTGGACGACCACGCGCGACGCCGCCTGCTCGACGAGTGCCGCCGCCAGAAGGAAGGCGTGGGCCCGAACTCCCGCCGCCTGGTGGTGGACCTGGAGCTGCTGGGCCGCGCGCCGATCGTCCTGCCCCTGGACGACGTCCACCAGGCCTGCGCGCCGCTGGTCGCCCGCACCATCGAGGCCATGGACGAGGTCATGCGCGACCCCCGACGCGACACCGAGGACGTGGGCTGGAACGAGCTGGCCGGCATCTACGTCGTGGGCGGGGCCAGCAGCTTCCCGCTCGTCTACCGCCAGCTCCGCGAGCGCTTCGGGGCGCACCGCGTGCGCCGGTCGCCGCACCCCTTCGCGGCCACCGCCATCGGGCTCGCGAACTTCCTGGATGAAGAGGCGGGCTACGAGCTGTCGGACTGCCTGACCCGGCACTTCGGAGTGTGGCGGGAGGCGGAGACGGGGCGCGGCATCACGTTCGATCCCATCTTCCAGAAGGACAGCCGGCTGCCCCGTGCCGGAGAGCCGTCATTGGTGGCGGTTCGCCGCTACCGTCCCGCCCACAACCTCGGCCATTACCGCTTCGTCGAGTGCGGGAGGATTCGAGAAGGACGCCCGGACGGCGACGTGACGCCGTGGGACGAGGTCCGCTTCGCCTTCGAACCCGGCCTGCGCGGGGCCGACCTGGGCGGCGTCTCGGTGGAACGGCGGGAGGGCGCGGCCCCGGAGGTCGAGGAGCGCTACCGGTGCTCGTCCGCCGGGATCTTCGAGGTCACGCTGTCCGTCCTCGACGACGGGTACTCGAAGACCTTCCGCATGGCGCGGGGCAGCGAGCCTCCCCCTCCCACCCGCCGGCGTGCGGCGCGGGCGGCGCGGCGCTCGCCACGCGCGTAGGGCTTGGACCTGGCCTCCTATCGCTACGTCGTGCGCGGCCGCGTCCAGGGCGTCGGCTACCGCTACTACGTCCTGCGAGAGGCGGGCGCCCTGGGCGTCAACGGGTTCGCGCGCAACCTTCCCGACGGCACGGTCGAGGTGGTGGCGGAAGCCGACGACGACGTGCTGGAGCTGTTCGAGGACCGGCTTCGCCAGGGGCCGTCGTTCGCCTCGGTCAAGACGCTCGACCGCACCGCGATCGCGCCCCGCGCCGACCAGGGTTTCCACATCCGCTAGCCGCGCCGGCGGCGGGCGAGAGGAGAGCATGAACGTCGAAGAGAGCATCGCGTCGCTCAAGGCCGTCATCCGCGACGTCCCCGACTTCCCGAAGCCGGGGATCGTCTTCAAGGACATCACGACGCTGCTCAAGGACCCCCAGGCCTTCCGTCGCGCGATCGACCTCATGGCGGCGTTGTGCGGGGACCACCGGGCGGACAAGGTCCTCGCCATCGAGAGCCGGGGTTTCATCGTCGGCGCCACTCTCGCCGACCGGCTCGGCCTCGGGTTCGTGCCCCTCCGCAAGCCGGGCAAGCTGCCCGGCGCGACCATCCGCTACACCTACGACCTCGAGTACGGCCAGGACAGCCTCGAGATCCACAAGGACGCGCTCGGGCCGGGAGAGCGCGTGCTGATCGTCGACGACGTGATCGCCACCGGTGGCACCGCGGCCGCGGCGGGGGCGCTGGTGCGCCAGCTCGGGGGCATCGTGTCCGCCTCTGCGTTCCTGGTCGAGCTCGCCTTCCTCGACGGCCGCAAGCGGCTGGAGGGGGACGTCCTGAGCCTGATCCGGTACTGACGGTTGGCCGACCATGGGTCTCGCCGTGTTCGTGTCGTACCCGTCCCGGGACGGATACGAAAACGGAAAGGCAGGCGTGATACCCTCGGGCGTCGGCCGTAGGCCTCTTGCGCCCGTAGCTCAGCAGGATAGAGCAGCGGTTTCCTAAACCGCAGGTCGCCCGTTCGAGTCGGGCCGGGCGCACCAAACAGGATCAATCACTTAGCCCATGTGTATGGTTCGCGAGTGTCTGAAATTGTGCCCAAACCGTGCCCTATTGTCCGGCGACCGATGGATCGCCAATAGAGCTTAGAAACGTCTTCCCACATGGGAGTGGTGCGAGACGGCCACGAGTCTATGTCGCTCGACGCTCGCTGCCCTTCCTCCACGGAACAATCCACGACGGCCGATTGAAATAGCTCAGACCAGATGAGCTCGAGCAGGCCTACGCGGCGAACGATCGCTTCACCATGTGCGGCGTAGATAACATCTGGAGGTTCCGGAAACTCTGACCTGGCGATTCCGGAAATTCTGGCCAGGTCGGCCCCCTGATTTGATGCCCCGGCTTGGGCCTCGTCAAGGCCGAGGTGCTTGGTGCGGATCGAAGGTCCGTCGAGGGTGAGCAGACGTCC
>JBGPBV010000149.1:0-16742 GCA_041481445.1 Vicinamibacteria bacterium
CACCTCGATGATGCTGTTGTGGACGTTGTTGGGCCCGGGCGTGTTCAGGAGCACGGCCTCCCCCGGAGCCGAGCGCAGGGTGATGGGCGCGAGCGGGGTGCCCGAGGCCTCGATCCGCGCCCCCGCGTAGGTCCCGGCGCGGACGAAGATCACGTCGCCCGGCGACACGCTCTCCACCGCGTGCTGAAGGGTCAGCCAGGGGCTGCCCGAAGTGCCCGGGTTACCGTCCCCGCCGCCCGGCGCCACGTAGCGATCGGTGGCGTGGGCACCGAGCGGCGCGGCCAGGACCAGGGCCAGCCCCCACCCGAGCGCGCGCCGCCGCCGCCGTCGACTAGTAGAAGGAATGCACATGACGAGGCCTCTCGCGGCTTTCTACGCTGGGCGCGGCGTGCGGCGTGTGAACGCCGTCACAGCCGCGGTCGGCGGGCGGACAGTCCGCGGGGTGGGGCCCTGGTGGCGCAACGTCTTGACCGGCTCAAGGGGCACGGAAGCGGAGGGCGGCCTCGAGGAGGGATCGGCCTGGTGCTTCAACACCCCCGGGCGGACCCGGTGTCACTGCGGGCCGGGATGGCCCACCATTGTTTCGATCCGAGCCGCGTCCTCCGCCGACAGCGTCACCTCGAGCGCCGCCAGCGCCGAGTCCAGATGGGCGGGGCGTCTCGGCCCGAGGATGGCCGCGGTCATCCGAGGATGATGGAGCACCCAGGCCAGGGCGAGCGTGCCCATCTCCAGGCCGCGCGCGCGCGCCTCTTCCGACAGGGCGGCCAGCCCGCCGAAGGTGCGCTCGTTCACGAGGTGCTCGTACGGCTCGGGCCGCAGCGTCATCCTCGAGCCGGGCGGATACTGGGCGCCGGATCGGTACTTCCCGGTCAGCCAGCCCCCCGCCAGCGGGCTGAAGGCGGTGAAGCCGAGCCCCTGGTCCGCGCAGAGGGGGAACACCTCGCGCTCCGGCGCCCGGTCGAGGAGGCTGTAGGAGTTCTGCACCCACTCGAACCGGAACCGGCCGCTCTTGTCGCTGATCCACAGGGCGCGCGCCAGCCGCCAGGCCTCGATGTTGCTGGCGCCGATGTAGAGCACCTTCCCCATGTGGATGAGGTCGTCGAGGGCGCGCAGGGTCTCCTCGAGCGGCGTCTCCGGATCGGGCTCGTGGATCAGGTACATGTCCAGCCGCTCGGTCTGCAGCCGGGCCAGGCTCGCGTCGACCTGCCGCAGGATGTGCCGGCGAGAGAGGCCACGGTCGTTCGGACCGTCCCCGACGGGGTTGAACACCTTCGAGCTGAGGAGGACCTGGTCCTTCACGCGAGGTCCCTTCTGCTTGAGCCACCGGCCGATGAAGGTCTCGCTGCGGCCGCCGCCGTAGGCGTCGGCGGTATCGAAGAAGTTGATGCCGGCCTCCCAGGCCCGGTCCATCAGGGCGAACGCCTCCTCCTCGCTCTCGCCCCTGCCGTAGAACTCCGGCGCCGATCCGATCCCCCCGAAGCTCCCGCAGCCGAGCCCGAGACGGGAGACGCGGAGGCCGGTGGTTCCCAGTCGTCGATACTCCATTTGCCCGCTCCTCGGACCCGGCGGACCGAGCCGTCGCCCGCGCCCGCGGGTATAACATGGCCGCGCCCGAACACGCAGTCACTCCGGGAGGATCGAGTGCGGAAGATGCTGGCGGCCGTGGCGTGCCTGGCCGCTTCGACGAGTCTCGCCGGACCGCCGAGCGCGATCGTCCTCGAGAATGCGCGCGTCCGCGTGTGGAAGGTGACCACGGCTCCCGCCGTCTTCGGCCATCGGGCGGCCGTGTTCGTGGTGCTCGAGGACGACGCCAGTCGGAAAGCGGGCGACGCCTACTGGGCGGGGGTGCCGCCGAGCGCTGGCCCCGGCGACGTGGGCTCGTTCCTCATCGTCGAGCCCAAAGAGCCGCCTCCCACGGCGGCGCCGAAGCCGCCCGATGCCAGCATCGCGCCGGGCAAGCCCGTGTTCACCGGCATGAGCTTCAAGCCCCTCTTCGACAACGAGCGCGTGACCGTCATCCGCGGGCGCATGGACGTCGGGGCCCAGGAAGGCTTCCACACCCACGCGTCCGACATCGTGATCGTTCACCTGTCCGGCGGCACCATCGAGGACACCGCGGACGGCAAGACGCGGGTCAACCGCTGGAAGCACGGCGACGTGGAGTTCGAGGCGCGAGGGTCCAGCCACTCCGCGCGCAACCTGGGCCCCGCCGTCGACGCCGTCCTCGTCACCCTGAAGCCGTAGAGGTCGAGCATGACCGAGGCTCCCCCGGACGACCCCCGCCCCCGGGCCGCCGAGCCGGGCGGCCTGCTGCGCATCCTCGGGGTCGCTTTCGGGCTGGCCGTGATCGTCGGGAGCACCCTCGGCATCGGCATCCTCCGCACGCCCGGCCTCGTGGCCGGTCAGCTCGCCTCGCCTTCCAGCATCCTCCTCGTGTGGCTGGCCGGTGGCCTGTACACGCTGCTCGGGGCGGTGTGCCTGACCGAGCTCGGCACGATGCTGCCGGAGGCGGGCGGCTACTACGTCTACGCCCGGCGCGCGTTCGGGGACACCGTCGGCTTCGCGGTGGGATGGTCCGACTGGATCACCTATTGCGCCGTCCTCGGCTACGTGACCATCGCCATGGGCGAGTTCACCGCCGTCCTCGTCCCGTCGCTCGTTCCCGCCATCAAGCCGATTGCCGTCGCCGTCCTGGTGTCCTTCGCGGTCTTGCAGTGGGCAGGACTGCGCCTGAGCAGCCGGTTCCAGGAGGCGACGACCGCGGTCAAGTTCCTGGCCTTCCTGGCCCTGGTTGCCGCCTGCTTCGCCTACGCCGCGCGGTCCCCGGCCCCGGCGCGCGCCGAGGCCACCGTGCTGCCGTCGTCACTCGGCCTGGCCGGACTGGTGGTGGCGCTCCAGTCCGTGGTCATCACCTACGGCGGCTGGCAGAGCGCGCTCTACTTCACCGAAGAGGACCGCGACCCGCGCCGCAACCTCCCGCGGTCGATGATCGGGGGCGTGTCGTCGGTCCTGGTGATCTACCTGCTCGTGAACGTCGCGTTGCTGTCGGTCTTGCCGGTGGCCGACCTCGCGCGCTCGACCCTGCCCGCGGCGACCGCGGCGGACGTGATCTTCGGCGGGCGAGGCGGGCCGATCATCACGCTGCTGTCGCTCGTCTCCCTGCCCCCCCTCGTCAACGCCATAATGATGATCGGCACGCGGATCCTGTTCGCGATGGGGCGCGATGGGCTGCTGTGGCGCGGCACCGCGGCGGTCAACGAGCGCGGCACGCCGGTCATGGCCACGGTGATCACGACGGCGGTGGCCGTCGTCCTCATCGCCAGCGGCACGTTCCAGAAGCTGGTGGCGGTGGCCTCGTTCTTCCTGGCCGCCAACTACTGCGTCTCCTGCCTGGCCCTGGTCGTGCTGCGCCGGCGCGAGCCGGGGCGGGAGCGGCCCTTCCGCGCGTGGGGCTATCCCTGGTCGGTGGGGATCGTCCTGGCCGGTGCGGTCGCCTTCCTGATCGGCGTCCTGCTGGGGGACACGAGGGCCGCGCTCGTCGCCACGGGCCTGCTGGCCGCGGGTCTGCTGGGGAAGGTGGCGACTGCTACACTGGTGCAGAGGGATTGAGTGCGGATCGCAATGGCCGCCCTGTCGTTCCTGGTCCTGGGTTCCACCTCCGGCTGGGCCGCCCTCGGTCAGCCCGCCACGTCCATCGCCCGTGATCGCCAGCGGATGGGAGGAGAGCTGCGTGCGACCGCCGCCCTTGGCTTCTCCGTCCAGGAGATCAGCTCCCCGGACGGCATCGTGGTCCGGGAGTACGTGTCGCCGGCCGGCCAGGTCTTCGGCGTCTCCTGGTCCGGACCGGCTCGTCCGAACCTGATCGACCTCCTCGGCGACTACTATCCCGCCTTCCAGCAGGCTGCGCGCCCGCCCATCCGGCGGCGCGGATCCCTCGTCGTGCGCACGGGCCCGCTCGTGGTCGAGATGGGCGGACAGATGCGCGCGCTCCACGGCCGCGCCTACCTTGCCGATCGCCTGCCCGCGGCCGTCTCCGCCGCGGTGGTGCGCTGAGCGCGTGGCCGCATCGCTCGTGATCGACCGCGCCCGCCGACTGGTGGCCGTCGCCGCCGCCGCCGCCCTCGGGGCCTGCGGCGGGGGAGGAGGGAGCCCGGCCGCCGTCAGCCCGCCGGTGGTGAACAACGTGCAGCCCGTGCAGGTGGACCTCGGTCCGGCCGGGGACTACGTGAACGGCCTCTTCACGAGCGTGACCCTCTGCGTCCCCGGCACGTCGACCTGCCAGACCATCGGCGGGGTGCTCGTCGATTCCGGTTCCGAGGGGCTGCGGCTGCTGTCGTCGCAAGTGACCCTTCCGCTGGCTCCGAGCACGGACGGCGCGGGCCGCCTCCTCGCCAACTGCGCGAGCTTCGCCGACAACTCCTACGCCTGGGGAACCATGACCGCGGCGTCCGTGCGCCTGGCCGGCGAGCAGGCGGCCTCCGTCCCCATCCAGCTCGTCGGCGCGTCCGGGCTGCCGGAGACGCCCGCCGACTGCAGCGCAGGGGGAACCGCCGACGATACGGTCGAGTCCCTCGGCGCCACCGGCATCCTCGGCATCGGCGTGTTCCGGCAGGATTGCGGCCCCGCCTGCGCCGACGCCAGCCGGGTGCCGCCGCCCGTCTATTACGCCTGCGACGGCTCGGGGTGCGCCCGCACTTCAGTGCCCGTGTCCGGCCAGCTGCAGAACCCGGTCTGGCTCTTCGCTCAGGACAACAACGGGTTCCTCCTCTCCCTGCCCTCGGTGCCTGCGCTCGGGTCCCGCACGGTGTCCGGCTCGCTGATCTTCGGAGTAGGCACCGAGGCCAACAACGCGCTGGGCTCCGCCCGCGTCTACGTCACCGACGACTTCGGCAACATCTCCACCGCCCTCAACGGCGCGACGATGTCGGGTTACCTCGACACCGGCTCGAACACGATCTCCTTCCTGGACGCCGCCAGCTTCCCGCTTCCCACCTGCCCGGGCCCGGAGTCCGACTTCGCCTGCCCGCCGGCCACGGCGAGCCTCTCCGCCACCAACACCGGCCGCAGCGGGGCCTCGGGCGCCGTCGCCTTCACGGTCGCGAACGCGGACTCTCTCTTCGACACCGGCAACGCCGCCTTCGACGACCTGGCCGGCCCCGACACCGGCGACTTCGACTGGGGCCTGCCGTTCTTCTTCGGCCGCAAGACCTTCACCGCGATCGAGGGGCAGCCCACGCCGGCCGGGATCGGCCCGTACTGGGCGTATTGAAACCGTCGAGGATCTGGCTGTGCGGCGTCCTGATCGCGAGCGGGTGCGGGGGAAGCGATACCCCGACCCCTCCGGCGTCCACGACCGACTTCGTCATCCGGCGCATCATCGACACCGGCGGGCCGGAGACGTCGGTGCGGCTCGTCCGCGATCCCGTCTCGAACGCCCTCTTCGTCCTCAAGCGCAGCGGTGACGTCTTCCGCCTGAGCATGCCCGCCCAGGGGGGGGCCACGCTCGAACGGCTCTACCAGGCGGCGGACACCGGCGTGTCCGACGTCCAGGGCATGGCCTTCGCCCCCGACGGCACCCTCTTCCTGCTCGGCAACCAGAACGACGGCCTGGACAACTTCGCGATCATCCGGCGCGGCTCCCGGACGACCGGAGACCAGCGGGCCTGGTCGACCCTCGCCCAGACCGTGCCCTATCCGCGGAGCAACACCGCCTTCGACCATCAGTGGAACGGCATCGTGGTCAGCCCGGACGGGCGATTCGTGTATGCCAACAGCGGCTCGCGCACCGATCACGGCGAGGAGCAGACCAGCGGCGGCCGTTATCCCGGGCTGCGCGAGGTGGCCCTGACCGCCAAGATCTTCCGGCTCCCCGCCGCGGGGAACCTGATCGTGCTGCCCGACGACGAGGCGGCGCTCGCGGGCGCCGGCTACGTGTTCGCGCGCGGCGTGAGGAACAGCTTCGATCCCGCCTTCAACGCGGCCGGAGACCTCCTGTCCGGGGACAACTCCGGCGACCGCGACGACAACGACGAGCTGAACTGGCTGCGCGAAGGCGGCCATTACGGGTTCCCGTGGCGCATGGGCACGAACGACACCCCGCAGCAGCTCCCCGGCTACGATCCGGAAGCCGACCGGCTCGTCGACCACCGGTTCTATGCCTATCAGAACGGCTTCTTCCACGACGACCCGACGTATCCGCCGCGGCCGTCCGTGACCTTCATCGACCCCATCCCGAACCTGGGCCCGGATGCGAACAGCTTCCGCGACCCGGCCACGGGCGCGCTGATGAAGGCGAGCGAGGTGGGCCGGCCGCTGGGAACGTTCACGACCCACCGCTCGCCGCTGGGCCTGGCGTTCGACACCGCGAGCTCACTGGCCGGCCGCTACCGGGGGGGCGCCTTCATCCTCGGCTGGACACGGGGCGATCCCACCGGCGCCACCGCGCAGGGTCCGTTCCGCGACGCGAGCCAGGACCTCGTCTTCCTCGACTTGCAGAAGACGGCGGCGGGGTACGAGGCGCGCGCCCAGAGCCTGGTCTGCGGCTTCCTCAACCCGATCGACACCGAGATCGCGAACGGCCGGCTCTACGTCCTGGAGTTCGGGGGGGCGGGCACGGTGTGGGAGATCACGACCCCGCCCTCGGAGCCGCCGGGCCCGCGTCCCTGCACGAGCGTGCCCCGCTGACGAGCGCGGCCGCACGGGCCTCAGGGCCCGATGAGCGTCCGGCGGTGGGAGACGAACTCGTCGAGGAACAGCGTGCCGGACGCTCCCGATTTCACCGAGAAGACCCCCATCCGCACGTAGTCCACGGAGCTGTCCCCGTCGTCCAGGGCGCTGAGCGTCGCCACCGAGGTCCCGTCGATGAAGAGCTCGAAGGTGCCGTCGGCGGTGTCGACGCTGCCCGCCCGCTGCCAGTCGAACTCGATGGCGTGGGGGGCGTCGGTGATGTCGGTGAACGGCGTGTCCGTGCGGCTGCCGTCCTTGAGGCGCACCCGCGCCATCACGCTGAACTGCCCGCCCAGGCGCTTGAGCACGATCGTCACCAGCCGGTTGTCCAGGCTGTCCTGGGCCAGCAGCACGCGGACGCGTTGGTGGCCGCTCGTCTCCCCGGGGTCGAAGCCGTTGGGGTCGAGGTAGAAGCGCGCGCGGTAGCGGGCCTCCGCCGCCGGCGAGTCGTCACGCACGAACAGGCTGTTCGTGTCGTCGACCACGGCTTGCAGGCCCTGGCCGGTGCCGTCGAGGGCCGCCCCCACCGCGACGCTCAGGTCCGTGCCGTCCGTGCTCGCGCTGGACCAGGCGGACATGTCTCCCGTTTCGAGCCCGTCCGCGAAGATGAGGTCTCCGGGGTTGAGGCGCCGGGCATAGATGCCGGCCGTGAAATCGGCGTCCTGCTCGCTCGACCACGCGACGACGGAGCGGCCGTTCGCGGCCGAGGCCACGGACCCGAACCGCTGGTTCCCCAACGTGAAGGTGTTGACGACGAACTCGGGCACCTGGGGAGTGCCGGAGCTGTCGTAGCGCCGGGCCACCATGGCGTAGTTGCTCTGGTCCTCGCCGTTGCTGTCGAAGACGACGACGAAATTCCCGCTCTCGGCCATCGAGACGGTGGGGTTCGCCTGCCGGGCGGTCGTGTAGGCGTTGACCCGGAACACCGTCCCCTGGGGGATCCCGCCCGCATCGAAAACGCGGCCGAACACTCCGAAGTCGTCCCCGTCCTGGCCGTCGCTGGACCAGGCGACGACGAACCGGCCATCCGGCGCCACCGCGACGCTCGACTGGGTCTGGGTGCCCGTGGTGTACACGTTCACCGCGATCTCCCCGCCGAGCGGGCTCCCGGCCGGATCGAAGCGGCGCGCGTACACCCCGCGCACGTCGTCGCCGGGATGGTTGTTGTTGGCCCAGGCGACGACGAAGCTGCCGTCGGCGGCCGCGGAGACCGACGCGTTGAACGCGCCACCCGTCGTGTAGGTGTTCACCGTGAACTCCGCTCCCAGGGCCAGGCCTGCGGAGTCGTAACGTTGACCGGACACACCCGTGACTGCGCTCGGCCACACGACGACGAAGCCGGAGCCGGTGCTCGTGACGGCAGGGAAATCCTCGCCGCTGGTGGTGTACGTGTTGACCCGGAACTCGGAGCCGAGAGGAGTGCCGAGATCGTCGTAACGCTGGCCGTAGATCCCCGTGTTGTCCCCGTCCTGGCCGAGGCTGGACCAGACGACCAGGAAGCTCCCGTCCGCGGCCACGGCCACCGCGGGGTCGCGCTGGTCGCTCGTCGTGTAGGTGTTGACCGCGAACTCCGCGCCCCGCGGGTTGCCCCGCCAGTCGAAGCGCTGGCCGAAGATGCCGTAGGCGCTCCCGTCCTGGCCGGCGCTCGCCCACACCACCACGAAGCGGCCGTCAGGAGTCGTGGCCACGGCGGGCGAGGTCTGGTTGCCGGTCACGTACGTGTGGACCTGGAACTCCTGGGCGGAGGCCGGCCGCATCCCGCCCACGCTGACGGCGGCGATCGCGGCCACGACGACGGCGAATCGACGATGCATGGTCACCCTTCGGTTCGGCCCCGAGCCTTCTCAGGGTCCGATCAGTGTCCGGCGGCGGGAGACGAACTGGTCGAGGAACAGGATGCCCGTCGCTCCCGACTTCACCGAGAACGCGCCCATCCGCACGTAGTCCACCGAGCTGTCCCCGTCGTCGAGTCCCGAGAGCGTGGCCACCGAGGCCCCGTCGATGAACAGCTCGAAGGTGCCGTCGCTGGTCTCGACGCTGCCGGCCCGCTGCCAGTCGAGCTCGATGGCGTGGGGGGCGTCGGTAATGTCGATGAACGGCGTGTCCGTGCGGCTGCCGTCCCTGAGGCGGACCCGCGCCATGACGCTGAACTGTCCGACCAGGCGCTTGAGCACGATCGTCACCAGCCGGTTGTTCAGGCTGTCCTGGGCCAGCAGCACGCGGACGCGCTGGTGCCCGCTCGCCTCCCCGGGGTCGAAGCCGTTGGGGTCGAGGTAGAAGCGTGCCCGGTAGCGAGTCTCCGAGGCCGGCGAGTCGTCGCGCACGAAGAGGCTGTTCGTGTCGTTGACCAGGGCCCGCAGGCCCTGGCTGGTGCCGTGGAGCGCGGCCCCCGCGGCGACGCTCAGGTCCGTTCCGTCCGTGCTCGCGCTGGACCAGGCGGACATGTCCGCCGACTCGAAACCGTCCGCGAAGATCCCGTCCACCGCCCCGATGCGCCTCCCGACGATGCCGAGGGAGCCGCCGCCGGGGTCCTGTGGGCTCTGCCACACGACGGTGAAGCGGCCGTTGGCGGCGGAGGCCACGGCCGGTGTCCTCTGGTCAAAGTAGGTGGTGGTGTTGACGACGAATTCGGCCGCCTTGGGCGCGCCCAGGCTGTCATAGCGCCGGGCCACGACCGCATAGGAGCTGCCGTCCTGACCGTCGCCCTCCCAGACCACGACGAAGTCGCCGTTCTCCGCCATCGAGGCCCCGTACGTCGCTTGGCGGCCGGTGGTGAAGGTGTTGACCTGGAATTCCGGACCCAGGGGGGCCCCGGCGGCATCGAAGACCCGCGCGAAGCCGCCGAAGTTGCTCCCGTCCTGGCCGTAGCTGCTCCAGGCGACGACGAAGCGGCCGTCGGGAGCGACTGCGACCTGCGCCGACTGCTGGGTGGAGGTCGTATAGCCGTTCACCGCGATCTCCCCGCCGAGCGGGCTTCCCGAGGGGTCGAAGCGGCGAGCGACGATGCCCCGGGAGTCCTCGCCGGGCTGGCCGTCGCCGGTCCAGGCCACGACGAAGCGGCCGTCGCCCGCTGCCGCGACCTTCGGACGTAACTTGGCGGAGAAGTCGTAGGTGTCGACGCGGAACTCCGGTCCGACAGGCGCCCCCGCGGAGTCGAAGCGCCGCGCCTGAATGTTGTTGAGCGTGCTCCAAACGATCACGAAGCCGGTGCCGGCGCCGGCCACCGAAGCATTCGACTGGTAGCCGGTGGTGTCCGTGTTCACCTGGAACTCGGAGCCGACAGGGTTGCCGGCCGCGTCGTAGTGCTGGCCGAAGATCCCGTAGCCGTCTCCGTCCTGGCCCATGCTCGTCCACACCACCACGAAGCTGCCGTCGGGGGCCATGCCCACCGACGGGAAGCGCTGGAGACCAGTGGTGTAGGTGTTGGCGCGGAACTCCGCGCCGCGCGCGGCGCCCTTGGCGTCATAGCGCTGCCCGAAGATGCCGTAGCCGCTGCCGTCCTGGCCGCTGCTCTCCCACACCACGACGAAGCGGCCGTCGGGCGTCGAGGCGACGATGGGCTCGGCCTGCTCGGCCGTCGTGTAGGAGTTGACCTGGAACTCCTGGGCGGACGCGGCGCGGACGGGGACCAGGCTCGCGGCCACCATCGCGCCCAGGACAACGGCAGATCGATGACGCATCTCGAACCTCCGGCTCGACGGCGCCTTCTCAGGGTCCGATGTACGTGCGGCGATGCGAGACGAACTCATCGAAGTACGGGAATCCCGACGCTCCTGCCTTCGCCGCGAACACTCCCATCCGCACGTAATCCACGGCCGCGTCCCCGTTGTCCAGCCCGGAGAGCGTCGCCACCGAGGTCCCCTCGACGAACAACTCGAACGTGCCCTCGCTCGTGTCGACGCTCCCCGCCCGCTGCCAGTCGAGCTCGATGGCGTGGGGAGCATCGCTGATGTCGATGAAGGGCGTGTCCATGCGGCTGCCGTTCTTGAGACGCACCCGCCCCATGACGCTGTATTGCCCGCCCAGGCGCCTGAGCACGATGGTCACCAGCCGTTGATTCAGGCGGTCCTGGGCCATCAGCACGCGGACACGGTGTTGCCCGCTCGTCTCCCCGGGGTCGAAGCCGTCGGGGTCGAGGTAGAAGCGCGCTCGGTAGCGGGTCTCGGCCGCCGGCGTGTCGTCCCTCACGAAGAGGCTGTTCGTGTCGTTCACCCGGGCCTGCAGGCCCTGGTTGGTGCCGTCGAGGGCCGCTCCCGCGCTCACGATCAGGTCCATCCCGTCCGTGGCCGCACTGGACCACGCGGACATGTCCCCGGACTCGAACCCGTCGGCGAAGATGAAGTCCGGCGCCCCGAAGCGCTTCCCGTACACGCCCACCGTGAAGTCGGAGTCCTGGCCGCTCTCCCACGCGAAGGCGAGCCGGCCGTTCGCGGCCGCAGCCACCGACGGCATCTTCTGGCTTCCCCCCGTGAACGTGTTGACGACGAACTCTGCGGCCTGGGGAGCGCCGAGGATGTCGTAGCGCCGGGCGATGACCGCGTAGTTGCTGGCATCCTGCCCGTCGCTGTCCCAGGCGACCACGAAACCGCCGTCTTCGGCCATCGAGAGGCCTCGGACCGTCTGCCGGTTGGTCGTATAGGCGTTGACCGGGAACTCCGCCGCCACCGGCGTCCCCGCCGCGTCGAAGACCCGCGCGAACGCGCCGTCATTGTCCCCGTCCTGGTTCTTGCTGGACCAGGCGACCACGAAACGGCCGTCCGGAGCCACCGAAACCTTGGACTGGGTCTGGATTCCGGTCGTGTAGTTGTTCACGAGGAAGTCCCCGCCCAGGGGATTGGCGGCGGCGTCGAAACGCCGCACGTAGACTCCCCGCAGGTCGTCGCCGGGGGTATTGTTGCTCGCCCAGGCCACCACGAAGCTGCCGTCGGCCGCCGCCGACACCGAAGCGCTGAACTTGTCGGTGATGGTGTACGCACACACCGAGAATTCCGTCCCGACGGGAAGACCGGCGGCATCGTAGCGTTGGGCGAACACGCCGACGACTCCGCTCCACACCACGATGAAACCGGAGGGCGTGCTGGTCACGGCCGGGAAGCTCTGGACGCTGCTCGTGCTCGTGTTCACCTGGAACTCGGACCCGAGCGGGTTGCCGAGATCGTCGTAGCGCTGGGCGAAGATGCCGTAGCTGCTGCCGTCCTGACCGAGGCTCGACCAGGCGACCATGAAGCTTCCGTCCGTGGCCGCGGCCACGGCGGGGAAGAGCTGGTGAGAGGTCGTGTACGTGTTGACCTGGAACTCCGAGCCGCGGGGATTCCCGCGCGCATCGTAACGCTGGCCGAAGACGCCGTAGTTGCTCCCGTCCTGGCCGTTGCTCTGCCAGACCACCACGAAGCGCCCGTCGGGAGCGCTGGCGACCGCGGCCGAGCGCTGGGTGCCCGTGATGTACGTGTTGACGTGGAACTCCTGGGCCGGCGCTGCGCGGACCCCGGCCAGGCCGACCGCCGCGATCGCGGCCAGGACGGCGGGGGATCGATGATGCATGCCAAGACCTCTCACCGGCATCCGCCGGTGCCTCGCCGGGCCCTGTTTCTCGGAGGAAAAGTGCGGGCATGGTACCGCACCCATCCCATCCGCTCAAGGCTTGACCGTCCCCCGCCGGCACGCGAGAATCCGATCCCCTGAAGACAAGATTAGGGTGATTGTCGTGAAGAGCCTGCTCTCGGCGCTCGCCGTCGTAGCCGTCCTGCCCGCGGTCGTACTGGCCCAGGCCGCGGGCCCTGAGTTCCAGGTGAACACCTACACCACCGGCAGCCAGTACGCGGCACAAGTGGCCTCGGACGAGAACGGCAACTTCGTCGTCGTCTGGACGAGCGACGGCCAGGACGGCAGCGGCTTCGGAGTGTTCGGGCAGCGCTTCAACGGCGCCGGTGTGGCGCAGGGCGGCGAGTTCCAGGTCAACACGTACACGACGGGCAAGCAGTACTTCCCGGCCGTGGCCTCCGACCCGAGCGGCAACTTCGTCGTGGTCTGGCAGGACCAGGCCGGAGAGGACGGGTACGGCTACGGCATCTTCGGGCGGCGCTTCGACGCGACGGGCGCTCCCCAGGGGGCCGAGTTCGGCGTCAACTCCTACACGACGTTCAACCAGAGCCGGCCCGCCGTGTCCCGGGATGCGATCGGGAACTTCGTCGTGGTGTGGATCAGCGATTTCCAGGACGGGAATGCCACGGGCATCTTTGGGCAGCGCTTCGATGCCGCGGGTGTCCCCCAGGGGGGCGAGTTCCGGGTCAACTCGTACACGCCCGGCTTCCAGTTCTATCCCGCGGTGGCCTCCGACCATGACGGAAACTTCCTCGTCGTCTGGAGCGGGCCCTCGCCCCTGGACGGAAGCCAGGACGGAGTGCTCGGACAGAGGTACGACGCAGCCGGAGTCGCGCAGGGCGGCGAGTTCCGCATCAACTCCTCTACGAGCGGTGCCCAGTTCCTCCCGAAGGTCACCGCCGACGCGAGCGGGAACTTCGTGGTCGCGTGGGCGGGCGTCGAGGACAGCTTCTATCCCGGGATCTTCGCCCAGCGTCTCGACGGCTCGGGCGTGCTGCTGGGGCCCGAGCTCCACGTCAACACCTACACCACCTCCGTGCAGTCCCGGCCGAGCGTGGCCGCGGACGCCGACGGCAACTTCACGGTGGTCTGGCACGGCTTCGTCGAGGACGGGAGCAGCTACGGCATCTTCGGCCAGAGCTTCGACCCCTCCGGAGCCCCTCGAGGCGGTGAGTTCCTCGTCAACACCTACACCACGGGCGAGCAGCTCACGCCCAGGATCGCCATGGACAAGGACGGAGACTTCGTCGTCGTCTGGAACGAGGGTTCTCAGGACGGAAGCACAGGAATCTTCGGCCAGCGCTACGGCGACCTGATCTTCCAGGACGGCTTCGACTCCGGTAGCCTCTTCCGCTGGTCGTCCGCGCAGACCGACGGCGCGGACCTCAAGGTCACCGCCGCGGCCGCGCTGGCCGGCACCGGCATGGGCTTGAGGGCCCGCGTCAACGACACGAACTCGATCTTCGTGGAGGACGACACGCCGAGCGGGGAAGGCCGCTACCGCGCGCGGTTCTACTTCGACACCAACGCGTTCGACCCCGGCGAGACCACCGGCCACTTCCGCACGCGGATCTTCATCGGGCAGGGCGGGGGAGTCCGTCTGGTCACGATCGTGCTCAAGCGACAACTGGGTGCCTACAGCCTCGAGGCTCGCGTGCGCCGGAACGACGGGACGCGCGCGGATACGGGGTTCTTCGGGATCAGCGACGGCTCGCACCTCGTCGAGTTCGACTGGCAGCGCTCGGCCCCCGGGGCGAGCGACGGCGCGCTGGAGCTGTGGATCGACAACGCCTCGGTGGCGACGCTGGCCGGGATCGACAACGACCTCAACGGCGTGGACGAGGCGCGGATGGGCGCGATCGCGGTGAAGCCGGGCGCGGCCGGCACATTGTTCTTCGACCAGTTCGAGTCGCGGCGGCAGGCCTTCATCGGCCCGGAGTGACGGCTCGGCGTCTGCTCTTGGCGCTCACCGTGTGCGCGTGGGCGGCGCGCGCGCACGCGGCGCCGGAGCGCTGGCTGGGCGTCGAGATCGTCTCCCGAAATGGCGACTCCGTCCGCCTCCGCATCACCAACCTCTCGAACCGCTCACTGCATGCCCTCGGCGCACGGTCGTGGGGCAGCGCGAACTTCGTGAAGGTCGGGCTCGACACGACGGCGTTCCTGCGCGTGAGCCGGAACGGCGCCTGGAGCGAGGCGCGGCCCGACCTCGACTTCGGCTTTCCCGCCGTGGCCTGGGCTCCCCTCGACGTCCTCGTCGCCGGCCGGGCTCCGGTGGGGCCGCGCTCGAGTGATCTCGATCCCGGCCTCCCGGTCGAGGTCGACGTCCCGTTCCCGCCGCCAAGGGCGCGCGGCAACCTCGAGCTCGTGGTGCTCGCCCGCCGCGGCACGGAATGGCTGACCTATCGCCGGACCGTGGGCACGCGCGTGTTCCTCCCCGGCGATGCGGCCGCGCTTGCCCTCCGTGCGCTGATCGTGGCCGTGCTCGGCGCTTGCGCCTATCGAGGGCTCCGGCAGGGTTCGGACGCGCGCGCCACCAGGATCCCGCGCGGAACCGCCCTCCTTCATTCCGCGGCCGTGCTCGTCGGGGCCGCCGGAACCCTGACCTTCCTCCATTCGCTGCATTACCAGGAGCTCCCGTACACCGACGGCGTCAACTACGCCGTGCTCGCCCGGAGCCACATGGAGGGACACGGGCTCGTGTCGCCCGTCATCTTCCCCGGCTTCATGAAGCTCGTCCCGACGACGCGCGAGGGCCAGGTCTTCGTGATGCAGGCGCCGCTGTGGCCCCTCCTCCTCGCGTACGTGTTCCGCCTCTTCGGCGCCACCGCGCTGGCCGTGGCGGTGACCGGATACGTCCTGGCCGCCCTGACCGCGCTCGCCGTCTGGTGGATCGCGTTCCTGGCCGGCGGCCGCGCCTGGGCCGGCTACCTCGGCGCGGCGCTGCTCCTCGGCCATCCCACGTACTTCGCGGCGATCTCCAACGGCTCGACCGTCCCCCTCCAGGCCGCGCTGGCCAGCGGGCTCGTCCTCCTGATGTGGGCGCCGCTTCGCCTGGGGAGCGCGATCGCCGCCGGCCTGCTGGCGGGTCTCGGGATCGTCGCGCGCGAGAACACGATCTTCTTCGCCCTCGGTCTCGCCTTCTCCTGGCTTCCCGCCCTGGCCACCTGGCGACGAAGGGACCAGCGGAACCGATTGGCCCTCGCCGTCCTCGCCGGCCTCGTCTGCGCGACCGTCCCGGTGGCGATGGAGAGCGCGCGCAAGGCTCGCGCGCTCGGCGGAGGCGGTCACCCCGTCCTGCAGGCGACGATGCTCTACGACACGCCTGGCTTCGACCCCCATTGGTACTGGCTCTATGACGATCCGCGGCCGCAGACGAGCCCGGTCGAGTACTTCCGCGAGAACCCGCGGGCGCTCTGGAACAAGGTCTCGGACCAGGCCGGCACCGTCTTCTTGAAGAAGACGCTTCCGACCCTGCTCACGCCGTCCCCCTGGTTCGTGCCCGTGGTCCTGCCCTGGCTCTTCGCCGCGCCTCGGTCCAGGCGCGCGGGCTGGGCCGTGCTGCTCGCGCTGGCCCTCCAGGTCGCGGGCGCCTCCGTGTCGTTCCTGCATCCTTCGTACTTCGTGGTGTTCGCGCCGCCGCTGTGCGCGCTGGTCGCGGCCTCCGCCGGCGCCCTCAGCGAGCGCCTGCTCCAATCGCGCGGGCTCGGGAAGCGCCTGCTCGCCGGGGCCGCCCTCGCCTATGCCCTCACGCCGTTGATGCTCAACCTGTCGCCCATGACCGAGACGGGTGGCGTGCCCATGGGCGACCTCCGCTTCGATCCCCGCGCCACCGAGCGGCTGTTCGCGTTCGTTCGCGAGCGCACCCCGCCGGATGCGGTGATCGCCTTCGGTCATATCCCGGCCGCGCTGCTGGCCTGGAAGACCCATCGCACCGTCGTCTCCTACGATCCCGGGCCGGGCGGGCGGCCCGCGGACACCGACTCCTGGCGGCGCCTGGACCGCCAGCTCCCGCTCGACTTCATCCTGCTCTCGTCGTTCACGGATGCCGACACCACGAACCTGCTCGGGGGATTCGAGCTCGTGGCCACCGACGAGACGCGATGGCTGCAAGCCTGGCTGTTCGGCCGCAAGGAGCGGCCGTGACGACGCGCCCCACCCCGGCCGAATGGGCGATCGCCGCCCTCTTCGGGCTGACGACGCTCGTCCTCCTCGCCCCCTGGCCGGCGCCCTCGGTCCGCTTGCGCGAGGCGTGCGCGCTCGGCGAGGCCGGCCGGCTGGGCGCCGAGTGCGACCTCCGCGCCGCCGCCGCGCAGGCGCGCGCGCCGTGGCTCCTGGGCAGGGTCCGCGTGTACGAAGACGGCGTCCTCCTGTCCATGGCGGACGGCCCGGAGTCTCCCCGCGACCAGAGCCGCGGC
>JBGPBV010000150.1:0-16644 GCA_041481445.1 Vicinamibacteria bacterium
ATCCGCAAGGTTCCCTTCTCGCGCGAGCTGTGGATCGAGCGGGACGACTTCATGGAGGACCCGCCCAGGAAGTTCTTCCGCCTCGCTCCCGGACGCGAGGTGCGGCTGCGCGCGGCCTACTTCATCACGTGCCAGGAGGCGGTGAAGAACGCCCACGGGAACGTGGTCGAGCTGCGGTGCACGTACGATCCCGCCACTCGCGGCGGCAGCGCGCCCGACAAGCGGTCACCGAAGGCCACCCTGCACTGGCTCTCGGTCACCCATGCCCGCCCGGCCGAGGTCCGCCTGTACGACCACCTGTTCGTGCGGCCGGACCCCGGCGCGGACGGCGACCTGCTCGCCGACCTCAACCCGCGATCGGAGGACGTGGTTCCGGACGTATGGGTGGAGCCCGCCCTGGAAGGGATCCGTCCGGGCGAGCGGGTGCAGTTCGAGCGGCTGGGCTACTTCTGCGCCGACCCCGACGGCGCGCCCGGCCGTCCCGTCTTCAACCGGACGGTCACCCTGCGGGATACCTGGGCCAGGGTGCAGGCGCGAGGCTAGGCCGGGCCGGCATGGGCCGCCCCGGCCCCGCCTAGCTCGCCGCCGTCGCCCGCCGCGGACGGGTCTTGGGCACGCGCTCGCGCGGGATGTTGTACCGCTGCAGGCGCAGGTAGATCGTCCGGCGCGTCACGCCCATCAGGCGGGCCACCCGGGCGATGTTCCATTCGTTGCGGTTGAGCAGGAGCAGGAGCTTCTCGCGCTCCATGTCCTCCACCGGGGTGCGCTCCAGGTAGCTCTCCCAGGCGTCGGCCCGGCTGGGCGCGCGCTCGACCGTCCGCACGCTCTCACCCACCGCCTTGGCGATGATGCGCGAGAACTTGGTCAGCCGCTCCAGGTCCTGCGGCGTGCAGAAATGCGGGTCCAGGCTGTCGACGTAGAGCACTGCGGCCAGGCCGTCGCCGGCCATGACCGGCACCATGACGAAGCTGACCGGTCCCCCCTCCTCGGCCTTGGGCAACCGGCGCTCGCTGTTCACGTCGGGAACGTAGAACGTCTGCCCCGACTGCAAAGCGTCCCGCTGCCCGGTCCAGACGGAGTTGGCCGCGTCCAGCACGTGCTGGTCGATGCCCCGCGACGCGAACAGGGCCACGCGCCCCTGCTCGATCGCGAATACCGCGCCCGACCGGCCGTTGGTCAGGGCCATGACGACCTCGAGCGTCCTCTCCGCCAACCGTCGCGGGTCATCGGCGCCGACCACCAGGTCCGTGAACTGATCGATGAGATCGACCCTTCTTTTCACGTTAAATGCCTCCCCGGCCAAACGTATACCAGGGAATTGCTCCCGGCGCCAGTCCTTTCGATGGAGCGCGACAAACTCAGTTCCGCCGGCGGCAGAGCTCGGTCACGACCTCGTGGAAGATGGGGACCGACCGCCGGACGGTGTCCTCCCGGACGCGCTCGTCGTCGCCGTGGGCGGTCGCCACCTCCTCGGGGGTGGCCAGGAGCGGGGTGAAACCGTAGGCGACGATCCCCAGCGGCCGGAAGAGCACGCTCTCCGTCGCCCCCGACAGCATCTTCGTCGTCACCGGAACGCCCGGGTAGTGCCGCGCCAGCGTGGTCTCGATGATCCGGAACAGCTCGGTCCCGGTGCTGCTCTCGTTCGGCGCGCGGAAGGTGCCGATGGGGGTGACCTCGACGAGCGGATCGTCGATCACCCCCCGCAGCTCGGCCAGGAAGGCCTGCGGGTCCTCCCCGGGAAGCAGCCGCACGTCCAGCTCCGCCTCCGCGCTGCCGGGGATGACGTTGGTCTTGTAGCCGGCCTTCACGACCGTGATCGAGATGGTGTTGCGCAGGAGCGCGGAGGCGTCGCGGTCCTCGTACAGGGCCTGGGCCGCGTCGGGGTCGCGCAGGGCCTGGCGCAGGTCGCGGTACCAGTCGGCGCGCCGGCCCTCCGCGGTGGCCGCCTGGTCGCGGAAGAAGCGCTCCACTCCCGGCAGCACCTTCATCTCCGTCTTGTGGACGCGCACCCGTTCGAGCGCGCGCACCAGGCGGTTGAGCGCGGAGTCGGCCAGCGGCCGCGAGCCGTGCCCGGGCGTCCCCGACGTGGACAGGCGCAGCCAGAAGGGCCCCTTCTCGGCGCTGTCGATGCCGAAGTACAAGGGCTTGCCGTCGTCGCCGATCACGTTCTCGCCGCCCTCGGTGATGAAGAACTCCGCCTGGGCCAGGCGGTCGCGCCAGCCGGCGGAAGAGAGCGCACGGAGCGCGCCCGCGAAGTCGACCTCCTCGTCGGCGGTGGCGAGGAACAAGAGGTCGCGGTCCAGGGCCAGCCGCTCCCGGCGGGCGCGGATCATCGTGACGAGCTGGAGGATGCCTTCCGACTTCATGTCCTGGGCGCCCCGGCCGTAGACGAGGCCTTCCTTCACCGCGCCCGAGAACGGCGGGACCGTCCAGCGGCTGGCGTCCGCGGGCACCACGTCCACGTGGTTGGCCAGGATGAGCGGGCGGCGCGTGCCGCGGCCCTTCAGGGTGGCCAGGAGGTTCGCGCGCCCCGGCGCGAACTCGTCGATCTCGGCGGGAATGCCCTCCCGATCGAAGATCTCCTTGTAGAAGCGCGCGGCCTTGAGCTCGTTGCCGGGCGGGTTGGTGGTGTCGACCTGGAGGTACTGCCGCAGCAGCTCGACGGCCATGTCCTCGTACTCGGTCGCGCGCGGCGGATCGACGGCGGGAGCGGGAAGAGCGACGAGGCACACGGCGAGGACCAGGGGAACCGGACGCATGCCACCTCCAGGCGCGGAGGCAGAGGATACCATCGCGCGTTTGACACCCCTCGGGTGCGGCGCTAAGTAGGGTCATGCTCCTCCTCTCCTCCTTGCCCTCGTCCGCCGGCCCCACGCGTGTCCTGCTGCTCGTCGCCCTCGGCCTCGGGGCCGCCGGGTCCGCGGCCGCGCAGCCGCGGGCCTTGCGTCCGGACGACGTCTTCGCGCTCAACGACGTGGCCGACCCCGAGATCAGCCCGGAAGGCCGGTGGGTCGCGTTCACGGTCACCACCATGGACGCCAAGGAGGACGAGTCCGACACCGACATCTACATGGCGCCGCTGGCCGGCGGCCCCGCCCTGCGCCTGACCGCCAGCAAGAAGCCGGAGAAGAGCCCGCGCTGGAGCCCCGACGGCAAGTGGCTCGCGTTCCTCTCCGGGCGCGAGGGCAAGAAGAGCCAGGTCTGGCTCCTGAACCGCGAGGGCGGCGAGGCGGTCAAGCTCACCGACTTCAAGGCCAGCGTGTCCTGGCTGGCGTGGTCGCCCGACTCGAGCCGCCTGGCCCTGGTCGTGTCCGACGTCGACCCCGACGATCCCGACGCGGAAGACGACGACGCCCCCGCCAAGGAGAAGGAGAAGAAGCCGAAGACCCCCAAGCCCATCGTCATCCGGCGGCTGCAGTTCAAGCGCGATTACGAGGGCTATCTCCGCGAGATCCGCCGCCACGTGCAGGTGTTCGACGTCGCCGCGAAGACGTCGTTCGCGGTGACTTCCGGTCCCTACGACGACGTCGAGCCCGCCTGGTCGCCGGACGGCAAGTGGATCGCGTTCTCCAGCAACCGCTCGAAGGACCCGGACGCCAGCCGCGACGCCGACATCTTCGTGGTGGAAGCGCGCGCGGGGGCGACGCCGCGGGGGCTGGCCAGCGGCCCCGGCGCGGACCGCACCCCCGCCTGGAGCCCGGACGGCGCCTGGATCGTCTACGAGGCCGGCGGCGACCCGAAGGACATGTGGTACGGGGCCAATCACGCCGCGGTCATCCCGGCCGCGGGCGGCGCCCCGCGGGCCCTCACCGCCTCCCTCGACCGCAACATCGACCGGCCCCGCTTCTCGCCGGACGGCCGCTTCGTGTACTTCCTCCTCGAGGACGGCGGCAACAGCCATCTCGCGCGCGTGCCCGCGGCGGGCGGGGCGGTCGAGCACGTGGTGGGGGGTGAGCGCGACGTCAGCGCGTTCACGCTCTCCACGAAGGGCGACGTCGCGCTCCTGGTGAGCGAGCCGCAGGTCCCGAGCGAGGTCTTCAGCCTGGGACCGGGGAACGCGCTGCGGCGCGTGAGCACCGTGAACGACGAGTTCCTGAAGGGGATCCGGCTGGGGACGGTCGAGCGGTTCAAGGCCCGGAGCGCGGACGGAACGACGATCGACGCGTTCCTCACGCGTCCGCCCGGCGCGCCCGCGGGAACGCGCCTGCCCACCGTCCTGCGCATCCACGGCGGCCCCGTCTCGCAGTTCTCCACCGCGTTCGAGCGGGAGTGGCAGGTCCTGGCCGGGGCGGGCTTCGCGGTCGTGGCCGCCAATCCGCGGGGCTCCTCCGGCTACGGCACGGCGTTCTCGCGCGCGATCTGGGCGGACTGGGGCAACAAGGACTTCCAGGACGTCATGGCCGCCGTCGACCAGGCCGTCGCGATGGGCGCGGCCGACCCCGACCGCCTCGGCGTCGGAGGCTGGAGCTACGGCGGGATCCTCACCGACTGCGTGATCACCAGGACCGGCCGGTTCAAGGCCGCGATCTCCGGCGCCAGCGAGGCGAACTACCTGTCCAACTACGGCACCGACCACTACCAGTACGAGTGGGAGACCGAGCTCGGCCTCCCCTGGCAGAACGTGGAGCGCTGGGTGAAGCTCTCACCCTGGTTCGCGATCGAGCGCGTCACCACCCCCACTCTGGTGATGGGGGGCCAGGACGACATGAACGTGCCCCTGCTGAACTCGGAGCAGCTCTACCAGGCGCTGCGGCGCCTCGGGCGCGAGACCGAGCTCGTCATCTACCCCGGCCAGAACCACGGCATCGAGAAGCCGAGCTACGTCAAGGACCGCTACGAGCGCTACGTCGCCTGGTACGACCGCTACCTGCGGGGAGGCGGGTCCGCCGCCTCCACGACCGCGCCCCGCCCCTGATCGGCCGCGCCGCGCGCGAGGTCCGGACCGAATCCCGGCGTCAGTAGAACGTGACGGAGAAGGAGTTGGACTGGACGCCGTCCACCCACACGCTGATCGTCTGCTTGTGCGGGCGCTTGGCCGTGATCATCGGGCCGAGCGGGTTGGACCCGGACACGTCGATGTCGTGCGGCGAGCTGAAGGACCACTCCGGCGGGTAGCGAGGGTTGGTGGGCACGTTCCCCTCGTCCTTCGGCGTGGCGTCGAGGTGGGCTCGGCAGCCGACCAGGACCTCCTTGGCGTTCCGGCTGTTCGGCTGGATCTCCCCGTTGCAATCGACGTAGTACACGCCGGCGCCCACGTGATCGACGGGGGCGTCGTTGTCGTTGAGCTCGGGGGAGGGCTCGGGGTCCGGCGCCGGGATCGGCGCCGGCGCCGGGCTGGCGGAGGCGGCCGGCGAGGGGGAAGGCGCGGCCGGAGACGGCGAGGGTGCGACGGGAGCGGTGACGACGGGCCCCGCCGGCGAGGCGGATCCGCCGCAGGCCAGCGCCGTACACAACGCGGCGGCGACCAGGCCCGCCGCTCCGAGGGTCTTCAACACCATAGGTCCGTCCTCGCCCAAAACATCGGACTTTGTCACCATACGGCCTCTACGTCAAGGGCGGGACGAGACCATCAGGATCTCCGCCGTCTCGCGGGTCCGGTTCTCCCACAGGCGCGGGGCACGAGCGGGCAGCGTCACGGCATCCCCCGGGGCGAGCGTGTTCTCCTCGTCGGCCAGGGTGAGCGTCACCCGGCCCTTGATGACGAACGCGAACTCCTCGCGCGCCTGGGCGTGGGGCTGGTTTCCGCTCTTCCCGCCCGGACCGAAGACCGCGATCATCGCCTCGAGGTTGTGGTTCGACGTCATGGGTCCCAGGGCCTCGATGTGGGCGTCCGTCCAGGTGCTGTCCATGCGCTGGCGGCCCTCGGGACGGACGATCAGCGTCTCTTCGCCCATCTCCGCCGCCGCGAAGAACTCGCCCAGCGTCACGCCGAGCGCTTCCGCGATCTTGTGGAGGGATCCGAGCGAAGGCGCCACCTGCCCGTTCTCGAGCTGGGAAATGAAGCTCGCGGAGAAGCCGGTCTCGGCCGCGAAGGCTCGCACCGAGCAACGGCGATCGGAGCGCAGACGGCGGACGTGCTCGCCAATGACGTGAGGATCGACGACTGTGCTCATGGTGGAAGTGTAGCCCCTGGGGCCGAGTCGAAGGGGGGGCGTCAGGGGGCAGCGACGGTCAGGGACGTCTTCGCCGTGACCTCGAGGCAGTTCGGAACCTCTGCCCCAGCTCGTCCGCGACCGCCGATGGTTCCGGGACACTCGAATGGTCGAGACTGAAGGCCCACTCTTCGCGCATTTCTTCGGGACCCGTCATCACCACGCAGAGCACTTGCCGCTCCGACCGCAGGAGCACGGTCCAGGGTCCGTATTGGAGCTCCGGACCGAGAATCTCGACGAAGGCCTTGGCGATGAGATTACGGAAACGTTCGGAACGCCTGTCGGTCGTGATCTCGAGGGACATTCGGGTCTCGCCGGTGAGAGACGCATCGTAGCGAGAACCAGAGATGGCCGTCAAGTTACTTATTCTTAACGGTTTAGCAGTGATGGACGGCCGATCGGCCCGAATGAACATCCGGGCCGGACCCCGGAGGGGGCCCGCCGCGTTCAGCGCGTCGAGACCATCAGGATCTCGGCAATCTCCTTTGTTCGGTTCTCCCAGAGGCGCGGGGCACGCGCGGGAAGCGTGACCGCGTCACCCGCGACGAGCGTGTTCTCCTCGTCCGCGAGAGTCAGCGTCACCTCGCCCCTGATCACGAACGCGAACTCCTCGCGGGCCTGCGCATGAGGACGCTTTCCGCTCTTCCCGCCGGGACCGAAAATCGCGATCATGGGCTCGAGCTTGTGGTTCTGCTTCATGGGCCCTAGGGCCTCGATGTGAGCATCCGTCCAGGTGCTGTCCAGGCGATGGCGCTCCTCGACCCGGACGATCAACGGCTCTTCGCCCGTCTCGGCGGCGGCGAAGAACTCACCGAGGGTGACGCCGAGCGCCTCGGCGATCTTGTGGAGCGACCCCAGCGACGGCGAGACCAGGCCGTTTTCGAGCTGTGAGATGAAGCTCGCGGAGAACCCGGTCTCGGCGGCGAATGCGCGCACGGAGATGCGGCGGTCCGATCGGAGCCTCCGGATGTGCTCACCTATGACGTGGGGATCGACGACTGTGCTCATGGCTTGCTCGATTCTCTCCCGGGGTCGGAGTACAGGCCGGATTGACGCGCGTTAAGTCTTGCTAAACCACTTAAAATCAACGTGTTATCTAGTTGACAGCCCTGCTCGCGCTCACCATAATGCGCGCCCATGATCTTGTGTTCAAGTACTCGGCTGTTCACTGCTTCGTCCCTGCTCGCATGCCTCCTTGCCACCGCGGGCTGTGGCTCCCATGCGGCGGGTCCCACTCCCGCCGCGGCTACGGCCGCGACTCCCGCGCCGGCAGCGGGAGGCCCGCAGGCATTCGCGTGCCCGCTCCCCGCCATGACGGACCTCCATAACCAGTGCCCCAAGCTGGATTCGAAGCTCCTCGACCACGTCAACGCCGCCATCGACACGGTGATGCAGAAGCAGCCGCAGCTCTTCGATTTCAGCGACGTTCACGGCGGGAGCCCGCGGGTCCTCGATCGGCACGCCTACCAGACGGCGGTGGTGGCGGCGATCAACGCCCAGGGGGGCGTCTGCGCCAAGGACGACAACGAGGAAGTGGCGGTCAAGGTCACCAACGACTCCAACGAGCAGTTCAACATCTGGACCTCTGCCGGATACACCCGGCGTTCCTATATCACCACGTGTTTTCCTGCCCAGTTCTAGCTCGCGCCGTGTCGGACCCGTTTGACCCAGAAATCAGGAGGCTGTCTCGATGAAGAGTCGTCCATTGGCCCTCGCCCTCATCGCGGGGTCCCTGATCGCGTCTTTTTCCAACTGCGGCGGCAGTAAGACCTCATCCAATCCGACGCCGGTGGCGACGCCGACGCCGGCCCCCCAGAGCGTGCACACCGACCTCGGCGGCACCAACTTCAACGTCCGCCCCGGACGGTCCAACTCCACCAACGTGGACTTTCCGCCGGTGGGGATGCTCGACGTGACCGCGGACTGGCCCGGCGACAGCAACATCCAGGTCTACGCCACGGACCAGAGTTGCGCGGGCTTCGACGCCGTCACGTCCGGGGGCTGCACGATCCTGGCCAAGGCCGACAGCCCCGGGGCCAAGCCCAAGCGGATCACGTTCCAGACCCAGAGCGGCAAGATCTACACGATCTGGATCTCGAACGCGGGTACCATCACCGAGCCGGTGAACCTGGTGTTTGGCATCACGACCGCCGGCCCCATCCAACAACCCTCGGGCGCCCCCACGCCGTCGCCGTCGAACGCACCGGGCGCTCCCCGGGCGTCGCCGACGCCGCCCGACATGGCAGCGGGCCCGGTGGCCCAGTTGAAGGCGTACATCAAGACGATCGACACCGGCGGCTTCAACTACCGTCCGGGCGAACAGGACGCCGACGGCAACTGGATCGTCCATCCCGGCGAGTTCGTCGTCTTCGACATGACGCAGCGCAACGGCGCCGGGCTCATCTGCAACTGGATAGTGGACCCCGAGTGGACGCTCGACGACCCTGACGAGGTCCTCCGTCTCAAGGACAGCAGCACCAGTCCGTTCTTCCTGCGCGTCGTGATCGAGCACAAGGGCCACTTCGAGCTCTACGGCGAGATCGACGGTATCCGGTCGAACCTCCTCCGTGTGAGTTCCGTGGCGAACGGGAACTGACCGGGCCGCCCGGCCCGAGCAGACTGGATGGTCGAGAGCGGGAGCGGGCCGCCGGCAGTGACGACGGCGTCACGGGCGAGGATGAGAGTGTCCCTCTGGTGGGGGATCGCCCTCGTCCTCGCCGCCTTCGCGGCCGCCCACGGTCCGCGCCTCCTGCGCAACCTGCCCAAGCACCACTGGGAGGACTTCCGCCACTTCCGTCACAACCGCGAACAGATCCATTCCCTCGCCGACTGTTTCCGCAAGCCCAGCGCCTGGGCGGGCGGCGCCGAGGCGACCTATCGCCCGCTCTCCGCCAACCTCTACTACTTCGCCGGCCGCACGCTGTTCGAGAACCGCCCGGAGGCCTACCACGCCCTCGACGCCGGCACCTACCTGCTCAACGCCCTTCTCCTCCTGCTGATCTGCCGGGAGTTGCTGCCCGGGCTCGTCGCTCTCCTCCCTCCCCTCCTGTTCGTCTCGCGGGTCGCGCACGAGCAGGACATCGCCTACACGTCCAACTTCGACACGCTGTCCTACGTGGCGCTCACCCTCACCGCCCTCCTGCTGTTCGTGCGGGCGCGCCGGCACGAGCGGCGCCTCGGCGAAGCGCTCGCCGTGGCCGCCTTCGCCGTGGCCCTCCTGTGCAAGGAGGCGGCGATCATGTGGCCCGCCCTCGTGAGCCTCTACGGTTGGCTCTTCGACCGGGCCAGGGCCTGGCGGAAGTACCTGGCGGCCTGGGCGGTGGCCGCGGCGTGGGCCCTCGCCTACCCCCGGATCCTGCAGGCGCTCTATCCGTCCGACCAGCCGCGGTTCCTTCTCGATTTCTCTCCGGCCGGCATCCTCGCGCGTTACGCCGCCTACCTGGCCACGTTCGCGAACGGGCTGGTGCCCCGGGTCGACCCGGAAGCCGCGGGTTGGGCGATGCCACCGCAGGTCGCCACGCTGGCCGGCCGGGCGCCCGCGATCGCGCTGATGGCGGCCCTGGTGGCCTTCGAGATGATCCTGCTCGTGCTCGCGCGGTGGCGGCCGGCGTCGGTCGGCGAGCCCGCGCGCGTGACCGCGTTCGGCCTGGGCTGGTTCTTCGTCGCCACCTCGCCCTTCGTCGTGTTCGCCGACCGGCTGTTCATGCGCTACTGCTACATGGGGCACGCCGGGTTGGCGCTCGCGGTGGGCGGCATCGCGATGGGGGCCTGGCAGTCCTGGCACGCGCGTGCGCGCACGGAGCCGCCGGTCACCGCGTCTCCGCGGCCGGTGTCCGCCACGTCCTGATCGGAGAGCCGGGGCGGCGATTCTGGCGGAGAGGGGGGGATTCGAACCCCCGGAGCAGGTTAACCCCGCTCAACAGGTTAGCAACCTGGCCCGTTCGGCCACTCCGGCACCTCTCCGAAGGCCAGAGCAAGGCTATCACGCACTGGGCAAGCCGACCACTTCTTCCCTGGGATCAAGCTATAAAATCACCCCCGGAGAGGTGGCCGAGCGGTTGAAGGCACCGGTCTTGAAAACCGGAGTACCGAAAGGTATCGCAGGTTCGAATCCTGTCCTCTCCGCCAGCCACGCGCGTAGCGCTCAACCGGCGTCGTCCGCCTTCCGCGGGGCGCCGAGGTAGCGCCGCAGGCTCCGCAGGACGCGCCGCACCAGCTCCGGATCGCCGCGCCGCCAGCGGTCCTCCACGTCGAGGTCGAACACCGGCCGGTGGAGATCCGGGAAGCGCAGCTTGATCAGCGTCTGGTGGCGGTCCTCCCGCTCGCACATCACGAAGACGCGGTCCGCCCACAGCAGGAGCTCCCGGGACAGGGGGGTCTGGGCGAAGGGCGCGGTCCCCGCCGACCGCACCTCGTACCGTGGATCGTCGCGGTAGAGGTCCTCCGCCGTCCGGCTGCGGTCCACGTTGGCGGTGCAGACGAACAGGATGTGCTCGCGGCCGGGGGCGTCCACATCCCATTCTAAAGGGGCGCGCCACGCCGCACGCTCTGCTAGACTCCTGTCAACTCCGCATGAATACGGAACGGCTGCTCCGGGAGGTCGAGAAGCGACTGGCCCACCTCTCGGACTCCGACCGCGCGGAGGCGCTGGACGCCGTGCGCGAGGAGATCGGGCGCGAGCGCCGCCGGTTCAGCCTCTCCGGCAGCGTGGAGGTCGAGCGCGAGCGCCGGGCGGAGGCGGAGACCCTGCGCGAGATCCTGGAGGCGATCAACCGCCAGGCCAGCCTCGACCAGACGATCGAGGAGGTCCTCAAGCAGCTCTCGCGCCTCGTGGTCTTCGACTCCTGCTCGCTCGGCCTGCTCCACGCCGACGGCTCCCTCCGCATCATCGCCTCGCGGGGGTTCGCGGACCCCGGGCGGGTCAAGGGCATGTCCTTCCAGTCGCCCCTCCACGAGGCCCTGCGCCACGGACGCTCCGCGCTCACGCTGGCCGACGTGAGGACCGAGCCGCGCTTCACGCAGGTCGAGGGCGCGGAGCCGATCCGGTCCTGGGCGGCCATCCCGCTCCTCGTCGAGGGCGAGGTCCTCGGCGTGCTCTGCCTCGATCGCCACCGGGTCGAGCCCTTCGAGGAGGAGGACCTGCACCGCGCCAAGGCGGTCGCCTTCTCCGCCGCCGCCGCCATCCGCAAGGCCCAGCTCCTGGACAAGGTGCGGCGCTACGCCGCGCTGATGGAGCGGGTGGTGCAGGTCGACGAGGCGGTGTTCGCGGGCCGCGCGCCCACCGAGCTGGCCCGCATCATCCTCGACGGCGCCATGCGCGTGGGCGCGTACACCGGCGGCGTCCTCGTCATCGAGGACGCCGGCGGACCGAGGGTGGCCGCGCGCAGCGAGGGCACCCCGGCCACGGAGATGCCGGTGCCGGCCGCGCTCCTCACCCGCGCCGCCCGCCGCCTCTCGTCGGAGCTCTCGGACGACCTCGCGCCTTCCGTGGGCCTCGACAGCCAGGCCCTGTTCCTCGTCCCCGTGGCCACTCCCAAGGTGCACGTGGGGACGCTGGTGCTGGCCGATCCGGACGGCGAGTCGGCCGACGACCTCCTCATGGAGGCCTACGCCTCCCGGGCGGCCGCGGCCTGGGTCCACGCCATGGGGTACGCTCGACCCGCCCCTTGAGCCTTTCTCCGCCATGACCCCGGACCGAAAAGGAGTCGCCATGCGCGCGCGCCCCGTCCTCGCCCTCGCCCTCGCCGGCCTGGCCCTCTCCGGGCGCGGCCACGCCGCGCGCGGGGAGACGTACGCGCTGGTGGGCGGGCGAGTGGTCACCGTCTCCGGTCCCGTCGTCGAGGCGGGCACCGTGGTCCTGCGCGACGGCCTCATCGAGGCGGTGGGCGCGGGAGTGACCGTGCCCGCGGACGCGCGCGTGATCGACGTCAAGGGCCTCACCGTGACGCCCGGGCTCGTCGACGGCTTCGGCGGCGTGGGCCTCCCCTCGTCCCGGCCGGGACCGGGGGGCGGGGGGGGAGGGAGCCCGGCGCCGGGGGCAGGGCCGCTCTCGCCGCAGAGCCTCGCCCTCGACCGCGTGCGCGCCGCCGACGCCCTGAAAGCCCGCGACAACGGCATCACCACCGCGCTCGTCATCCCGCGCGAAGGGGTCCTGCCCGGCCAGAGCGTGCTCCTCAACCTGTCCGGGGACAAGGTCGAAGGCATGGTGCTCCGGGAGCCGGCCGCCCTCCACCTCCACATGGCCACCCTCACCCGCACCTTCCCGGGCTCGCTCATGGGCACCCTGGCCTACGCGCGCCAGGCCCTCTACGACGCCGGGCACTATCGAGACGAGTGGAAGGCCTACGAGGCCTCCCCGCGCGGGAGGAAGCGGCCGCGCTTCGACCCCGCCCTCGAGGCCTGGCAGGAGGTGCTGGCCGGCCGCGAGCTCCTCGTCGTCACCGCCTCCCGCGAGAACGACGTGCGGCGCGCCCTCGCCCTGGCCGACGAGTTCAAGGTGCGCCTGGCGGTGGCGGGCGCTCCCCAGGCCTTCCTCGTGGCCGAGCTCGTGAAGGCGCGCAAGCTCCCCCTGCTCGTCAGCGTGAACTTCGACCCGCCGCGCGCGGCCTCCCCGTTCGGCGCGCCCGACGAGGAGAAGGAGCGCCGCGAGATCGAGGACGCCGAGCGCAACCCGGCCGAGCTGCACAAGGCGGGCGTGAGCTTCGCGCTCGTCTCCGGGCACGCGCCCGACTTCCTGGCCGGCGTGCGCAAGGCGGTCGAGCGCGGCCTGCCCGCCGACGTGGCCCTGCGCGCGATCACGCTGGCCCCGGCGGAGGTGCTGGGCGTGGCCGACCGCCTGGGCAGCCTGGAGACGGGCAAGATCGCCGACGTGGTCGTCTGGTCGGGCGATCCCCTGGCCAAGGACGCGAAGCCGAAGATGGTGTTCGTGGACGGGCAGCTCTACGAGCCCGACGAGCGCGCGAAGCCGAGCCCCTCGCCGGGGGCGGCCAGCCCCGGCGCCAGCCCGAGCCCGGGAGACCGACCCGGCCCCGCATCGTCGCCCACCGCGGAGGATCTCCGATGAGCGGTCTCGCCGCCTTCGTGATCGCCCTTCTCGCCGCCGCCTCTCCCGCCCCGGCCCCCTCGCCCGCGCCACGGACGGCCGAGACCCTCGCCATTCGCGGGGGGACGATCATCACCCTCGGACCGCAGGGCACGATCGCGGGCGGGACGGTGCTCGTCCGCGACGGCCGGATCGCCGCCGTGGGCCGCGACGTGGCCGTTCCCGCGGGCGCGCGGACCATCGACGCCACCGGCCGCTACGTGATCCCCGGCATCGTCGACGCGCACTCCCACACCGCGATCGAGGACAACGTCAACGAGTGCACGGACGCGGTCACGGCGGAGGTGCGCATCGCGGACGTGCTCGACCAGCACGACATCAACATCTATCGCGAGCTCGCGGGCGGGGTCACCTCCGCCAACGTCCTGCACGGCTCCTGCAACCCCATCGGCGGCCAGAACGCGGTCATCAAGCTGCGCTGGGGGAAGCGTCCGGAGGAGCTCCTCTTCGAGGGCGCTCCCCGGGGCGTCAAGTTCGCCCTGGGCGAGAACGTCAAGCGGTCGAACTTCCGGGTGCCGGGCGCCACGCGCTTCCCGGTGACCCGCATGGGCGTGGAGGTCGTGCTGCGGGACGCCTTCCGCCGCGCGCAGGACTACAAGCGCGAGTGGGAAGAGTACGACCGCAAGGTCAAGGCGGCGGGGCCGAAGGGCGAGAAGCCGCTGCCCCCGCGCAAGGACCTGGAGCTGGACGAGCTGCGCGACATCCTGGACGGCAAGGTCTACGTGCACGCCCACTGCTACCGCGCGGACGAGATCCTGATGCTCATCCGGCTGGCCGACGAGTTCCATTTCAAGGTCCGCACCTTCCAGCACGTGCTCGAGGGCTACAAGGTCGCGACCGAGATCGCGCGCCACGGCGCGGGCGCCTCCACCTTCGCCGACTCCTGGGGCTACAAGGTCGAGGCCTACGACGCCATCCCCTACAACGCGGCCATCATGGCCGCCCACGGCATCAACGTCTCCATCAACTCCGACTCCGACGAGCGCGCGCGCCGCCTCTACTGGGAGGCGGCCAAGGCCATGAAGTACGGCGGGGTGTCGGAGACGGAGGCGCTGAAGATGGTGACCCTCAACCCGGCCTGGCAGCTCGGGATCGACAAGCGCGTGGGCTCGCTGGAGACGGGCAAGGACGCCGACATCGCGATCTTCAGCGCCCACCCGTTCGACCCCTCCACGCGCGTGGAGATGACGCTGGTGGACGGGACGGTCTACTTCGATCGCGCCAAGGACGAGACGAAAGGCCCCCTCACGTCGGCCGGAGGTGCCCAGTGAAGCGCGTCCTGGCCGTAGCGCTTCTCCCCCTGAGCATCGGCGCCGCCGCCGCCGACGCACCCCGGCCGGTGGTGATCCGGGGCGCGCGTATCGTCCCCGTCTCCGGCCCCGTGATCGAGAACGGGACGATCGTCCTCGCCGACGGCAAGATCGCGTCGGTGGGCGCGGCGGCGGCCGTGCCCGGCGTTGCCGAAATCATCGACGGCACGGGCAAGACGGTCTACCCTGGGCTCATCGACGCCCTCACCACGGTCGGCCTGGTCGAGATCCCGAGCGTCTCCGGCACCGTCGACACCACGGAGACCGGCGACGTCAACCCCCAGGCTCGCGCCTGGATCGCCGTCCAGCCCCACAGCGAGCTCATCCCGGTCGCGCGCGCGAACGGGATCACGGCCGTGCTCACCGCCCCCCTGGGCGGCCTCGTCTCCGGCCAGAGCGCGCTCCTGCGCCTGGCCGGCTCCACCCCGGATGCGCTGACGATCAAGCAGCCGGTGGCCATGCACGCGGTCTATCCGACCGGGCGCGCGCCCTTCGACATCTCGCGCCTGTTCGAGGAGCCGGAGCTGAAGACGTTCGAGGACCGCGTGAAGGAGCGCCGCCAGAACCAGGAGAAGGAGCTGCGGCGGCTGGGCAACCTGCTCGAGGACGCGCGGGCCTTCGCCCGGCGCACCGGCGCCGACGTGGACCTGGCCCAGGAGGCGCTGGCCCCGGTGGCGCGCGGCGAGATGCCGATGGTGATGCGCGCGGACGCGGAGGAGGACATCCGGGGGGCCGTCCGCTTCGCGGGCGAGCACGGCCTGAAGCTCATCGTGGCCGGCGGCCTGGAGGCCTGGCGCTGCGCGGACCTCCTGAAGGAGAAGGACGTGCCCGTGCTCCTCAACGTGAGCCGGCTCCCGCGCCGCGAGTCCGACCGCTACGACGCCTCCTTCGCGAACGCGGCCGCCCTGGCCCGGGCGGGGGTGCGCTTCGCGATCGTGAGCGACGACGCCTCCGACGTCCGCAACCTGCCCTACGAGGCGGCCATGGCTCGCGCGTACGGACTGCCCGCGGAAGCGGCCCTGCGCGCGATCACGCTCTCGCCGGCGGAGATCCTGGGGGTGGCCGACCGCCTGGGCTCGCTCGCCGCCGGCAAGGACGCCGACGTCATCGTCACCACCGGCGACATCATGGACGTCCGGACCCAGGTCACGCAGGTGTTCATCGACGGCGTGGCGCAGTCGCTGGAGTCGCGCCACACCCGCCTGTGGAACGAGTTCAAGGACCGGAAGTAGGGCGGGAGGCGCGCGCGATCAGAGCGGGCGCGTGATCCACTCGAGGCCGCCCATGTACGGGCGCAGCGCCTCCGGGACGACCACCGACCCGTCCGCCTGCTGGTAGTTCTCGAGGATCGCGACGAGCGTCCGCCCCACCGCCAGGCCGCTGCCGTTGAGCGTGTGGACGAAGCGCGGCTTGGCCTTGGGCTCCGGCCGGTAGCGCACGCTGCCGCGCCGCGCCTGGAAGTCCGTGCAGCTCGAGCAAGAGGAGATCTCGCGGTAGGCCTCCTGGCCGGGCAGCCAGACCTCGAGGTCGTAGGTCTTGGCGGAGTTGAATCCCATGTCGCCCGTGCAGAGCAGGACCACGCGGTAGGCGAGGCCCAGCCGCTTCAGGACCTCCTCCGCATCCGTCACCATCGACTCCAGCTCCGCCCCCGACGTCTCCGGCGTGGTGAGCTTGACCAGCTCGACCTTGTGGAACTGGTGCTGGCGGATCAGGCCGCGCACGTCCTTGCCGTAGGAGCCGGCCTCCGATCGGAAGCAGGGCGTGAAGGAGACGTAGTGGCGCGGAAGGTCCGCGGCCTCCAGCATCTCGTCCGCGTGCAGCGCGGTGAGCGGCACCTCCGCGGTCGGGATCAGGTAGAGGTCGCGGTCGCCGGTGCGCGTCTTGAAGAGGTCGCCCTCGAACTTCGGGAGCTGGCCCGTCTTCAGCATCGTGTCGGGGGTGACCAGGTACGGCGGGACGACCTCGGTGTACCCGCGCTCGTGCGTGTGCAGGTCGAGCATGAAGTCGACCAGCGCGCGCTCCAGGCGCGCCCCCGCTCCCCACTGGACGGTGAACCGCGCGCCCGAGATCTTGGCCGCGC
>JBGPBV010000151.1:0-16495 GCA_041481445.1 Vicinamibacteria bacterium
CCTCTCGCCCCGCCAGGAGCTGACGCCCAGCCCCAACGCCCTGTTCAGCGCCGTCACCGGCGATACCACCGTGCAGCGAAGATCGGTGCCCCCCACCTGCCCGGCCGGGCAATACCTCCAGTCCCTGGCCCCCGACGGCACGCCCACCTGTGGCTTCGACACGAACAGCGGAGGCACCGTCGTGTCGGTCGAGACGGGCGCGGGTCTGACCGGCGGGCCCATCAGCACCAGCGGTACCCTGGCCGTGGAGCGGGAAGGGATCACCCAGCAGATGATCGCGAAGGGTGCGGTGGGCAGCGCCCAGATCGCGCGCGGCGCGGTAGGCCTGGAGCAGATCGACCAGTCGCAGGTCCAGACGCGGGTCGGCGGGACGTGTCCCGCCGGCCAGTATCTGCGCGGGATCAATGCGAACGGCACCGTCGTCTGCGAGCCGTTCCTGGCCGCGAACGTCATCAGCACCGTGGACGACCCGGCCAACTCCGTCGGCCCCTACACCTCGATTGCCATCGGGACCGACTCTCTCCCCATCATCAGCTACTACGACAGCACGGCTTTCGCGCTCAAGGTCCTCAAGTGCGGGAACGCCACGTGCACCATCGGCAACACCATCACCACCGTCGACGACCCCATCGGCAGCCAGGCGGGCGCCTACACCTCGATTGCCATCGGGGCCGACGGCCTGCCCGTCATCAGCTATTTCGACAGCGTCCTCGGGCTGACGGTGGCCCACTGCGGCAACGCCGCCTGCACCACGGGCAACGCCATCGACGTGGTCGATCCCGGCACGGTGGGCTGGTACACCTCGATCGCGATCGGGTCCGACAATCTCCCCGTCATCAGCTACAAGGACTTCGGCGCCAACCGGCTGAAGGTGGCCCACTGCGGCGATGCCGCCTGCAGCGGCGGCAACGTCGCCGCGGTGGTGGACGACCCCGCGAACAGCGTGGGCACGCAGACTTCGATCGCCATCGGAGCGGACGGCCTGCCCGTCATCAGCTACATGGACGACACGGCCGCGGCGCTGAAGGTCGCCCACTGCGGCAACGCCGACTGCACGGCCGGAAACGCCATCACGACCGTCGACGACCCGGCCAACGTCGTGGGGTACTTCAGCTCGATTGCCATCGGCTCCGACAGCCTCCCCGTGATCAGCTACTTCGACTACACCGCCGGCGCGTTGAAGGTCGCCCACTGCGGCAACGTCGCATGTACGGCGGGAAACGTCATTGCGATCGTCGACGCCCCCGGCAACTCCGTGGGATGGTTCGATTCACTCGTCATCGGGACCGACGGCCTGCCCGTCATCAGCTACTACGACAACACCGCTCTCTCCCTGAAGGTGGCGCATTGCGGGAACGCGGCCTGCACGGCGGCGAATGCCATCACCACCGTCGACGATCCCGCCAACTACGTGGGCCAGTACACGTCGCTTGCGATCGGAACGGATGGCTTGCCCGTGATCAGCTACCAGGACGTCACCGCCAACACGCTGAAGGTCGCCAAGTGCGGCACGCGGACATGCCAATAGCCTGAAGCGGGCGCCAGTTGCGGCGGGGACGGCCGCGCTGGATCCTAGCGGGCGGCGGTCGCCGTCCGGGCTTCGATCAGCGCGTCGAGCTCGCGGCGGAGGCGGGGCAGGATCTCGTCGTAGGTGAAGGCGCCCAGCGTCTCCGTCCGCCGCTTGAGGTTGACGTGGGTGGGCCCGCACCAGAGACCGAGGTCGGCGTCGTCCGTCTCCCCCGGGCCGTTCACCCGGCACCCCATCACCGCGATCGTGAGGGCGTGGCGCTCCGCGTAGGCCGTCATCTCCTTGACCGCCTCCGCCAGCTCCACGAAGCGCTCGTTCTCGACGCGCGAGCAGGAGGGGCAGGAGATGATGTTGAGCTTGTCGTCGTCGAACACGGGCACGGACCGGAAGCGGCCGGCCTCGATGTCGGCCAGGATCTGCCGTCCGACGGTGATCTCCTCGTGCTTGCGCGGGTTGGGCAGGGTGAGGCTCACGCGCAGGGTGTCGCCGATGCCGCGCGAGAGGAGCTGCTCGAAGGCCACCCGCGTCTTGATGATTCCCTCGGGCGGGATGCCGGCCTCGGTCACGCCGAGGTGCAGGGGCACGTCCGGGCGCAGGGCGGCGAAGCGGGTGTTCCCCTCGATCACCTTCCGCGGATGCGAGTCCTTGAGGCTGACGACGTAGCGAAAGAACCCGAGCTCGTCGAGGAGCGCGCAGTGCCCGAGCGCGGACTCGACCATGGCCGCCACGTCGTCCTCGGGATGCCGCGCCTTCAGCTCGGGGTCCACGCTCCCGCAGTTCACGCCGACGCGGAGCGCGCAGTCGTTCTCGCGGGCGACCTCGGCCAGGAAGCGCACCTTCTCCCGCACCGGCTTCTCGCGCTCGTGGTGGTAGAGGTGGCCGGGGTTGTAGCGGACCTTGTCCACGTGCGGCGCGACCTGCGCGGCCAGGCGGTAGTTCTCCTGGAGGTCCACCACCAGGTTGGCGCGCGTCTGCCGGCGGATCTCGGCCAGGGCCTCGACGTCCTTCGGGTTGTCGACCGCGACCCGAACGAGGTCACCCCCGGCCTGGCGGATCGCCTCCGCCTGCTCGACGGTGGCGTCGACGTCCTGGGTGCGCGTCGCGCACATGCTCTGGACGGCGACCGGGTGGGCGGAGCCCAGCCAGGCCGTCCCCACCCGAACCGAGCGTGTCGGATTCCTCTTCACGGTCATGAGAGACGATCGTAACAGACCGCCCGAGGGAGGCTCAAACCACCATCCGCGAGCTCGACCTCTGCGGTGGGCGCGCCCAGACGGTCTCTCGCGGCGCCTTGAGGGCGAGGGACTCGAGCGAACTTGTTCCGGAACAAGTTGCCGCGTCGCCGGATTACGTCGCCTGTGGTCGCAAGGTCTCGCGCAACGGCTTGGTCATCCCGTCCCACTTCTCCCGGATGCGGTCGAGCGGGCGCAGCGGCGCCGTGACCACGCGGACGTGCCCGGCCCGGATGGCCGCGAACACGCCCGGGATCGTCTTCTCCTCCGCGTCGAGGAGGGTGTAGGTCGTGCCCAGCTGCCAGATCCGATGGCAGTCGGAGGTCCCGACGAGCGGGATGCCCATGCGGCGCGCGTACTCGATCGCCTTCTGGTTGAAGTTGACGGTGCGCGTGTAGAAGTGCGAGTGCTCGATGGCGTCGAACAGGTCCAGGTTCTCGCGCAGCTTGCCATTGAGGCACTTGGGCGCGGGGAAGAAGGGATGGGGGGCGATCACCAGCCCGCCGTCCCTCTTCAGCGCGCGCACGTGCTTGAAGTTGCGGACGCGCAGCCGGCTGTAGGGCATGTCGAGGAGCAGGGTGTGCTTGCCCTCGATGGCGGCCTCCACCCCCGGGATGAGCAGGATGCCCAGCTCCTCCGCCCGCCGGCGCAGGTCCTCGGTGTGGATGCGCTTGTTGTGGCAGGTGAGGGCCAGGACCTCGAAGCCCTGGCGGGCCGCCTCCTGGAGGAGCTCGACGGCGGTGTAACGGATGAAGTCGTGCGGATCCTCGCGCGTGTGGATGTGGAAGTCCGCTTTCAGGAGCAAGCCTGTTCCCCTCCCTGGTTCGAATTCCAGTATGGCGGCGGAGAGGGCGCCTTTCAACCGCCGATGTGTGCTTCTTCACAGCCCGGCACTCGCCCGCCCCTCAGGCCCCCATCGCCTCCAGGGCGCGGATGCCGCGTTGCATCGAGGTCCAGAAGGTGGCCATGGCGACGGCGGCGGCGGCGGCCAGGGAGGCCGCCATCACGGCGATCTGCGCGGGCGGTATGCGGATCTCGCGGTATTGGTGCCAGAAGTAGATCGACGACGGCCAGGCGAGCAGGGCCACTTCGACCAGGATGAAGAGCACGGCCAGGACCATGTAGCCGATGCCGCCGTAGGAGCCCGCCACCTGGGTCAGGTTCTCCGCGTTGAACCGCGGGTAGATGGCCCCCATCCCGGTGGCCAGGCCGACCAGGGCGAAGGTCATGAAGAAGATCGCGACCGCCCCCAGGACGCGCAGGAAGGGCGCCGCGCCGAGGAAGTGGTTGGAGGTGATCGTGAGCGCCTCCGCCACGACCAGGACGGGCACCAGGCCCGTCCAGAACTTCGACCACAGGAAGGCCCGCATGGGCACGGGAGACGTGCGCACGATCCAGAAGGCGGGCCCCTCCGCGGAGACCGACGGGAACACGAAGCGCACCGCCACCGCCGAGAGCACGAAGGCGGCCATGGCGAGGTTCACGAAGGCGTAGGCGTTCTTGACCACCCCCGACATGTAGGGGATGCGGTCCAGGTCGAGGACGCGGAAGTTGTAGAGGTAGACGAGCATCAGGGCCACCAGCAGCAGGAGCTGCGACCACTGCGTGGTGTCGCGCAGGAACACCTTCAGGTCCTTCACGAACAGGTGCTGGCGGGGGCGGCCTCCGGGGAGCAGGCGCGCGAAGGAGTCCAGGAAGCCCAGGCGCGTGAACCGCGCCTTGCGCGCCTCCTGCGCCTTGCTCCAGCCGGTGAAGTACCAGCGGGAGAAGGCCGCCCGGGCCAGGACCAGGAAGGCGAGCGCGGTCGTCCACAGCGCGCCCGCGTGGAGCCAGTCCGCTCCACCCTGCAGCGCCGCGAACAAGGTCTCGCCCGCCCAGAACGAGGGGAGCAGCGGCGTGACCGGGGACTGCAGGGTCGAGAAGAAGCCGGCGATGTCGGGAAGCGACTCCACGCTGAGCAGGCGCTCCGGCCGCAGGAAGCGCAGCATCATCACGATGGCCATCGCGAAGAGCAGGCCCATCAGGGTGAGGATGTCCCGCGCGCGGCGGGCCGGGAAGACGTTCACGAGGACGAGCGTGACCACCGAGCCCACGGCGACGGGGACGATCACGAAGGGGACGAGGGTCAGGCAGGCGGTGAGGTAGTAGCCGGGCCCCGCGCAACGGGCCAGGCCCACCGCCAGCAACACCGGGACGAGGAAGGTCACCACCATCCAGCCCGCCTGGCCCACCGTCTTCACGAAGCGCGAGTAGAAGAGGCTCTCGCGCGACACCGGCGCGGCCAGGAGCAGCCGCAGGTCCTCGGAGAGGAAGAAGGTGGAGAGGGCGGTCACGATCCCGCTGAAGGCGAGGAAGGAGAGGAACGTGAGGAACAGCCATGAGAAACCGAGGCGGATGAGGTAGTCGCCGAGCTCGGCGTAGTCGAGGAGCTGCCAGGTCAGCCAGAAGACCACCCCGAAGATCGCCGCTCCCACCAGGAGGCCGATCCCGCCGAAGAGGGCCACGCGGGCGGTGTCGCCCCTCTCGCGCCGTCGCGCGCGGTTGCGCATCGCCCACAGCGTGGGGAGGAGCAGGTAGGGGAAGGCGGGGGTGGCCGCGGGGGCGCTCACAGGACCTCTTCGATCTCCTGCAGGCCCGAGCCCCCGGTGAGCTTGAGGAACACCGGGGTCAGGTGCTCGTCCTCCCCGCCGGCCAGGGCCCGCAGCTCGTCCACCGTCCCCCGCGCGATGATCTGGCCGCGCAGGATGATGCTGATGCGGTCGCACATCTCCTGGGCGACTTCCAGGGTGTGCGTGCTCATGAGGACGGCCACGCCGCGCTCGCTCATGAGGCGGAAGATGTCCTTGATGAGGCGCGCGCCCCGCGGGTCCAGGCCGACCATGGGCTCGTCCACCAGCACCGCGCGCGGCCGGTGCAGGAAGGCCGCGCACATGACCAGGCGCTGCTTCATCCCGTGGGAGAAGCTCTCGACCAGCTCCCCCTGCCAGCGCGTCAGCTCGAACAGCTCCAGGACCTCGCGCGCGCGCTCCTCGATCTCCGCCGCCTCCATGCCGTAGAGGCCGCCGTGGAAGCGCAGGAACTCGCGGCCGGTGAGCTTCTCGTAGATGAAGGGGCGGTCGGGGATGAAGCCGAGCGACGCCTTGGCCGCCTCCGGCTCGCGCGCGAGGTCGTGGCCGTTGATGGTGACCCGTCCGCTGGTCGGCTTGAGCAGGCCGGCGATCATGCGGATGGTGGTGGTCTTGCCCGCCCCGTTCGGGCCCAGGAAGCCGTGGATCTCGCCGGGAGCGACGGAGAGGCTCACGTCTTCCACGGCGGTGAAGGACCCGTACTTCTTGACGAGCGACTCGACCGCGATCATGTGCTCAGGAGGGCTGCGACCAGCAGTGGGTGGCGCTGTCCCGCTTGGGCAGGGGCAGCTCCATGGGCCGGAGGTCGCGGGCGGGCCGGCCGACGAGGAGGGGTGTGGAGCCCGCCCTGACCCCGAGCTCCAGGATGCGCATCTTCGCGCGCCCGATGAAGGGCAGGATGGCCGCCTGCTTGTCGAGGCCGCCGCGGGCGAGGCGGATGTGGGTGGCGTCGGCGGGGAACTCGTCGAGGGTGGGGTCCACGGGCAGCCAGGTGCCGCGGTCGCGGCCCTCGGCCACGTAGACCTCCGGCCAGGCGTGATAGAAGAACCCGCCGCGGAGGTAGACGAGCCCCACCGCGATGCGGGCGGGCAGGCCCAGGGCGCGGGCCATCGCCACGTAGAGGGCGGTGTGCTCGTTGCAGTCGCCCACCTTCGTGCGCAGCACCTCGAGGGCGGAGGGGAGGCTCACCGTGGGCTTCTTCTCGAGCAGCGCGCTCACGTGGCGGGTCAGGCGCTCGGCGATCGCGCGGGGAGCGGTCGCGTCCCCGGCCGCCTTCCTGGCCTCGGCCACGATCTCGGGGGCGTCGCTCTCCAGGAAGAGCTCGGGGCGGAGGAAGGCGGACAGGTCCCCCGGGGCGGGCTCCGGCGCGAGCGTCTCCGCGTCGACGACCTCCACCACGTTGCCCTTCACCGTCTGGCCCGCCCCCTGGAGATCGGCGCTGGAGAGGTCCACGCCGTCGAGGCGGACGACGAGACGCTCCACCGCGGCCGGATCGTCGATGCGGCGTGGGGGATCGGGCACCACCGCCGCCGCCTCCAGGAGGTCGCTCTGGATCTCGCCGGGCACGGCGAGGGCGGTGGCGCGGTCGGGTGTCTCTTTCACGACGAGCAGGCCGAGCGGGCTCTCCTCCCGCACCACCTCCCCGGTGTCCGTGACCCAGGAGGTCGAGGTGATCCCGGCGAAGCGCGTGAGGACCTTGAAGGCGGGCACCGGCCGGCCGGCCGCCCGCACGACCTCGCGCGCCTGCACGTCGATGGTCATGGTCTCGTTGCGCAGGGTGGCGGGGTCGAAGACGGCCGCCTCGACGTGCTTGCCGGGGGCGAGTCCCCCGGCGGCGAGCTGGCGCGAGAGGTTGAGCGACAGCGACGGCTTCTCCGGGAGCTCGCGCGTCTCCGTGCGCGTGCCGCTCGGTGTCTTCACGGTGAGCTGGAGCCGCCGCCCGTCCACCACCCCTTCCACCCGTATGGCGCCCGTGCCCGGGTCCATCGAGAACTGGAACGACCGGACGTCGAAGGCCTTGTCCACCTGCACGGACGTGTGCAGGCGGGCCGCGCTCGTCGCCCCGAGCAGCGTCATCTGCAGGCGCCCGTCCTCCTGCAGCTCGTAGCCGTCCGCCGTCGGCATGGTCTGGCCTACCATGAACCCGATCTTCTCGCCCCGCGAGTACACGCCCTTCCACTGGGCGGACTTTCCGTAGGCGGAGAGGTCGCTGGCGAGGTTGGTCGTCGAGGCCTGGATCGAACGGAAGAGCAGGCCCATCTGGACCAGCCAGGCCACGACCACGAGAACGGAGAGCGTGCGGGAGAGCCGGCGGGGCAGCGGGCGGAGCCAGGTCATGCCAGGGCGGGAGCCAGTATAAACGCTAGACTCTGGTCTTCATGGACCTCGACCGGATCGACGTGGTGCTGGTGCGGCCGGCCCGGGCCGCGAACGTGGCCGCCGCCTGCCGCGCCCTCAAGAACATGGGGCTCGGCTCGCTCGTGCTCGTCGATCCCCCCGACGACCTCCAGGCGCCGGAGGCGCGCGCGCTGGCCTACGGTGCCTGGGACGTGCTCGACGGTGCCGTGCGCCGGGCGACGGTGCGGGAGGCGGTGGCCGCCAGCACCTGGACGGCCGGGACCTCTGGCCGCCCGCGCGACGACGCGTGGACCCCGCGTGCGCTGGCCGCGGAGGCCGCCCCGCGGACGGCGGGCGGGCGGCTGGCCGTCGTGTTCGGGCCCGAGTCGAGCGGCCTGACCGAGGACGAGCTGGCCGAGTGCCACGTCCGCGTCCACATCCCCGCCGATCCGTCCCACCCTTCGTTGAACCTGGCCCAGGCCGTCCTCCTGATCGCGTATGAGCTACGCCTGGCCGCGCTCGTGGATTCCCGTCCGCGGGCGGAGGCCTCCAGCGACGTGGACGCCGGTCGGGCGGCGGCGGGCGAGATCGAGGACGCCCTCGACGACCTCCGCCGGGCTTTCCTCAAGATCGGGTACCTGAACCCGGCCAACCCGGAAGCCATCCTCTCGGAGTGGCGCTCGCTGGTGGCCCGTGCCGCCCCCTCGCGGCGCGAGGTCAGCCTGCTCCGGGGCCTCGCCCGCCAGGTGCTCTGGGCGGCGGGATCGATTGCACAGACGTTGAGGGCGGACGATAATCGCCGTCCCACCGGAGGAGATCCGTGAGCGAGCTGCGTGTGCCCACGGTGACGCTGGACGCGGAAATCGTCTGTGCCAACGGCACCTGGTTCGTCGGACGCATCTTCCTGCCCGCGGCGTCGTCACATCACTCCGGGGTCATGCGCCCGGACGAGTGGATGAACGACGGCGCCCCCTTCTTCCCCTTCCTGCCCGCCAACGCGACGAGCGCGGTGATCCTGAACAAGGCGGAAGTGGTGGTGCTGAGCGTCGTGGCCGTGAACACGCCGGCGGGGGACCTCCCCGACGTCCCGCGACGGCGCGTGCAGGTGGAGTGCCGCGACCGCATCGTGGCCGGCATCATCGTCATCGACATGCCGGAGGGCCACCAACGCGTGCTCGACTACCTCAACGGGCACGATCCGTTCTTGACCCTCTACGACGGTGACCGCGAGCACCTCGTCCGCAAGACGTGCATCACGCGCGTGATCGAGCCCGGGGAGGCCTAGGTGTCCATCGAGAGACTGCTGCAGGCGACGGTCAAGGCGGGGTCGCAGGAGCTGCGCCTCATCCCGGGCCGGCGCATCGTCATCGTGACCGCGGCCGGGGAGCGCGAGGTCCAGGGGGCCGAGCAGACGGCGGCCACCATCGACGGGCTCCTGGCCCCGACCCTCACCCCGGAGGCCCGCCAGGCGCTGGCCTCCGGCCGCGCGGAATGGCGCTTCCAGCTGGCCAGCCTGGGCACCGTCCGCGCGCAGGCGGAGGTGCGGCAGGGAGCCACCCACGCGGGGTTCACGATCGAGGGAGCGGGAGCGGCGGTGCCGGCGGGGGCGCGGGCCAACAGCGTGGGGCCGGCGGCGCCGATGGACGAGCTGCTGCGCACGCTGGTGACGATGAAGGCCTCCGACCTCCACATCTCCTCCGGCTCCCCGCCCATCCTGCGGCACGACGGCGAGATCAGGACCCTCGACCGGCCGGCGCTCGGCGCGTCCGACGTCGAGGCGCTCCTGTGGCCGATCGCGCCCCAGCGCAACCGCGAGGAGTTCAAGCGGCGCCACGACACCGACTTCGCCTACGAGATCGCCGGGCTGGCCCGGTTCCGCTGCAACTTCTTCCTCGACCGCAAGGGCATGGGTGGGGTGTTCCGCCAGATCCCGAGCCGGATCATCACCGCGGAGGAGATGGGGATCTCGAAGGAGATCCTGCAGCTCTGCCACCTCCCCAAGGGCCTCGTGCTGGTCACCGGACCCACGGGCTCGGGCAAGTCGACTACCCTCTGCGCGCTCATCGACTACATCAACCGCAACCGCACCGACCACATCATCACGATCGAGGACCCGCTGGAGTTCGTGCACGAGAACAAGAAGTGCCTCATCAACCAGCGCCAGGTGGGCGAGCACACCGACTCCTTCAAGGACGCGCTGCGGGCGGCCCTGCGCGAGGACCCCGACATCGTGCTGGTGGGGGAGATGCGCGACCTGGAGACGGTGGCGATCGCGATCGAGACCGCGGAGACGGGACACCTCGTCTTCGGCACCCTGCACACCTCGTCCGCGCCCTCGACCGTCGACCGCATCATCGACCAGTTCCCGGCCGACCGTCAGGGGCAGATCCGCGTCATGCTGGCGGAGAGCCTCAAGGGCGTGTTCAGCCAGGTGCTGTGCAAGAAGATCGGGGGGGGCCGCGTGCCCGTGATGGAGGTCCTCATCACCACCCCGTCGGTCTCGAACCTGATCCGTGAGGCCAAGATCTTCCAGATCCCGTCCATCATGCAGACGGGGAGGAAGTACGGAATGTGCCTCATGAACGAGAGCTTCACCGACCTCGTCAAGAGGAAGGTCATCGACCCGCAGGAGGCCTACGCCAAGGCCATGGACAAGTCGGGCCTGCTCGGCATGCTGAAGAGGAACGGGGTCGACACCTCCTGGGCCCCGGCCGAGCCCGGGCCCGCGGCGGCCGCGCCCGCGCCCGCCTGAGCCGGGCGTGAGAGCGGAGCTCGTCCGCGCCTCCGGGTCCCAGCCGGACGAGGCGGTGGTCCGCCGTGCGGTGCAGGCGCTCCGCGCGGGGTCCCTCCTCGTCTACCCGACGGACACGCTCTACGCGATCGGGGGACGCGCGCTGGACGGGGGCGTCGCCGGCGCCGTGCGCCGGGCCAAGGGCCGCGACGAAGGCAAGCCGCTTCCCCTGGTGGCGGCCGACGTCGAGCAGGCGCGGAGCCTGTGCGCGGACTGGCCCGACGAGGCGGAGGCGCTGGCGGGGAGGTTCTGGCCCGGGCCGCTCACGCTGGTGCTGTCCGCCCTGCCGTCCGTGCCGGTCGAGGTGACGGCGCGGACGGGCACGGTGGCGGTGCGGGTGCCGGACCTCGAGCTCGCGCGCGCGCTGTGCCGGGGCGCGGGGCCGCTCGTCTCGACGTCGGCGAACCGCGCGGGGGAGGCGCCGCCCCTGACCTGCGCGGAGGCGATGGCCGCCGTCGGTGCCGCCGCCGCCCTGGCCCTGGACGCGGGCCCCGGCCGCCCGGTCGCCTCCACCGTCGTGGACCTCACCTCCCGTCCCGCGCGCCTCCTCCGCGGGGGGGCGGTCCCCTGGGACGAGGTGGAGGGGGTTTTGCGCGCGCGCCGCCGCTGATACACTGGTTGCGGAGGCGCCGGAACAGGCCTGCGCGCTCCCTCACCAGAGGCCACACCCACCATCCGCGCCCGAGACGACACCCCCGCGAGACAAGAGAAGGCGATCCTCGTCGGCCTGGCCGCCGGCGCCCGCGAGCGGTTCCGCACGGAGTCCTCGGTCGAGGAGCTCGGCCTGCTCGTGCAGAGCGCGGGCGCGCGGGTGGTGGGCACCCTCATCCAGGAGCGGAAGCGCAAGGACCCCGCCACCCTCATCGGCCGGGGCAAGGTGGAGGAGGTCGCGCGCCTGTCCATCGAGCGCGCGGCCGACCTGGTCGTCTTCGACGACGAGCTGACTCCGGCCCAGCAGCGCAACGTCGAGGCGACGGTCGAACGCAAGACGGTGGACCGCACCCAGCTCATCCTGGACATCTTCGCCCGCCGCGCGCGCACGCGGGAGGGGCGGCTGCAGGTGGAGCTGGCCCAGCTCGACTACATGCTCCCGCGCCTGACCGGCAAGGGCGTGCTGCTCTCGCGCCTGGGCGGCGGCATCGGGACGCGCGGGCCGGGCGAGACCAAGCTGGAAACGGACCGCCGGCGCATCCGCCAGCGGATCCAGAACGTCAAGCGGGAGATCGAGAAGGTGCGCCGCACGCGGCACACGCGGCGCGAGGCGCGCCGTCGCGCCCAGGCCCCGGTGGTGGCGCTCGTCGGGTACACCAACGCCGGCAAGTCGACGCTCTTCAGCGCGCTCACCCGCGAGCGCACGGAGATCTCCGACCAGCTCTTCATGACCCTCGACCCCCTGGTCCGGCGCATCCGGGTGGGGCCGGGCAAGGACGTGCTCGTGGTCGACACCGTCGGCTTCATCCAGAAGCTGCCGCACGCGCTGGTGGCCGCCTTCCGCGCCACCCTGGAGGAGGTCGTCCAGGCCGACCTGCTCCTCCACGTCATGGACGCCTCCGCCGAGGACGTCGAGAACCGCGAGGCCGCCGTCGACGCCGTGCTCAAGGAGATCGGGGCGGGCGAGCGGCCGCGCATCGCCGTCCTGAACAAGACGGACAAGGTCGCGCCCGAGCGCGTGCGCAACCTCCAGGCCGGGCGGCCGGGCTCGGTGGCGGTCTCCGCGCTCACCGGCCAGGGCCTGGACGAGCTGGGCACCGCGATGGCGGGGCACCTCGAGATGCGGCCGCGCGCGGTGCGCCTGCGCTTCCGGACCGGCGACGCGCGTGGGATCGCCGGCGTCTACACCGCCGGCCGCGTGGTCGCGCACGAGGTCGAGGGCGACGAGGTCACCATCGACGCCGAGATCCCGGAGCGGCTGATCGGTCGCTATCGGGAGCACCTGGTTTGAGGCGGGCAAGGGCGGGTGGGGCCGTCCTGCTGGGCGCGATCCTCGCGCTCTCCGCCTGCGCGACGTCCCCGCCGCCCAGGGCCGGGCCGAGCGAAGCCGACGATTACGTCTATCCGGGCGGCCGGCCGGGCGAGCTGACCCGCGAAGAGGCCCAGGCGGTGGACCGGGCCTGGCGCTCGGTGCAGACCGGCCGGGGCGTGGACGCCGAGAAGCGCTTCCGCGACCTCCTTCGGAAGCGGCCCGGCTCCGTCCCCGCGGAGACGGGGCTCGGGTACGCGCTCCTGCGCCAGGGGCGGGCGCCGGAGGCGGGGCGGACGTTCGCGAGCGTGCTGGCCCGCAAGCCCGATTACGTGCCGGCGCTGGTCGGGGCCGCGGGGTCCCTTCTGCGCGCGGGCAACGGGGAGGAGGCGCTGGAGCGCCTGCGCCTCGCCGCCAAGCTCGATCCCGCGAACGACATCGTGCGCCGGCGCCTCTCCGACGTGCGCCTGCAGGTCACCGAGCGGCGGGTGGCCGCGGCGCGGGCGGCGCTGGCGGCGGGGACGCCCGACGCCGCGATCGCGGAGTACCGCCACGCGCTCGACTCCGCTCCCGAGGTGGCCGAGGTGCGCCTGGCCCTGGCCGACATCCTGGCCGGAGGCGGGCAGGCGGCGGAGGCGGCGGAGGTCCTGGCCGCCCATCCCCAGGAGGACCGGCAGGTCCTGCTGCGCCTGGGGGAGGTCCTGTCCGGCCTGCGTGAGTACGGGCGGGCGCTCGACGCCTACCGCCGCGTGCTCGCCCTCGATCCGCGCGACGAGGAGGCCCTGCGGCGGTCGCGCGAGGTCCGCGAGGCGCTCGAGCTGCTCCAGATGCCGGAGGAGTACCGGCGCATCCCGTCGTCGCCCACCATCACGCGCGCCGACCTGGCCGCCCTCCTCATGAGCAAGGTCACGATGCTCTCGCGGCTGCCCGCGGGCCCGGCCAAGGTGGCCGTCGACATCTCGGGATCGTGGGCGCGCGACCAGGTCATCCGTGCCCTCGCCCTGGACGTGCTCGACGTCTACCCCAACCACACCTTCCAGCCCGCGGCCATCGTCCGGCGCGGCGACCTGGCCTCGGCCGTGCAGCGCGTGCTCGACCTGGCGAAGTACCCGGCGGGCACGCCGGCCAACCCGACGGACATGACCGCGAGCAACCTCGCGCGCTATCCGGCCGCGCGCGTGGTCGGGGCCGGCCTGATGGACCTCACGGAGGCGGGCGCCTTCGAAGCCTGGCGCCCCGTCAGCGGCCAGGAGGCGGTGGACGTTCTGGAGGGTCTGATCAGGCTCGTCGGGCCTTGACCCGGCCGCCGCCGGATGGTGTAGGATCCGGGCACACATGGACGAGCAGGAACTTCTCCGCACCGTTCCCATCTTCGCCGAGCTGACCGACGCCGACATCGCAAGCCTCTCGCGGCTGGCCACGCGTCGCCGCTACCCCAAGGACACCGTCGTCTTCTTCGAGAACGAGGAGGGCGACTTCTTCTTCATGATCCTGGAGGGGCGGATCAAGGTCACCATCCTGGGCGACGACGGCCGGGAGGTGATCCTCTCGATCCTGGGTCCCGGCGATTTCTTCGGCGAGATGGCCCTGCTCGACAACGAGCCGCGCTCCGCCACCGCCATCGCCATCGAGGACAGCGAGCTCATCTCCCTCCACCGGACGGATTTCCAGACCGTCCTCACCGACAACCGCAGCATCACCTCCGCCCTCATCAAGGTCCTCAGCGCCCGCCTGCGCCACGCCAACCAGCAGATCTCGACCCTGGCCCTGCTCGACGTCTACGGCCGGGTCGCGCGCGTGATCGTGGACATGGCCCGGGAGGAGGGGCGGCGGCTCAAGGACGGGCGCATCGCCTTCCGCCGCGCCACCCACCAGGAGATCGCCAACCGCATCGGGACCACGCGCGAGACGGTGACGCGCATGCTCAAGGACCTCGAGCGCCAGGGGCTGATCCACGTCGAGGGCAAGGAGATGGTGGTGCAGCCGGACTTCGAGAAGGTGTTCGACTAGGAGGACCGGACAGTGGTGACGGCGGGCCAACGCGAGCGCAAGCGGTCCCCCCATCGCTGTGACTGCGGCGAGGCCTTCGAGGTCTGCTACTTCGACGACCGGCGCGATCCCGCCCGCGACGGCGACCCGGTGACGGTCGAGGTGGCCTGTCCCCAATGCGGCCGGTCCAAGACCCTGGCCGTGCCCGCCGGCTCCGAGCGCACCGTGGTCGTGGAGGCCGCTCCCAGCGACCCCGAGGACGTGGACGAGGGCGGCGGCGGGTAGCGTCGCCGCCGAGCCGCCGCCGTCCGTCCGGCCTTTCAGAGCAGGCTCAGCAGGTGGTCCTTGATCCGCGCCCGCACCGTCTCGTCCTTGGTCGCGGACAGCGCGAGCTCCCACATCTCGACCGCCTTCCGCCAGAACTCCTGCTTCTGGTAGAGGTTCGCGAGTGACGTGATCGCGTCGTAGAAGGACGGGTTGAGCTCGATGGCCTTCTCGTAGTGGTCGATGGCGTGGAAGACCATGTCCTTCTTCTCGTAGGTCATGGCCATGTAGTAGTGCAGCAGGTCCGAGAACTGGTCGATGGCGAGCCCGCGCGTGAAGGCGGCGATCGCCTCGTCCAGCTGGTCCTGCTTCAGCGCCATCACCCCTTCCTTGAGCTGCTGGCGAGCGGCCGCCTCGGAGGCGGGAGCCACCGGCGCGGGCGTCCGGCTCAGCAGGGCCTCCACGCGCCGCAGCAGCTCCGCGGCCTCGAAGGGCTTCTCGATGTAGTCGTCCGCGCCGTAGGTCTGCTTGACGTCGGCGGCGAAGCGCCATCCGGTGTGGACGGCGGACACCATCACGACCGGGATGTGGCGGAAGCGCTCGGAGGTCTTGAGCTGCCGGCAGATCTCGAAGCCGTGGACCTCGGGGAGCATGCCGTCGAGGATCACGAGGTCGGGCATGGACTCGCGGACCTTGGCCAGCGCCTCGCGTCCGGCCCGGGCCGTGATCACGCGGTAGCGCTTGGACTGCAGCACCATCTCCATCAGGCGCAGGACGTCGGGGTCGTCGTCGACGGCGAGGATCGTCTGCGTCTCCTCCACCGCCGGCGCGCGCGGGGGCGCGGCGGGAGAGGGAGGCGCGGGGGTGCCGCCGAGGCTCTCGATGATCGCGAGCTCCTCGACCTCGTTCAGGACGATCGTCTCCGGCTCGCCCGTTCGGGGCGCCCCCGCCCCGCCGCCCTCCGCCCCCGGGGCGCCGGCCGCTCCCGCGCGCATGGCCTGCGCCTTCTGGACGTTGGGCCGGATCGTCTTCTGGCCCGTCTTGAGGGCGCGGCGCGCCTCCACGATCGCGTTCTTGATGCTGGCGTCGAGGGCGATCATGGGGGCCAGCCGCGTGCCCGTCTTGAACTCGATCTCGGAGACGAGCTTGAGGTCGTTGGGGTCGGCCATCGCGACCTGCAGCCGCGTGCCCTGCATCTTGATGGGGAAGATCAGGTGGCGGTCGCAGAGCTCGAGGGGCACGGTCTTGAGCAGCTCCAGGTCGATCTCCTGCTTGGAGAGGTCCACCCCCGGCACGCCGAGCTGGCGGCCGAGGTAGGTGACGGCGAACTTCTCGGTCAGCGTGCACTGGCGCACCAGGATGCTGGCCAGCCGCTCCCCGAACGTCTTCTGCGCGGAGAGGGCGTCCCGGAGCTGGGCGTCGCTGATGAGGTCGGCCTCGCGCAGGATGGCGCCGAGGCCCTTGCGCGCGCCCGTCACGAGGCCTCAGCCACGTCGGCGCGCCCTCACGCATCCGACCTTTCCTGGCGGCCGCGCGCGGGGGCGCGCGTGTGCAGGCGCGGCAGCTCCAGCCGCAGCAGGCCGTCCCGGAAGTCCGCCTTCACCCGGTCCGGGTCCACCTCGTCGGTGAGCTGGAAGACACGCGTGAACACGCCGTAGCTGCGCTCGACGCGATGGAAGCTCTCCGGCCGCGTCTTGTCGGAGGGCCGCCGCTCGCCCCGCACCACCAGGCGCTCGCCGTCCACGTGGATCTCCACGTCGTCGGGGC
>JBGPBV010000152.1:0-16097 GCA_041481445.1 Vicinamibacteria bacterium
GGGTCGTCAGATAGCCGTAGTCGAGCGGGTAGATCAGTCCAGGAATTTGCGGATGCGCGCTACCCTTGGGTCGGTCTATCACTACTGCCGCGCCCGAGACGAATGACGCCAATCTGGACCAGAAGTCCTGGTGGGTCATAGTCGGTCCGCTCGTGACCGCACTCGCCATGTCCGCCGAACACCGCGCTAATGCCGTGCCGTGATGCCAGCCTCTTGGAGTTTCGAGAGGACCGAGTCGACCGTCGATTGTGGAAGAGGCGCAGCGCAGAAGATCTTGTTGAACGGCCAGTGAATCTTCGTCTCGATCATCCTCGTCCTTACGCGACGGAGGTCGCGTTGCCTCCACGCTACCACGGGTGCGCTCGACGGCGGGCCATCTTCATGGATCTGAATCGGGTGGTAGCTCACGATCAACGCAACAGGTGCAAAGATTAGCGCCAGCTCCATGCGTCGCCGAAACGCGCTCCGAGCGCGATCTTTATCGAGCCGGCGATGACGCCGACTCCCGCCACGCACAGAGGGCGGGGTTGACACCCAGATCACCGGAGGATGCTATAAATTCGCTCGAGACACAGGCCAATGAAGGCGGCTGTTTGCACGCGCTATGGACCTCCCGAGGTTCTGCAGCTCCGGGACGTCCTCGACCCTGTTCCCGGAGCCAAGGACGTCCTGATCAGGATCCGCGCGACGACGGTCACGCCGAGCGACTGCTACATCAGGAGCGCGATTCCCACGGCCCGCCTCGCCATGCGGCTGATGGCGCGGGTGGTGATCGGTTTCACGAGACCACGACGGCCGATCCTGGGCGCAGTCCTGGCTGGGCAGATCGAAGCGATCGGAGCGAAGGTCACGCGGTTTCACGTGGGCGACCCTGTGTGGGCGTTCACCATGTTGCGCACGCATGGGCTGTTACGCCCAGCGCACCTGCGTGCCGGCCACCCTCAAGCTCCTCACGCTGGCGCCGTCGAATCTGAGTCACGACGAAGCCGCCGCCATTCCCTCCGGAGGGCTCATGGCCTTGCACTTCCTCGGCAAGGCGAACATCGAGAGCGGCCAGCAGGTGCTCGTCTACGGCGGATCCGGCGCGAACGGAACGTGTGCGATTCAGCTCGCGAAGCATCTTGGCGCGGAAGTGACCGCGGTCTGCAGCACGGCGAACGTGGAGCGGGCAACGTCGTCATCACCATCGCCGATTGAGCTAGGGGCGCGCCGCTCCATCGCCCGCGCATTGCGCCACCGGTCCGTCGAACACCTGGATCATCCGCGAAGGCCGCGGCTTCGGGGCAGCGCGGACTTCGTCAGGTCATGCAGTTGTGTTCTCCGGCGCTCTCATCGCTGTCGAGCCCGTATTCTGGCGCTACCCTTCAGCCGGTGCTGAGCCCAGAGGAATCTCACGGGGTGTCAGACTCGTAACTCGCTGGGCGTCAGCGAAACGCGTCGGCGTGATCGGCGACCCACTGGCGAAAAGTGCGCGGCGGCGATCCGACGACGTCGGCCACGGTGGAAGTCACGAACGCTCGGTGTCCGATCGTCGCACCCCACGCGGCGAGCAGCATGTCCACGACCGGGCCCGGCCAGCGCCCCGCTGCCTCACGCCGGAACTCTTCAGGCGACAGCTCCTCGAACCGGATCTGGCGCCCGAGGGCGGCCCCGATCACGTTCACTTGCTCCGCCTGGCTCAGCGACTCGGGGCCCGTGAGGACGTAATCGCCACCCGTGTGCCCGCCCTCATACAGGGCGCGCGCCGCCACGGCCGCGATGTCGCGCTCGTCGATAGGTGCCGTCTCGGCCGCGCCGTAGGGCCACCGGACGACGTCGCCGTTCCGGATCGCGGGCGCCCACCAGAACCGCGCGTTCGACGCGAACATCCCGGGCCGGATGATCGTCGACTCGAGTCCGGCGGCCGCGATCAGGCCCTCGACGTCGGCGTGGAAGCGAGCCATGGGGTTCGGCTGCTGGAAGAAGGGGTGCGGTGTCTTGTGCGGCGAGGAGAGAAAGACGACGCGCCGCGTGTGCGACGCGAGACGCTCGACGATGGCAGGAGCCGTGCCCGGCGGCGCGGTCCAGAGGAGGAAAACCGCACCTACGCCCTCCAGCGCCGCGTCGAGCGACTCGGGCACGGTGAGGTCGCCCGCCACGACCTCGACGGTCGCCGGCAGGTCCGCCGTCGCTGGTCGGCGCGTGAGCGCGCGCACTGGCACGCCCGCGCCCAGCAGTTGGGTGACCACCGCGCGCCCGACTCGGCCGGTGGCTCCCGTCACGAGGACGGGACGCACGCGTGCACGTGTCACGACGGCCTCGGCGGAGTCCACGGTAGGGCAGGGAGACTCACGGTTGGCTGACCTGCTGGGATCGGGCTAACACTGAGATCAGCGGCGAGGCGCCACTCTGGCCGTCCTCGTGCGACTACCCGTTGTTCGACAGCACTCGCCACTCGAGTGCCTTTCGCCTCGCTACAAGGCCGGCGGTTCTTCACTGCCCTGGATTCCGCCTCCGCTGGCCCACGACCCAGACCACGAAGGCCATCAGGAACACCGGTAACGACGCCCCCAAGAGAGCCCAGAACCCGGGTCGAATGGGCGGTACCCCGAGGCGAGATGCCAACACCGGGACACCGACTCGTCCCAGCCAGACCACGGCGCCGGAAAGGCACCCGAGCGGCTCGCCTGCACCACCACCACCATGCTGCCGAATCACGACGGTCGTGAGGACGCTCGTGGCAAGGACCAGACACGCCGCGCCTGCCACCCACCACAGGCTTCTCTGTGGCGACGCCCACGCATCGACCAGCGGGCTCACAGCGGCCATGAGGTAGACAGCAAGGAAGACGTTGCCCCCGACCTTTCCGTGACCTTCGTGCACGCGCAACCCCCTGGGCGAACGGGCCTCTGGCTCCCTCACCACGCCCTTGCCTGTCGAACACTGGATTCAGCTGCGAAGCTGACCACGCTTCGTCAGCCTTGAGTGTGCGGCCACGGAAGGGCCCAGGCTCCGCGCCCTTGGTGGCGCCGTCAGGGATTCTCACTTGACCGGAGTCCAGGTATTCATTGTTGGGCGGATGTCTACTTGAGTCCCAGCGGCTTGCCAGCAATGAGGAGGCGGATCGCCTCCTTCAGGCGTCTGGCCTTCGTGTCCTCGTGCTTGGCGGACTCTATCCAGCCGATATACCGTCGACGATGTGAGGGCGCAAGCCCCTCGAAGTACCGCCGTGCCGCCGGATGCTTCTTCAACGCTGCCTGGATGTGTCGTGGAACCGTGGCGGGCATTTGGAACCGTGGCGGTCGCGGACCATAGCTGCGGTCCGTCGGTGCGCGGTTGATCCCACCGGGCTTCAACCTACCACTTGCTTTCAAGGCCGCGTAGCGCTTCCGGTTGATTGCCGACCATCGGCTATCCGCCTTCCGCGGTGTAAACTTGCGCGCATAGCGTGAGTCATCCAGACGTTTGACCAGACTATCCACCCAACCAAAGCACAACGCCTCATCGAGTGCGTCCAGGTACGCAATCGAAGCCACCCCAGTGTCTAGCTTATGGAAGATGAGCCACACTTCAGGCTCGGAGTCGTGGTGCTCGTCAAGCCATTTGCGCCACTGGTCAGCAGTCTGAGCGACAAAGGTCTTCACGAACAGAGCGGTTGGGCAGAAGTGCGGGACGCGCGGCCGGCTATGGCGTCGAGCGGGTTCCGCCAGGGCGCCGAGCAATCATCGCTAATCACTTCGGCCAGTTCCAGTACACTGCTTACAAGGCTCCCACGGGGGGATGAGTTCTGCCCCGCACTGAACGCATACTGCGGCTTCTGAACCGAGGGAGAGGCCACAACTGGAGCATTCCCTCGAGCCGGCCGCAACCGGATCACCGCAGGCAGGGCAGGGGCCACCCGTCTCCGCAACGGCGGGCTGATCTTGCCGCGGCTCCCTCGGAATGACGCGCGCTCGCGAGAGGATCTGCCGCGTCGCCGGCTGATCTTGTTTCCTGACCGCGAGCACGAAGCCGTACCCATGGGCACCGACACGGAATTGGATGCCTGCGCCGCCTAGTCTGCGCGCCACCAGCTCAGCTTTGCCAGCCGAGAGGTCGGTTGCGACGGTCACGAATTCAGCGTCCGTCGTCTCCTCCTGAACCGGTGCTTGAATGTCGCCCGTGGCGCCGGCGTATTGATCCTCCAACGCGCCGCCGCAGTCGCTACAGCGAACCACGTGCGGCTGGAACTCAGTATCACAGCGCCGACAGTAGCGAACCATCATGTGCGCATCTCTACCCCGCGGCTCCACGCGTCGGGCCTGCACAACACCGCGTCAACCTGCGAAGCGCGCTCAATGATGCCTTCCTCATGGGAGTACTCGCTCTTCGTCAGGTTCAACGCGTTGTTGGGCAGCGCGGCAACTCATCGCGTGAGCGGCGAATGTAGGTTCAGAAGAATCGGCACCGACAGGCCAAAGAGATTCGAGCACATATGGCCGAGCACCGAGCACCGGAGGCTGCCCGTCTGCCTATAGGCGAGGGCCCACACGACGCCCACCGCCGCCAGGACTGGAACCACCCTCCAGTCACCCAGACCAGCAGACCGGACGCCCCAGATCAACGGGTGACTCACCGCAAACAGGGTGGCAGAGTAGGCGACACTCAGCGCACCCTGCCACTCTCGCGTTGCGTCCTGCAGCAACCCACGCCAGTACGCTTCCTCAAACAAGGGGTTGACCAGGGCGAATAGCAACCACAGCACCAGGACGTCTTTCCGAAGCACCACGCGCCAGTGCGCTATGAACCCTGGAAGCGTCAATACACCGACAACGACTGCCGGCAAGCACCACCAACTACCTTTGCCGTGCCACCGGGACCACGCCGCGACGGACGCGCGGCCACCCACGTATGCGACCAAGACGGCGATCGCACCCCAGAACAGGAGCATCGTCGGCACCCACACCCACACACCCAGGGCGCTTCCAGCACGCTGCTCGACAAGCCGACAGCCGAAAATGAGAAGAAACGGGGAGATGGTGCCGACGAACCTCCGGTTCATCATCGTCCTGCGCATGCCTTCTGTCGTCTGCCCAACACCAAGATCAGCGGCGAGCCTCCATTCTAGCCGTGGCTCGTCCGCATCTTGTTGTTCTACACCGCGCCGACGCACTCGAGAGCGTCGCCATCACAGTGTTGGCGGCCGGGTGAAGAAGCCCATGGCAAACCATCGCGTGATAATGGCGCCGAAGGCAAGGCCGATGAGGAAGAGGACCCACCGCAATCCTAGCGCGCCCCCCCAAGGATGAGCGATGTCCCAGCGGCGGCACGGCTGGTCACACGCGCTTTCGACGGGGCGCGTCGTCGAGGCGAGCTACTGGCGTAGAGTAGCGGCAGTGATGAATTCGCGCCGGCGAGTGCGGCGCCATTCAAGGAGTCACCTCGATGAGCCGGTTGATCGCAACCATGGCGGTCGTCTTGGCCGCATTGTCGCCGCCGGCGCTCACGTTTGTGGTCGTCGCGTCGCCGTCCCGCGCCTCCGGCGCCGCGGAGCCGTCTCCCGGTGGGACCGCGCTCTTCAACGGGCGCGACTTGTCGAACTGGGACACCTGGCTGGCGATCCCGCACGCGAGCGTGACCGGTCTCGACGCACCGCGCGACGCCGCCGGCAAGTACACCGAGCCCCTCGGCCTCAACGTCGATCCCAAGCACGTCTTCACGGTCGTGAACGTCGAGGGCGCTCCCGCCATCCACATCTCCGGCGAGATCTTCGGCGCCCTCACCAGCCGCGAGGAGTACGACGACTTCCACCTGCGACTGGAGTTCAAGTGGGGCGAGAAGAAGTGGCCGCCGCGCGAGAGCGCGGTGCGCGACAGCGGCATCCTCTACTACGCGACAGGCGAGCCGGGCGCGGCCGACAACCACACTTGGATGCGGTCGCTGGAGTGCCAGGTGCAGGAGCACGACGTGGGCGACCTGTGGGCGGTGGGGGGGACGGCCGCCGACGTGGGCGCCGACACCACCGGCGAGGGCAAGGACCGCAAGATCGTGCACCGCGCGGGCGCGCCCATGGTCAACGTGACGATGTCAGGCATCTCCCGGCGCGCGATCAAGGCCCTCGACAACGAGAAGCCGACCGGCGAGTGGAACACGGTCGAGGTCGTGTGCGTGCGTGGGACGTGCGTCCACGCGGTCAACGGCAAGGTGAACCTCGTCCTCACGAACCCGCGGCAGCCGGCCGCGGACGGGGCGCTGATCCCGCTCGGGAAGGGCCGCCTCCAGATCCAATCGGAGGGGGCGGAGGTCTTCTATCGGAACATCGCGATCCGGCAAGTCTCGGCGTTCCCGAAAGGGTACGCCCCCTGAGCACACTGGACGGAACTCCGGTCCCGACGACTACGTAGTCGAGGACATGGGACGTCCGATCCCCGCCGCCCTCCGAGGCTTCGGGCCATACGGGATCGCGGCGATCGTCGTCATCGCCGTGGCGCCGACGATGATGCTCCGCGCCGCCCTCGTCCTGCTCTGGGCGCGATGGTCCGGCACACCCTGGCACGAGATCGGGTTCCGCCGGCCACGGAGCTGGGTCAGTATCGTGGCTCTCGGCATCCCGTTCGGGATTGCGTTCAAGCTCGTGATGAAGGCCGTCGTCATGCCGCTCTTCGGCGCCCCTCCGGTCAATCCCGCCTACCACTACCTCGCCGGGAACCTCGCCGCCCTTCCGGCCATCCTGTTCATGGTGATCGCCGGCGGGGGCTTCGGGGAGGAGACCGTGTTCCGTGGGTACATGTTCGAGCGTCTCGGCAAGCTCCTCGGAAGCGGCGCCGGCGCACGGACGGCGATCGTGGTGTTCACGGCCGCACTGTTCGCGCTGGCGCACTATCCCGACCAGGGGCTCGCCGGCCTCGAGCAGGCGACCATCACCGGCCTCGTGTTCGGAGCCATCTTCGCTCTCACCGGGGAGCTCTGGATGCCGATGGTGGCCCATGCCGCCTTCGACGTGGCCGCGGTCGCCATGATCTTCTGGAACGTCGAGTCCGAGTTCGCTCACCTCGTGTTCAGGTAGCTCCCGAAAGGGTATGCTCCCGGGCCATGGAGCGGGCGTGACGAGCGCCGAGGAGAGACCATGCGTGACAGGCGAGCCGTGCTCGTGGTCGTGGTGGCCATGGCCGTCCAGGGGGGCGCGACGGTGAGCCGCGCCGCGGACGGGGCTGGCGCCGGGGGGTTGCTCCTCGTCGCCAACAAGGGCGAACACACGCTCGGGATCATCGACCCGGTGGCCGGCAAGCAGATCGCGACGATCACGGAGACCGGGGTCACCGGCCACGAGGTCATCGCCTCGCCGGACGGCAAGACCGCCTACGTGCCGATCTACGGGGACTCCGGAGTCGGACGCCCGGGCAGCGACGGGCGCACGATGGACGTGATCGACCTAGCCACGCGCAAGGTCGTCAAGACCGTCGACTTCGGGGGGCCGGAGCGCCCGCACTGCGCGCAGTTCGGCGCGGACGGACGGCTCTACGTCACGACGGAGCTGAGCAAGACCATCACCGTGATCGACCCGAAGACGCACGCGATCGTGGAGCGCATCCCCACCGACCAGCCGGAGTCGCACATGGTCGCGCTCACCCGCGACGGCACGCGCGCCTTCACCTCGAACGTGCACGTGGGCACGGTGAGCGTGGTCGACCTCAAGACGAAGAAGGTCACGAAGGTGATCCCGGTGTCGTCGTACGCGCAGCGCATCGCGCTGTCCGTGGACGACAGGTGGGCGTTCACCGCCGACCAGGACCAGCCGCGCCTGGCCGTGATCGACACCGCCGCCGGCGCCGTGAAGACGTGGGTCGCGCTCCCCGGCATCGCCTACGGGACCGCGCCCACCCCGGACGGGAAGTACCTCCTCATCACGATCCTGGGCGTGAACAAGATCGGCGTGCTGGACCTGACGACGATGCAGCTCGCGCGGACCATCGACGTGCCCAAGGCCCCGCAGGAAGTGCTCGTGCGGCCCGACGGCCGCGTGGCCTACGTCTCCTGCGACGCCAGCAAGAAGGTCGCCGCCATCGATCTCTCGACGTGGGCGGTGACGCTCATCGACGCCGGGGCCGCCGCCGACGGACTGGCCTGGGCCGCCGCCGGGCGCTGATCGGTCAGATCGGCCGCGGCGCTTCGACGCCGAGGCGCCGTGCCCACGGCTCCAGCGCGCCCAGCGCGGTCGGGTAGAGCTCGACGCCACCCGCGAGCTGACGCGTGCGGCGGGCCAGCGCGGCCTCGCCCGGCATCCGCACCGGGGGCGCGCCCGGCGCCACGCGGGCCGCGCGGCAGGCCTTCACCACGGCCGACATCTGCCGGCGGAACGCCTCGCGCCCGGCGAACGCGTCCGGATCCACGAGCTGCAGGTAGACCGACGCCCCCCATTCGCGCGGGGCATCCGCGCGGCCGTGACCGGCCAGGCCGGAAGTGAGCGCCTCGACCAGGAGGGCGAGCGCGAATCCCTTGTGGCCGAGGTCGAGGCCGCCCAGCGGGAGGATCGCGCCCGGACGGTCTCCGAAGAGGACGGACGGATCGTCGGTCGCGTGGCCGTCCGTGTCGACGAGCCACGGGCCGGGCAGCCGTCGCTTCTCGTCGGCCAGGCGCTTCGTCATCGCGTTCGTCGTGGTGGACATGCTGATGTCGAACAGGATCGGGTCGGTCTCGGTGGGCAGGCCGGCCGCGAACGGGTTGGGCGTGATGACGGCGCCGACGCTGCCGTGGGGAGCCACGCCGCCCGCGGAAGGATCGGAGCACGTCAGCAGGATCACCAGCCCCTCGTCCGTGATCGGCTTGAGGTAGGCCTGAAGGGCGCCGATGTGGTGGCTGCGGCGGATGGCCACCGTGACCTGCGGACGTCCGTCGAGGCGCTCGCGCGCGGCCGCGATCGCCCGCTGCACGAGCCAGGGACCGGGCAGGTAGCGTCCGTCCCAGACGAGCGCGGCCCCGTGGTCGGCCAGCGTCTCCGGCTCGCCCACGCGCGTCATCCCTCCCGTGTCCAGGCCCTGGAGGTAGCGCGGCGCCATGGCCAGGCCGTGGGTGGTGTGGCCCAGGAGGTCGCCTTCCAGCAGGATCTCGGTGGTGGCCGCCGCGCGGTCGTGGGGGAGGCCGAGGCCGGTGAAGAGCGCGGTCGCGAACGACCGCAGGTCCGCCACACGGTATCGGTCCGGCGTGTCTTCGCTCACGTGGGCCCTCGCGAGGGCCGCGCTTGACAGTGGCGGCCGCGGCCTCTACTGTACGCGCGACATGACCGTCTCGCCCGCCATCGCCATCATCGTCATTAGCTTCGGCGGAGGTCCGCCGATCTAGGGCACGACCAGCCCGAAGTCGGCGCGAGACCCCCGAGGTTCCAAGCGGAACTCGGGGGTTTTCGCTTTCTGGGGGTTCTCTCGATGCAGACCGGACTGCTCCACGACGTCCTGACCAGCCGCGTGTACGACGTGGCCCGCGAGACGCCGCTCGAGCCGGCGCCGCGGCTGTCGCGGCGCACGGGCAACGACGTCCTCCTCAAGCGCGAGGACCTGCAGCCCGTCTTCAGCTTCAAGATCCGCGGCGCGCACAACCGCATCGCGCACCTGAGCCCCCAGGAGCGGGGCCGCGGAGTCATCGCGGCCAGCGCGGGCAACCACGCGCAGGGCGTGGCCTACTCCGCGCGCCACCTCGGCCTCCGCGCCGTCATCGTGATGCCGCAGACCACGCCCGAGATCAAGGTGGAGTCGGTGCGCGAGCTGGGGGCGGAGGTCGTGCTGGCCGGGGACAGCTATTCCGAGGCCCAGGCCCGGGCGGAGGCGCTGGCCGCGGAGAACGGCCTCGTCATCGTCCATCCCTTCGACGACCCGCTGGTGATCGCGGGCCAGGGCACGATCGGGGAGGAGGTCCTGCGCCAGGCCCACGGCCGGCTCTCCGCGGTGTTCGTGCCGGTGGGCGGGGGCGGGCTCATCGCGGGCATCGCCGGCTACATCAAGGCCCTGCTCCCGCGCGTGCGCGTGATCGGGGTCGAGCCCTTCGAGGCGGACGCCATGTACCGCTCGCTCACCGCCGGCCGGCGCGTGCGCCTGGACCAGGTCGGGCTCTTCGCGGACGGGGTGGCGGTGCGGGAGGTGGGCGAGCGCGCGTTCGAGATCGCGCGGACCACCGTGGACGAGGTCGTACGCGTGACCAACGACGAGCTGTGCGCCGCCATCAAGGACGTCTTCGACGAGACGCGCACGGTGATGGAGCCGGCGGGGGCCCTGGCCGTGGCCGGGCTCAAGGCCTGGGCCGCGCGCACGCGGGCGCGGGACGAGCGGCTGGTCGCCGTCCTCAGCGGCGCCAACATGAACTTCGACCGCCTGCGCTTCGTGGCCGAGCGCGCGGAGCTGGGGGAGGCGCGGGAGGCCATCCTCGCCGTCACCATCCCCGAGCGTCCGGGGGCCTTCCGCGAGTTCTGCGCCGCCGTCGGCCGCCGCGTGGTCACCGAGTTCAACTACCGACTCAGCGGCCGCCACACCGCGCACATCTTCGTGGGGCTGCGCACCGTCTCCCGCGACGACGCCAAGGACGTCGCCCTTCGCCTCGCGCGCGCGGGCTACCCCACGGAGGACCTCTCCGACAACGAGGTGGCGAAGCTCCACGTCCGCCACATGGTCGGCGGCCGCTCGGGCGACGTGCGCGACGAGCGCCTCTATCGCTTCGAGTTCCCCGAGCGCCCGGGCGCGCTCCTGCAGTTCCTGGAGACGCTGGGCGGGCGCTGGAACATCAGCCTCTTCCACTACCGCAACCACGGCGCGGACTTCGGGCGCGTGCTGGCCGCCTTCGAGGTGCCGGAGGCGGAAGAGGCGGACTTCCAGGCCTTCCTGCGCACCCTGGGCTACCCGTTCGTGCCGGAGGGGGCGAACCCCGCGTACGCGCTCTTCCTCGGCGGCGCCGGCGGAGGCGGAGCCGCGCGCGGTCAGATCTGCGAGTAGTCGGTCGGCCGGAGCAGCACGTTGGAGATGTTCGAGACGATGTCCGCGTAGGCGGGCTCCGCGCGCAGCTTCACCCATTCCGGGTCTTCGCGGAACTTCGCCCAATTCTTGTCGAGGGTGGCGAGGTCGGGGAAGACGAGCATGTAGGTCAGGCTGGGCAGGCCGGCGCCGACGATGTTGCGCCCGAAGAAGACGTGGGTGAGGCCGACGCGGCGGAAGATCGGGATCTCGCCCCCCTTCTCGAACATCTCGATCTTCTTGAGGTTCGCGCTGTCGTTGTGGCTCTCGTAGGTGCGCATCTCGAAGATGCGCGAGGGCACGGCGCTCGGCCCCGCCGGAACCTCCAGGCCGCCGGCGAACGAGGTCATCAGGGTCGAGTCGCGGCGCACGTACGGAGGATCGCTGGCGGGCAGGGCGCGGAAGGCGGCCCCTGTCTTCTGGTATTCGGCGTCGGCGCGGAGGCGGTCGCTCAGGGTGACGACGGAGTCGCCGCTGGCGTGCGGCAGGAGGAGGTAGACGGACGGCGCGTCGGGGCCGAAGGCCACCGTGAACGCGCCGACCGGCTTGACCCCCGCGCGGTTGAGGGCGGGCACGAGCGCGTTCTTCGCGTAGTCGTTGTAGCGCGCCACCATCGGTCCCGCGCGCAGGCGGATGCGCCGGAGCTCGAGGACCTGGGGCGCGGTCGAGGGCGCGCCCTCCGCGGCGCGCGCCGAAGCCGAGGTCGACTGTCCCAGGATGGACGCCAGCGACGCGCCCAGCGAACCGGCCACGAAGTCTCGACGGATCATTCTTCCTCCCGTAGAAGTGCGCGCACGGCGCAAGCCTATGTCGGCCCGGGCGGAAGTCAACGCGTCCGGACGCGAGCGACGTTTCCGTGGGCAGCGACGCCGGCGGCCGACAGGATTGGCGATTCGATCGATGATCGGCGAGGTCAGGCCGCTCGCGCCGGCGCGAGCGTAAGCCGTTCCCGTCCGGCGGCTTCGGAGCGCTCGTGCGCCCCGATCGCATCTCTCGCCGGCGGCGGAACGCGCATTGCAACGCGAGCCGGCATCATGACTGCTCTCGATCACCGCGCGGAGCTCCTCCCGTTCGCCGCCGGCGACGACCCGGGGTTCGCGGTCACGCACATGACGCGGACGCACTGGTCCGTGCGCCTCTGGGGCGCGCTCGGCCCGTTCTGGGCGGACGCGCTCTCGCTCGGGCTGTCGGATGCGGGGATCAGCATCCTGCGCGCGTTCGCGCGCCGGGACGGGTCGGGCCGCTGGATCGCCGACTTCGTCCTCTCGCCCGGGCCCGCCTCACCCGCGCCCTCCTCCCTGGACTTCCTCGCCCTCGCCTCGCGGCCGCCGGCGCCCCGCGACGGCGGTCTCATCGTGCTGTCGCACTACGCGCTGGACGGCGGGCCCGACGTCGGTCCCTCGCTCTACCTCGAGGTGCGCGGGCCCGACCGGCTGGGCTTCCTGGGCAGCCTCCTGCACGCGCTGGCCGGGCTCGAGCTCTCGCCGTGCGAGATGCTCATCACCACGCGGGAGGAGGAGGCCTTCGACCGCTTCTTCCTCAAGACCCTCTCCGGGGCCCTGCCCACCGACGACGTGCGCCGGGCGCTGGAGGCGCGGCTGGACGCGGCCGTGCTCGCCTACCGTCCCCTCGGCGATGGCGAGGCCGTCGCGTCCTGACGCGCGCGCGCCCGGACGCGCGCCATCGCTTCAGACGACCACGACCTCGATGGAGCGGGCCCTCAGCGCGGCCAGGACCTCCGGCGGAACCTTGTCGTCGGTGATGACCTTGTGCACGCTGTCGAGCTTGGCGATGACGGAGAGGTTCCGGCGCGCGAACTTGCTCGAGTCCGCCACCACCACCACCTCGCGCGAGACGCGGATCATCATGGCGTTGAGCTGGGCCTCCAGCACGTCAGGCGTGGTGAGGCCGATCTCGGGGTCGAGGCCGTCCACGCCCAGGAACAGGCGGTCGGCGTTGAGACCGCGCAGCGTGTGCTCGGCGTGCGGCCCCACCAGCGAGTACGACATCTGGCGCAGGATGCCGCCGATCATGATCACGCGCAGGTGGGGCAGGTTGGCCAGCTCCATGGCGATGTTGAGGGCGTTGGTGATCACGGTCAGCGACTTGAGCTTGAGGAACTTGATGTGGCGGGCCACCTCCGCGGTGGTGGTCCCGGAGTCGAGCATCACGATCTCGTTGTCGCGGATCATCTGGGCGGCGGCGTGGCCGATGCGCACCTTCTCCCCGTGATGCAGCGTCTCCTTGACGTTGATGGGAACGTCCTGGGGCGCGCCCTGGCGCTTGAGGGCGCCGCCGTGGGAGCGGATCACGGCTCCGGACCGGGAGAGGGCGTCCAGGTCCCCGCGCACCGTCACCGCGCTCACGCCGAAGCGCTTGACCAGCTCGAACACGGTGACCCGCGCCTGCTTCTCGACCAGATCGAGGATCTTGCGGCGCCGTTCTTCGACGAGGAGGCGCGGTTGTGCGGAGGTGGGCATCGCCGACGCTCTCTCCTTGGGAGGGGGGATCATAGCAGCCACCGGTCGAGGTTCTCCTTCACGAACGCGTCGTCCGCGAGGTGCGGATAGTCCCGCCGCACGCGGTCGATCTCGTCGAGCTGTCCGGGGGAGACGTCCTCTTTCGGATCGAGGCACCAGCGTCCGGCCAGGAGCCCCTGGCGCCGGAGGACCTCGTGGAGGCCGGCGATGCAGCCGGCGAAGCCGTGGCGAGCGTCGAACAGCGCCCGGTTGGCGTCGGTGAGCTGGGCCCCCACGGCGAGGAGCTCGGACAGTCCCTCCCCGTCCCTCGCCCGCCGGGCCCGCGCCAGCAACGCGACCGCCTCCCGCGTCCAGACCGCCCACTGGCCGAGCAATCCGCCCGCGAAGCGGACGGGCGCGCGGCCGGGCCGGCCGGGAAACGCGGTGACGAGGTCGGCCACGATGCTGTCGTCGTTGCCGGTGTAGAGCGCGACGTCGGTGCGCCCGCTCTTGGCCAGGGCGCCCGTGACGTCGAGGGTGGCGTAGCGGCTGAAGGGGGCGACCTTGATCGCGGCGACCTCCTCGATCTCGAGGAACGCCCGCCAGAAGGGCTCGTCGAGCACGCGGCCGCCGACCGCGGGCTGGAGGTAGAACCCGAAGAGCGGGATCACCTCCGCCACGCGGCGGCAGTGGGCGATCAGCTCGGCGTTCGAGGCCTCTGGGAGCGCGGCCAGGCTCAGGAGCCCGACGTCGTAGCCGAGGTCGCGCGCCAGCGTCGCCTCCTCGACCGCCGGCCCGGTCGGGCCGCATACGCCGGCCACCGCGACCGGGCGCGCCGCGCCCGCGCCGTCGCGCTCGCGCAGGACGTCCATGGCGAGCGCGAGGACGGGCCGGAGCAGGCCGACCCTCGGCTCGCGGATGGCGAATTGCGTGGTGTGCACGCCCACCGCGATCCCGCCCGCACCCGCGTCGCGGTAGTAGCGGGTCAGCGCGCGCTGGCGCCGCTCGTCGAGCCGGCGCTCGGCGGTGAGGGCGAGCGGGTGGGCGGGGATGACGAGGCCGCGGCGCAGCGCGTCGCCGACCACTGCCCGCCGCGTCGCCCCCGTGTCAGAACCGCCCATCGACCCGCTCGAACTTCGTCGGCTTGCCCAGGCTGCGGCCGCCTCTGGCGACCCAGGCCGCCGTCCACTCGACCAGGCGGTCGAGCGACACCTCCGGCGTGCCGAGCGCGGCCACGCACTGCGCGGGATCGCCCAGCAGCGCGGCCGGCCCCTCCTCGCCCTCGAATCGCGCCGGACGTCCGAGGAGCTGCGCGAACCGCTCGGCCACGCTCCGCACGAAGACGGGCTCGGGCCCGGTGACGACCAGCGGCCGCGGGGGCGACGCGCACAGGGCGAGCGACCGCAGCGCGTACGAGTTGGCGTCGCCCTGCCAGATCGCGTTCACGCGGCCGACGCGCAGGTCGACGGGCGCGCCCGCGAGCACGCGCCGGGCCACGTCCACGATCGTCCCGTAGCGGAGATCCACGGCGTAGAAGAGGCGGAAGAGCAGGCAGGCGGTGCCGTGCTCGCGCGAGGCGTACTCGAACACGCGCTCGCGGCCCAGGCAGGACTGCGCGTACTCGCCCACCGGGTCGGGCGGGTCGGCCTCGGTGGCGCCGCGGGAGGACGGCGGCACGAGGGGGTAGACGTTGCCGGTCGAGAACACCACGATGCGGCTCCCCGCGAAGCGGCGCGCCACGTGCACGGGGGCGATCGTGTTGTGGGCCCAGGTGAGGTCGGGACGGTCCGTGGACCCGAACTTGCGGCCGGCCAGGTAGAGGACGTTCCCCGCCGGGGGGAGGCGCGCCACCTGGTCGGGATCGAGCACGTCGGCCGCGATCACCTCGATGCCGTCGCGCGCGAGCGCGGCCGGAAGTGAGGGGTCGGAGAAGCGCGAGACCGCGATCACGCGCCGCCGGACGCCGGCCGCGTCGAGCGCGCGGCGCACGCGACGGGCCAGCGACGGGCCCATCTTTCCGCCCGCGCCCAGGACGAGGACGTCGTCCGAGAGCGTCCGCACGAAGGCGACGTCGGCGGCGGTGGGGCGGGAGAGGAGTTCTTCGAGATGCGATTCGTCCTGGATGGTCGGGGGAAGAGCGTCCGTCATGGACCCAAGCGACGTGGGCCAAACGAAAGCGGCGTGGCCCCCACCTGCGGCCAAGGCCACGCCGCTGACACTAGAACGTCGCTCGTATGCCGAGGCGGAAGACCCTCCCGGGCGCGAACCCTTCCACGTTGGCGATCGAGCCCGCCCCCAGCACGCCCGTGGTCCCGTTGTCGGCCACCCCGTCGTTGAGGAACTCGCTCAGGTTGGAGAAATCGTCTCCGTAGAACGCGAAGAACTGGGGATGGTTGAAGGCGTTGTCGAGTACCCCGGAGAGCTGCAGCCGGAAGCGCTGGCTGGTGATGACGTCCTTGTAGAACGCGAAGTTGACCACCCAGGTGCCCGGGCCGCGCAGGCTGCCCTTCTTGGTGTTGCCGTACTGGCCGGGCCCGGGAAGGGCATAGGCGGCCGGGCTGAAGAAGTGATCGCGCGAGCCGCCCGACTGCGGATCGCCGACCTGGTCCGGCCGCCAGCAGTCGCCGAAGCAGTTGCCCACGCCGTCGAGGGGGTGCGCGGTGTTCCAGGGGCTCGTGGTGTAGTA
>JBGPBV010000153.1:0-16058 GCA_041481445.1 Vicinamibacteria bacterium
CGGCCTGGTGGACGTGTGGGCGGCCGGCAACCACGATTTCGACTACGGCCCCCAGGCGTTCGCGGCCTGCCGGACGGCCTCGCGCGCTCCCGTGCTCGCGGCCAACCTCGTCGACGCCTCCGGCGCCCCCGTCTTCACCGTCGACGGCAAGCCCTACGTCATCAAGACCGAGGGCGCCATCCGCATCGGCTTGTTCGGGCTAGGCGGCCCCGACCTGGAGCGCCTCGTGCCTCCGGAGAACCTCCCGCCGGGGACGCACTGGATCGATCCGCTCCCCGTCGCCCGCCAGGTGGTGGCCGCGCTGCGCCCGCAAGCGGACGCCGTGGTGTTCATTGGCCACCAGACGCGCGAGGACGACGAGGCCATGGCGCGCGCGGTGCCCGGCATCGACCTCGTGCTGGGCACGCACTCGCATTTCAAGGGACCGCTCGTCACGATTCCCGGCACGCGAACCCGGTACATCTCCCCGTACCAGTACTTCACGTACGTCTCGCAAGTGGACCTGGAGTTCGCGGGCCGGACGCTGCGCGAGATCCGAGGCGGCCTGGTGCCGATCGACGCCCGCGTCGCCGAGGACCCCACCGTGGCGGCCGAGGTCGACCGCCGCCGTCGCGACCTCCTGTCCACTTATCCGGAGCGCTTCCGCGTGGTGGGACGCGCTCCGCGCGGCCTGAGCGACGAGGGCCTGTCCAGCGGCGAGTCGGCGATCGGGAACTGGGCGACGGAGGTGCTGCGCCGGGTGTCGAAGGCCCAGGCCTACCTGGCCACCGCCTCGAGCTTCCGCGGCGGGCTGCCCGCGGGCGACGTCACCCTCGAGGACTTCTACATGGCCGTCCCCTATCCGAACCGCGTCGTGATCGCGGAGATGACCGGCGCCCAGGTCGCGGAGCTGGTGGCGGCCAGCCTGGCCCGCGCGGGCTCGGACGGGTTCAGCCAGCAGAGCGGCCTGCGCTATCGGATCGCGAGTGGACGGCCGTCCGGTCTCCAGATCCTGCGCGACGCCGCGCGGCCGCAAGAGGGGTTCGTCCCCGTCGATCCGAAGGCCGTCTATCGCATCGGCACCTCCGACTACCAGGCGAAGCTGGCCGCCGGCTACAAGGACCTGTTCGCGGCCGCGCGGGCGCTCACCGCCACCGACATCGACGCCCAGAAGGCGCTGCTCGACGAGCTCGCGCGGGCCCCGGCGGAAGCGGCGCTCGACGGACGGTCGGGCGCGTCCCCCAGGTAGAATCGCGCATGGCCTCTCCGCGAGGCCCGCTCTCGTCGGTCGAGCAGGTCCGCGACGAGCTGCGGCGGCTCGGGTACCTCGAGCACGGCCTCGACCGGTTCGTGCTGGCGGGAGCGGGCTCGACCAGCCCCGCGCGCGCCTCCGCCCGCGCCGCCGCGCGCGTCGGCGTCCTGGGCGGGCTCCTGTTCGGGGCGGCCCTGGCCGTGGCCGCCGCCTCCCTGGACCCGCGCCTCCTCCGCGAGCCGCGCGACCTCCTCGTCCTCTCCCTGTACCTCGTGATCGCGCTGGCGATGGTGACGGCGGCGGCGGCATTCCTCGGCGGCCTGGCCGCCGGGTGGTGGGCGCGGCGGCGCGAGCGGCGGCCGGGGCCGACGGTCAGCCGCAACGTCGGGCTGGCCCTGGGCGTGGCCGGCCTCGCCTACACGGCCCTCTGGTGGCGTGCGCACGCCTGGGGCGCGCCCCTGGCCACGCAGGTCGGGTCGATCCTGCTCGGCCTCCTCCTGGCGGCGGCGCTGGGCCGGTTCGGCGCCCTGGCCGCGGTGGCGGTGCTCACCGCGGGCGGGATGGGCGACCGCCTGCCCGAGGCCAGCCTCTCGCGCCGGCGGATGCTGCCACTCCTCGTCGCGGCCGCCCTCCTCCTCGGCGGCGCGGTGTCCGCCGCCGCCTATCTGTCGGGAGTGTCCGGCCCCGCCGCTCCCGATTTCGCCGTGGTGCCGACCGGCCTGCACGTCCGCGTGCTCGGCGTCGACGGCCTGGACCGGCGCATGGCCGACCAGATGATCGGACGCGGAGAGATGCCGCGCCTCCAGGCCCTGCGCGCCGCGGGCGCGCAGGCCGTCTTGACCGCGGAGCCGGAGCAGGTGCCGGCCATCGTGTGGACGACGATCGCCACCGGCCGCGGCCCGGAGGCCCACGGCATCCGCTCGACGGGCGCGCGCCGGCTGCCCGGGATGCGCCTGCCCGTGGCCTTGCGCGGCGACGACCCGTTCGCGCGGGCGCTCAGCGCGGCCGGCGACCTGCTGCGCCTGGGCCGCGCGCAGCCGGCCAGCTCCGTCCTCCGGGGCGCCAAGACCTTCTGGAACGTGGCCTCCGAGAAGGGGCTCCGCGTCGGCGTCGTCAACTGGTGGGCGACCTGGCCCGCCGATCCGGTCAACGGCGCGATCGTGACCGAGCGCGCGCTGTTCAAGCTCGAGAAGGGCGGGCCCTTCGAGCGCGAGACCTGGCCGGCGGAGGTCTTCGACCGCCTGCGGCCGCTGGCCGCGCGCGCCGGGAGCGACAAGCCGCGCGGGATCGATGCGTTCGCGCTGGAGGCCGCGGGCCTGCTGCGGACCCCGGAGCGGCCGGACGTCGAGGCCGTGTACCTTCCGGGCCTCGACATCGCGACCATGCAGCACCTCGGCGACAGCGGCGCCGCCGACCTGGCCTCGCTGGACGCGCGCCTCGACGCCGTGCGCGCGTACTACCGTTTCGTCGACGGCGTGATCGGCCAGGCCGTGGACGCGCTGGCCGCCGGCGACGTCCTCCTGCTCGTCGGCGATCCGGGGCGGCTGGCCCGCCGCGCCGGCCGCGCCGAGGGCCTGCTCGTGCTCGCCGGCGGGCCCGTGAGTCCCGGCGACCTCGGCCAGGCCTCCGAGCGCGACGTCACCCCGACCGTGCTGCACCTGTCCGGCCTGCCCGTGAGCCGCGAGCTGGAGGGGAAGGCCCTCGAGACGGCTCTCACCGCGAGCTTCCGCGCCGCCCACCCGCTGCGCACCGTGGATTCCTACGGCCGGCGCGCCCCCACGCGGCCGGCGGAGAGCGCGTTCGACCGGGACATGCTCGAGGAGCTGCGCAGCCTCGGCTACGTCCAGTAGCGCCCTAGGACTCGTCCCCGCCCGCGGCGCGGGGATAGACCTTGATCGCCTGCCAGCGCCGGAGGAGGACCTGGCCGGGCGCGAAGCCACGGGGCTTGCTCACGTCCGCGACGCGGCACACGTGGACCTCGACCTTGCCCCGCGCCCCGCGGGCCTTCGAGTTCCAGGCCGCCAGCTCGGCCGCGCGCTGCAGGACCGCGGCCGGCAGCTCGGCCAGGCGGTCCGGGTTGCGTACGACGACGTGGCTGCCCGGCGGCCCGGACACGTGGAGCCAGAAGTCGTGCGGCTCGGCCACGCCGAAGGTCAGCGCGTCGTTCTGGGCGTCGCCCTTGCCGACGAGGACCTCGAACCCCTCCACCGACTCCGTCCGGAAGCCCCGGCCCTTGCTGGCCATCTGCGGATTTTCGCCCAGGGACGACCTGGCATATACACGGCGCATGAGGACCCGACCATGAAGGACTTCGACCTGCCGCCGGAAGAGGTGCGGCGGCTGGGCTACCTGGCCGCGGACGCGGTGGCCGGCCATCGCGCCCTTCTCCTGTCGCACCCGGTCTTCGGCAAGGTCGGCGCGGGGGCGGCCCTGTTCGACGAGCCGCTGCCCGAAGAGGGCCTTTCCGCGGAGGAGGTGCTGGCCTTCGTGCGCGAGCACGTGCTGCCCCGGCCCATGGGGAACTCGCATCCGCGCTTCTTCGGCTTCATCAACGCGACCGCGGACCCGCTGGGGACGATCGGCGACTACCTCGCCTCCGCCATGAACCCCAACTGCTGGGGCGGCGACCACTCGCCGATCCACGTCGAGCACCGCGTCATGGCCTGGCTGGCCGAGATCGTCGGCTTCCCCGCCGGCAGCGAAGGCATCCTCGCCTCCGGCGGCTCGATGGCGAACTTCATCGCGCTCGCCGCGGCCCGGCGCGCCGTCGTGCCCGGCAACGTGCGCGAGGAGGGCGTGGCCGCCGCCGGACGCCCGCGGCCGATCGTCTACGCCTCCGACCAGGTGCACTCCTGCGTGGACCGCGCCGTCGACCTCCTCGGCATCGGCCTCCAGAGCTTGCGCAAGATCGAGACCGACGACCGCTTCCGCATCCGGCTCGACCTCCTGCGGCGGGCGGTCGAGGACGATCGCCGTGCCGGCGGCCATCCCGCGATCGTGGTCGGCAATGCCGGCACCGTGAACACCGGCGCCATCGATCCCCTGGACGAGCTGGCCGACTTCTGCGCGAAGGAGTCGCTCTGGTTCCACGTGGACGGCGCCTACGGCGCGATGGCCACGGTGTCCGAGCGGCTGCGGCCGCTGTTCTCGGGCCTGGCGAGGGCCGACTCCCTGGCCGCCGATCCCCACAAGTGGCTCTACGTGCCCTACGAGGCGGGGGCCACGCTCGTGCGCGAGAAGGGCCGCCTGCCCGACGCCTTCCGGCGCTTCCCGGAGTACCTCGCCTCCGATCCCGAGAGCCCCTTCCCCGGCCCGGCCTGGTTCGCGGAGCGTGGGCCCGAGCTGAGCCGCTCCTTCAAGGCCCTCAAGGTCTGGATGGGCCTCAAGCGCCACGGCCGGCGCGGGTATGCACGGGCGGTGGAGCACGACGTCGCCCTCGCGAGGTTCCTCGAAGGCGAGGTGGATCGCCGTCCGGAGTTCGAGCGGCAAGCGGAGACGGTGCTGTCGATCGTGAACTTCCGCTACCGGCCCCCCGGCCGCGAGCTGGCCGCGGAGGTCCTCGACCAGGTGAACCGGCGCATCGTGAACCGGCTGGTGGGCAGCGGGTCGTTCTTCCTCGCCCCGACCGTCCTGAAGGGACGCGCGTCGCTGCGCGTGTGCATCGTGAACTTCCGCACGAGCGAGGACGACCTGCGGTTCCTCCTCGACGAGGCGGCCCGCACGGGGCGGGAATTGGTGGAGGAGGCCAGGCCATGAGGACCTTTCTGCTCGCCGCCGTCGTGGCCTCGCTGGCGGCATCGCCCCTGCCCTCGCCCGCGCCGCCCCCGAGCTACTCGATCGAGGCCGTCCGCTACGCGACGGTGCCGCAGTTCCCCGTCTCCGGCCTGGTCATGGGGGCGCCCGCCGGCGAGAAGATCGACATCGCGATGGTGGTGTGGCTCATCCGCGGCGGGGGCCGGACCGTCCTCTTCGACAGCGGATTCCACCGCGAGAAGTGGATGAAGCAGTTCCAGATCGCCGACTACCTGCGGCCGGACGAGGCCGTGCGCACGGCCGGCGCGGCGCCCGAAGACGTGACGGACGTGGTCATCAGCCACGCCCACTGGGACCACATGGGCGGCATCGACCTCTTTCCACGCGCGACGGTCTGGATCCAGAAGGACGAGTTCTCGTACTACACGGGAGCGGCCTGGCAGCCGGGCGGACGCCACGGGGGCATCGACCCGGAGGACGTGGCCGTCCTCGTCAAGCTCAACACCGAGGGCCGGCTGCGGCTGGTGGACGGCGACGACGTCGAGCTGCTGCCCGGCATCCGCGCCTACACCGGGGCCCGCCACACCTACGCCTCGCAGTACCTGCGCGTGGGCGGCGATCCCGCCTTCGTCCTGGCCTCCGACAACTGCTACCTCTATCGGAACCTGGAGACGCACGCGGCCAGCGCCACCTTCACCGAGGCCGACCGCGAGGGGAACCTGCGCGCCCAGGAGCGCATGGTCGCGCTGGCCGGTGGCGTCGAGCGGGTCGTGCCCGGCCACGACGCCCGCCAGTTCGAGCGCTACCCGACCGTCGGCCGCGTGGCGCGCATCCGTTGAGAGATCACCGGTTCAAACCCCCCGGGGCCGGGCGGCGTCTCAGTGGTTGGCGTGGAACTCACGGCGGCATACCAGGTTGCAGGGCATGAGGCCAAGGCCATAGCGGACGTGGAGGCCGACCCGCGCGCCCAGGAGCGGGCGCTGGTGGCTCGCGCCCAGGCCGGGGACCTCGAGGCGTTCGAGGCCCTCTACCGGGCGAACCGGGGCCGTGTCTACGCGCTGTGCTATCGCATGGCCGGGGAGGCCACGCTCGCCGAGGAGCTGGCGCAGGACGTGTTCGTGCGGGCCTGGCAGCGGCTGGGCTCGTTCCGGGGAGAGAGCGCGTTCTCGTCGTGGCTGCATCCGCTGACCGTGAACGTCGCGCTGTCGGAGCGGCGCTCGCGGCGGCGGCGGACGTCGAGGGTGATGACCACGGACGACCCGTCCGCCTACGAGCGGCCGGTCGTGCCGAAGACGGGCCCGGAGGCGTCCGTGGACCTCGATCGCGCGCTTTCGACGCTGCCGGCGGGCGCGCGGGCGGTGTTCGTCCTCCACGACGTCGAGGGGTACAAGCACGAGGAGATCGCGAAGATGACGGGCGTGGCCACCGGGACCTCCAAGGCGCAGCTGCACCGGGCCCGGCGGCTCTTGAGGGAGGCACTCGACCGATGACGTGCGAAGACGTCCTTTCCCGGCTCGACGAGTACGTCGACGGCGACCTCGCCGAGGCCGAATTCCAGGAGATCGAGCTGCACCTGGCCGGCTGCGCCCACTGCCGCCAGCAGGAGCGGGAGTTGCGGGCGCTGGTGGCGGAGGCGGCGGCGCTTCCGCGGGAGATCCAGCCCGCGCGGGACCTCTGGCCCGAGGTCGCGGCCCGCCTGCGCGGCGCGGAAGGCGCGCGTGGCGTCCTCGTCCGCCCGGCGGTACCGCGGTGGATGCGGACGACGAGCCTGGCCGCGGCGGCGGCGGTGGTGATCGCGCTCTCGGCCGCGCTGTGGACGCGCGGGCCCGGCCCGGTGACGCCGGCCGGGCCCCGCGCTCTCCACGTCACGCCGGTGGCCGCCGGGGCCGCTCCCGCCGACCTGCTGGAGGCCGAGCGCGAGTACGCGGGGGCCACCGCGGACCTGATGGCGGCCCTCGACCGGCAGAAGGACGCGCTGACGCCGGAGGCGCGGGCGACGCTGGACGCGAACCTGAAGACGATCGACGACGCCCTGGCCGAGGTGCGGACCGCCCTGCGGCGCGACCCCGGCAACGCGCAGCTCACCCACCTGCTCACGTCGACGCACCAGAAGAAGATCGGCGCGCTCCAGCGCGTCGTCCGGCTGAATCGAACCTAGGAGAAAGACGATGTCGAGCAAGACGGTCCTGTCCCTGGCCGTGGCCGCCCTGATGGGCCTGGCCGCGCGCCCCGCCGCCGCCCAGCAGAGGGTCGAGGCGCGGCGCAGCGCCTCCGCGGAGGCGCTGGTCGAGATCGAGAACCCGGCGGGATCGGTCCGCGTGATCGGCTGGGACCGGGGGGAGGTGACGGTGACCGGCGAGCTCGGGGTGGGCGCCTCCGGGCTGGACTTCACGGGCTCCGGGAAGCGCGTCCGGGTGGGCGTCGACACCGAGCGCAACCCGCACGGGGTCAGCTCCTCGCTCGAGATCCACGTCCCGGCCAGGGCCCGTCTCCAGATCGAGAGCTTCGCGGGCTCGATCACCGTCTCCGACGTGAGCGGGACGGTGAGCGCGGAGACCGTCAACGGCAGCATCAACATCACGGGCAAGGCCCACGAGATCTCGGCCGAGAGCGTCAACGGCTCCGTCGACGTGGCGGGGGCGAGCACGCACACCAAGGCGGAGTCCGTCAACGGCAGCGTGACCGTGCAGGGGGCCAGCGGCGACCTGGAGGCCTCCACCGTCAACGGCCGGCTCGAAGTCACGGGGGGGACCTTCGAGCACGCGCACATGGAGACGGTGTCGGGCTCGGTCTCGTTCGAAGGCGGGCTGGCCTCGGGAGCGAACCTGGAGGCGGAGACGGTGAGCGGGTCGGTGACGATCGCGCTGCCGGCCACGGTGGCGGCCGACTTCTCGATCTCGACGTTCAGCGGGTCGGTGGAGAACGCGTTCGGTCCGCCCGCCACCCGCATGGGCGCCCACACCCCGGAGAAGGAGCTCGAGTTCTCGACCGGGGACGGCGGGGCCAGCGTGTCCGTCAACACCCTGAGCGGCTCGATCACGCTGCGCAAGAAGTAGCCGCGGCCGGGGTACCATCCCCGCCGTGCCCGCCGACTTCTTCGCCCTGAAGGCCCGCGGCTCCACCCCGCGCACCGAGGTCCTGGGCGGGATCACCACGTTCACCACGATGGCGTACATCATCGTGGTCAACCCCGCGATCCTCTCCTTCGCCGGCCTGCCCACCGGACCGAGCACCGTAGCCACCATCCTGGCCGCCGCCTTCGGCTCGATCGCGATGGGCCTCTACGCGAACCGGCCCTTCGCGGTCGCGCCCTACATGGGGGAGAACGCGTTCATCGCCTTCGGCCTGGCCGCCCTCGGCATCACCTGGCGGGAGCGACTGGGAGCCGTCTTCTGGGGCGGCCTCGTCTTCGCGATCATCACGATGCTGCGCGTGCGGCCGTGGCTGGCCGCCGCGATCTCGCCGAGCCTCAAGCACAGCTTCGCGGTCGGGATCGGGCTGTTCCTCGCCCTCATCGGGCTCTACGAGAGCGGGATCGTCACCAGCTTCGTGACCGGAGTGCCGCCGGCCGCGCTCGCGGTGTCGCCCGCCGGGACCCTGCTCGCGCCGGGCGCGCCCCTCAAGCTCGGCGACGTGCGCGACGTGCGCGTGATGCTCGCCATGGGCGGATTCCTCCTGATGGCGGTGCTCCTCCAGCGCGGCATCCGCGGCGCGATCCTGATCGGGATCGCCGGGACCGCGATCGCGGGGCTCGGGCTCGGCCTGGGCACCCTCCCCCACGCCGTGCTGGCGATCCCGTTCCGCGGCGAGTACAGCCTGGCCCCGGTCGCCCTCCAGCTCGACCTCGTCGGCGTGCTCCGCCCCCACCTGCTGCCGGTGCTGCTCACGCTGTTCCTCATGGGGTTCCTCGACACGCTGGGCACGCTGGTGGGACTCGGCGCCGCCGCCTCCCTGCTCGACGAGGACGGCAACCTGCCCGACGTCGAGCGGCCGATGATGGTGGACGCCGCCGCCTGCATGGTGAGCGGCCTCCTCGGCACGTCGACGACAGGCGCCTACATCGAGTCCGCCACCGGCATCCGGGACGGCGCGCGCACGGGCCTGGCCGCGGTCACCACCGGGGTGCTGTTCCTCGCCTCCCTCTTCTTCATCCCCCTCGTCGCGCCCCTGCAGTCGCTGCGCTACGCGTACGCGCCCGCGCTCGTGGTGGTGGGCCTGCTGATGATCGGCTCCGCCCGGCACATCGCGTTCGACGACCTCACGGAGCTGGTGCCCGCGTTCGCGACGATCGCGCTCGTCGTCTTCACCTACAACATCGCGAACGGGCTCACCGCCGGCCTGGCCCTGTATCCCGTTGTCAAGGTTGCCGCCGGGCGAGCGCGCGAAGTCCGGGCGGGCGCCTGGGTGCTCGCCGCGATGTCCGTCCTCTACTACGGGTTCGGGCTGCCGCACTGAAGCCGAGCGGACGGCCGAGGTCCGGGCCGGCCTCAGAACGCGAGGCCGGTCCGGAAGTACACGCGGGTCTCGCCACGGTCGTCGAAGCCGCGCGCGACGCCGAGGACGAACGTGAGGGGCAGGGCGTGGCCGACGTTCACGTCCGCCCCCAGGGCCGCCCCCGCGCCCGTGCGCACGTCCTGCCAGCGAAAATCGCCGCTCCAGGCGTTCCCGGCGTCCGCGAACAGCGTCCCGTGGAGATGGCGCACGAACACGGGCAGCAGCCGGTACCCGCGCTGGGGATGGCCGAGCGGGAACCGGTACTCGAGGTTCGCGTCCACGAACCGGCGGCCGAAGAACGCGTTGTCGGGATAGCCGCGGAGCACGCCCTGGTTCGTGCCCACCACGTCGGACAGGGCGCCGTCCGGAAAGCCCCCGATCGCGAACGACCGCTTGAAGTCGGGCTGGCCCACGGTGAAGCCGCCGGCCACGTGCGCGGCCACGGCGTCGTCGGCCCGGAAGAGGCGCGAGTACACGCGCCCCTCCGCGAAGAGCTTGTCGAGGGAGACGTCGCTGCCGAGCCCGGGCGCCTCCCTGGCGTAGCCGACGCGGACGCGATACCCCTCGACGGGCGAGATCGAGTACGGATAGGCGCGAGCCGTGGTGATGGCCCAGGCCGCTTCGATCCCTCCCAGGTCCAGGCGCTCGGGTGTGCCGGTACCCTCGAGCGTGTCGCGGCGCCGGCGCCAGGCCAGGCTGACGCTGTGCGCGGTCCGCAGCGACCGGTGCAGGGGCAGGGTCGCGCGGAGGGTGAGGCGCTGCGAGTGCGTGAACCCGTCCTCCTCCGGATCGCTCGTGTCCTCGACGTCGAGGCTGAAGGTCGGGCGGAAGCGGTCGTATTGATAGAAGAGCTGGCCGCCGAAGCGTTCGATCTCCGTCAGGTAGCGCAGGTCGCCGGCCCAGGCGTGGCGGAAGAGCGCATCCGTCCCGCCGGTGACCACTCCCACCTTGGTGTCGGGGGAGGAGAGGTCGAAGTACGGCGTCCAGAACCGCGGCAGGAGCAGGGCGGCCGGACGGTAGGGCCGGTCCGGCGCGCTCAGCGGCGCGGGGTCGGGCGGGACCGCGGCCGCGGGCGGGTAGGTGTCGACGAACGGCTCCGCGGGGACGAGCGCGGCCGGATCGAAGTCCATGATGCGGATGTCGTAGCCGCGCGCGCTGTAGCCCGCGAACGCGATGCTCCGTCCGTCCGGGGAGACGTCGGGCGTGAAGGCGCCGCCGAGCACGTTCGTGACGCGCAGGAGCGCGCGGTCGGCCATCCGCACGGCATGGAGGTTCGAGACGCCGTCGCGGTCGGAGCGGAAGACGACGTAGGCGCCGTCCCGCGTCCACACCGGCTCCACGTCCTTCGCGCGGTCCTCGGTCAGGGGCGTGACCGCCCCCGACACGGGATCGACGCGCACGACGTCGAGCATCCCGCCCTCCAGCCAGCGGGCGGCGACCAGGGCATCGCCGGCGGGACTCCATCGGGGCGAGCCCCACTGCGTGCCCGTCTCCGACCGCGTGAGGTCACGCCGTCCCTTCCCGTCCAGGCCGATGAGGGCGAGGTCGCTCCCGTCCGCGCGCTGCCGCACGAAGACGACCGTGCCGCCGTCGGGGGACACGTCGGGATCGCGCGCGCGCACGCCGCGGGTGAGCCATCGCGTCCGGCCGGTGGCGGCGTCCACGATGCGGAGGTCGGAGCGCACGCGGAAGATGTGGTCGGTCTCCGGCTCCTCGTAGACGATGCGCCGGCCGTCCGGCGTCCAGCCCAGGGAGGCGCCGCCGTTGCGCTTGACCAGCTCCCGTTCGCCCGTTCCGTCCGGACGAATGAGGTGGATCGAGCGGAAGTGCGTCAGGTCGCGGTCGGTGAAGGCGATCCACTGCCCGTCCGGGCGGAAGCGCGGCCCGCTCTGCCGCACCCCGCGCGTGGTGAGCGCGCGGGAGGCGGTCAGGCCGCGGGCGCGGATGGCGTCCGCCTCCTGCCGGAAGGCCGCCTGCTCGCTCTGCTGCCACGCCGACCAGAGGGCGTGGAAGGTCGAGCCCGTCACCTTGTGGGCGGTGAGCTCGTCCAGGAAGGGGATCACGCGGCCGGAGTGGACGCGCGCGAGCTCGGGAAGGACCTGGGGCCCCACGTGGGAGGCGAGGTCGGCCAGGAACGCCTCCCCGTAGAAGTACGAGCCCGAGCCGGCCGGCCAGCGATCGAGGCCGGCCACGGGCTCGTCCTCGTGCAGGAAGTCCTCCTCCAGCGAGGCCATGCGCAGGACCATTCGCACGTCGGGGTTGCGGCCGCGGCCGAAGGCCGTCCCCTGCGTCTCCTCGTAGGTGGCCAGTCCCTCCAGCATCCAGGTCGGGGTGGCCGCGTTGGGGAAGAGGAACGGGGCGCGGCCGAGCACCTTCCGCCCGGCGTGGACCAGGCGGTGGTTCTCCTCGAGGTGGACGATGTGCGTCAGCTCGTGGGTGAGGACCAGGCGCAGCCAGTCGTCGTAGTTGCCGAAGTCCTCGCTGCCGTCCGGGGCCACCGCCCGTAACTGCACCATCGGGTAGGGAAGGGGCGTGGCGAAGCCGTTGGGGTCGTCCTCCACGTCGGCCAGCACGAGCTGGACGCGTCCGACGCGCACGCCGTAGCGCGCCTCGTGGCGCTCCAGGATCTCCGTGGCCAGGGTGGCGGCGCGGCGCGCCATCGCCTCCAGCCCCTGGTGGAAGTGCACGGTGACGCGGTCGGTGGAGAGGCTGCGGAAGTGGAGGTCGGGAGGGAAGGAGGCCGCGCGCGCCGCCGCCGCGCCGGCGAGGAGGAGAAAGGCTGCGGGGAGCAGCCGGCCGGCCCGGCGAGCCATGAACGATCGAGGGTACCATAGCCGCCGTGACCCTCTCCCGCCGTGACCTGCTTCATCTCTCGGGCTGCCTGGTGGGGGGCGCGCTGGCCCCGGGCGCGGCTTCGGCCACTCCGGGCCCGACGACGGCCGACGACCTTCCGGAGGCGATCTCGTCCCTGTCGTCGATGACCGACGGCGTCACGCCCATCTCGACTGACGAGCACCGGGCACGGGTCGCGCGCGCGCAGGCGGCGATGGCGGCGGAGGGGCTGGACGCGATCGTGATCGCCTCCGGCACCAGCCTCGAATACCTCACCGGCGCCCAGTGGGGGCTCAGCGAGCGCTTCTTCGGCACCGTGATCACGCGGGAAGGGGACCCGGCCTGGGTCACGCCCGCCTTCGAGAAGGCGCGCGGCCTCGAGCAGGTCAAGATCGGCCGCGACGTCCGGGCCTGGGAGGAGCACGAGAGCCCGTTCGCGCTCGTGGCCACCATCCTCCGCGACCGCCGCGCCACCGGGCGCGTCGGGATCGAGGAGGCCATGCCGTTCGCGTTCTCCAGCGAGATCGGGGCGGCCCTGCCGTCCGCGCGCCTGGTGAGCGCCACCGGCGTGACCGCGGGCGGCCGGGTGATCAAGGATGCGCACGAGCTGGCCCTGATGCGGCGCGCGAACGAGATCACGCTGCGTGCCCACCGCGCGGTCTTCCAGTCCCTGCGCGAGGGCATGACGCAGGCGGAGGTCTCGCGCCTGAGCGCGGAGGCCTTCCGGAAGCTCGGCATGCCCGGGGGCTCGCTCGTCCTGTTCGGGGCCGACGCCGCCTTCCCGCACGGCACGACCCAGCCCAGGCCGCTCCGCAAGGGCGACGTCGTCCTCATCGACGGCGGCGGCCGCCTGCACGGCTACGCGAGCGACGTGACCCGCACCGGCGTCTTCGGGGCGCCGCCCACCGACCGCCAGCGCCAGGTGTGGGACACCGTCCGCAAGGCGCAGCAGGCGGCGTTCGCGGCGGCGCGTCCGGGCGTGGAGGCGCAGTCCGTGGACGCGGCCGCGCGCCGGGTGATCGAGGAGGCGGGTTTCGGGCCCGACTACAAGTACTTCACGCACCGCGTGGGCCACGGCATCGGGATGGACGGCCACGAGTGGACCTACCTCGTGCGCGGCAACACGACGAAGCTGCGGCCGGGGATGTGCTTCAGCGACGAGCCCGGGATCTACATCCCGGGCGAGCTGGGCGTCCGCCACGAGGACTGCATCTTCATCACGGATACGGGGGCGGAGAGCTTCACGAAGTGGACCTCTTCGCCGGAGGATCCCGCCGTCGTGTGACGACGAGCCCTCCATCGCGATGGGCAGGGCGTCTCTCCCGCGACCCCGCGCTCCTGCTCGCCGCCGTGCTGGCCCTCTCGGGGCTCGGGGCGTCGTGGTCCCTGGGCCGTCGCTCCCCCGGCCTGGACTTCTACCAGTTCTGGGTCGTGGCCCAGGTCGCCGGCCGCGGCGACGTCCCGAACGTCTACGCCGAGGAGGCGCGCTATCGGCTCGCCGGCGAGTTCCGGCGCCGGGCGCAGACGGACGAGGACTCCGAGCGCCGCCGGGTCGCCGCGCAGCCGTGGAAGGTGTTCGAGCCCACGGCCACGCCGCTGCTCTACAGCGCCTTCCGGCCCTTGTCGGGAGGTTCCTACGAGCACGACTTCCTCCTCTTCCGCCTGATCGGCCTGGCCGCGTTCACCACGGGAGTGCTGGCCCTGGCGCGGCGGCTCGGGCACGGGCTCACGGTGGCGCTGCTCTTCGTCGCCTTCGCGGGGCTGGCGTGTCAGCCCCTCGAGTCGGACATCCGCGTGGGCAACGTCAACCAGCTTCAAGTGGGCCTGATCGCCGGCTACCTGTGGCTCTCCTCGCGAAAGGACGCCTCGCGATGGCAGTGGGCGGCCGGTGCCCTGCTGGCGCTGCTGGTCCTCTTCAAGCCCAACCTGATCGCCCTGGTGCCGCTGCTGGCGGCGTCGTGGATCCTGGGCCGCCGGCGGCAGAAGCTCGCCCGGCAGTCCGTCGGGATGGCGGCGGGCGCGGCCGCCGGAGTGGCGGCGCCGGCCCTCGTGTTCGGCACGTGGCAGGCCTGGCCGCAGTGGCTGGCGTACTTGAGGTCGCTGCCGCCGGAGAAGATCCCGCTCCGCTACGGCAACATGGGCCTGGCCCGGCAGGTGCTGGAGACCCTGGAGGTCGACCTCGCGCCGCTGCTGGCGCTGGCGACGACGGCCATCGTCCTCGCCTGCCTCTGGCTCGGCCGCCGGCATGGGCCCGTACCGGCCGCCATCGAGGACGGCGCCGCCATCGCGGCGGGATGCCTCGTGTACCTCTTGTCCGCGCCCATGGTCTGGCTGCACTACCTCCTGCTCGCGCTGCCCGCCGCCGTCGTCCTGCTGCGTCCCGGCGATGGCGCGACGGTGGCCGCCTGGAGGCGCGTCCCCGCGGTGGTGGCCCTGCTCGCGATCGGTGTGAACCCCTGGGCCGATCCGTTCGGCATCCAGGACCTGCGCGTTCAGGCGGCGGTCACGTCGCTGGGCGTGCTCGTCCTGTTCGCGCTCGTCTGCGTCGACCTGTCGCGCGGCCTGTCCGCGCCGCGCGGAGGCGCTGCGGCCGGGGTCGTCAGCGCCAGTTGAAGTTGTAGCGCCGGGAGGAGAACGCGTCGAACGCGAGCGTGCCCGCGGCGCCGGCCTTGGGTCCCATGACCCCCAGGCGCACGAAGTCGACGGGGTGAGTGTCGTTGTCGAGGCCGACGAGGCTCGCCACCGAGACGTCGTCCACGAACAGCTCGAACGACCCGTCCTGGGCCGGGGGCACGTCCGCGCGCCGCCAATCGAACTGGATGGAGTGGGGGCCGGCGGCGAGGCCCACGAACGGCGTGTCGACCCGCGTGCCGTCGTCGAGGAGGACCCGGCCGGCCACGGCGAATTGGCCGTCGCGCCGCCGGAGCACGAGCGTCACGATGCGGCGCGCGGGGGTCTCCTGCGACGCGATGAGGATCCGCACGCGATGGTGGCCGAGGACCTCGCCGGGGTCGAACCCGGTCGCATCGAGGAGGAACCGCGCCCGGTAGCGGCTCTCGCCCTGCGCGTGGTCGTCGAGCACGTAGAGCGACGTCGTGTCGTCGACAGTCGCCGAGAGGCCGAGGGAACCCTCGAGAGAGGCGTCCGTGGACACCGCGAGGTCCGCACCGTCGGTGCTCGCCGCCGTCCAGGCGCCGAGTCCTCCGGCCTCGAAGTCGTCGCGGAAGAGCAGGTCGTGGTTGGTGACCGCGATGGCCACCGCCCCCGTCCCCGCCGCGAAGGGGGAGCCGGTCAGTGGCGTCAGAGCCCCCGTCGCCTCGATGCCATAGCCGGACACGTTGCCGGATCCGCTGTTGGCGGCGTAGATGAAACGGCCGCTGGCGTCCACGGCCAGTCCCTGGGGAATGGAGCCGGCGGCGAAGGTCGGTGTGGCCAACGGGGTGAGCGCGCCCGTGGAAGACGCGATCGCATAACCGGACACGACGTTGCCGTTGGCGACCGCCGCGTAGAGGAACTGCCGCGACGGGGTGATCGCCACCTGGCGCGCATAGGCGCCGGCGGCGACCGGCGATCCGGCCACGGGGCTCGGAAGGGCGGTCGTCGCATCGAGGGCGTAGGCGGAGACGTTCCCTGACGTCGCGTTCGCGGCGTAGAAGTAGCGGCCGGACGGATCGACCAGGCCGCCGCGCGGCCACTGCCCGCCGTCCGTGGCCAGCGGGGCGCCCGGGGCCAGGCGCGTGAGCGCGCC